>CALALQ010000393.1 GCA_937925595.1 uncultured Demequina sp. | reverse complement strand
GGCAAGACGATCGAAGCCGGGCTCATCTGGACGGAACTCGAAGCCCGCCATGAAGCCGACCGGGTCCTGATCGTGTGCCCATCGGTCCTCGTTGACAAGTGGCGCGACGAGATGCTGGAGCGATTTGGATTCGACGTCACCCAGCTCAATCGGGATGAGCTTAAGCGATTCCTCGAGCAGCACCGCGAGGGTCGGGTGCCGCGGCGCAAGTCATACGTCGTCTCGTTGGAGGCTCTCCGGTCGTGGGAAGCTCTCGAGGAGCTGCAGGAGAATCCCCCGGAGTTCGACCTCGTCATAGTGGACGAAGCGCATTCGATGCGCAACAGCGAGACCAAGAGCTACCAACTCGGTACACAACTTTCCGAATGGACGATCGGTTCGAACATGGTGTTCCTCACCGCTACACCGATCAACCTGCGGGAGACCGATCTGCTTCACCTCCTCGGGCTCCTGGAGCCCGCAGACTTCGACACCATCGATGATCTTGAGGCGCGGCTCGAACCGAACGCGGTTCTCAATGAGGTCGGTCGGATGCTCACCCGGCAGGACGCGCGCGGTGCCGACTTCGATCGGGTGCTCAGTAGGTTGGGTGGCCTCGTCTTCGAAAAGGCGATCACGCTGCGACCAGAGTTTGTTGACCTCAAGGAGATCCTGAATCGCGCCCCCCTGACGCCGAAGGATGTCGCTGACGCTCGGCGCCTTATCGGCGAACTCAATGCACTCTCAACGACCGTTACCCGCACGCGGCGCGCAGAAGTCGATGAGAGAAAGGCGATGCGCGACGCCGACCCAGGAATCGAGATCGTCTGGAATCCTGCCGAATCGGCGTTCTATGACGAGTACCTGAAGTGGTGTGCGCGACGGGCTGACCTTGCAAACACGCCGCTCTACTTCTCAATGCAGATGCCCATTCGACTTGCGAGCACAAGCATCCACCTCGCCGCCCGCGAAGTCCTCAAGTCGGACCCTGAAATCTGGGTCGGCGACTCCACCGACGGCCGTAGCGCGAACTGGGTGGACCCACACCCGGAGCTTGTGGCAGCAGCGCGCGACGTTCTCAGCACACCGGATACGAAGCTCAACACGCTCGGCGAGGTGCTGCGGGAACTTCACGAACTCGGACGTCAGGCGTTGTTGTTTACCTGGTCCAAGGCCACCCTGAAGTATCTACAGGCGGCGTACAAGGACAGCTTCCGCATCGCTGTTCTGAACGGTGACGTCAAGCACGCGCAGCGCAGGAAGATCATGAAGGATTTCCGTGCCGGCGAGTACGACTTTCTCTTTGCCAACAGGGTCGCTTCGGAAGGCTTGGACTTTGAGTTCTGTTCGGCAGTAATCAATTATGACTTGCCCTGGAACCCGATGGAGATCGAACAGCGCATTGGCCGCATCGACCGCATCGGTCAGCAGTCCGAGAAGATCCTCATCCGCAACTTCTACAACGACGAGGCAATCGACTCGCGCATCATGTTCCGCGTACTGCAGCGAATCGCGATATTTGAGCAATCAATCGGAGAGCTGGAACCGATCATTGGGCAGCACATGGATGTGCTCCGCGCAGCGATGGACTTCCGGCTGACGCCGGCGCAGCAGGAGGAGAAGGCGCGACAATTCCTCACGGCAATAGAAGCGCAGAGGCAAGGGCTCCGGCAGGTCGCTGAATCGGCCGCCAGCCTGATCATCTCTAATGACGTGGAGGTGGCGGGGCTCGAGGACGAACTGATCGCCTCCGGCCGCTACCTGGGACAGGTCGAGCTCGCCCATTTGCTGGATGACTGGGCTCTCACGGACGGGGGCGACGCTGTGACCTGGAGTGCCGATGGTCGCACTATCGAACTCCGGGGGAACCCGGCAATGGCCGGTCGCGTGGTCGACCTGACCCAACGCGGGCGACGGACACGGGCGGAGACAGGGACCTTGGTCTCCGACCTTCAGAACCACGTGTCTATACACCTGTCCGTGGATCAAGAACTCGCGCGCACGAGCGAGATCGAGCTAATATCTGCGAACCACCCACTCGTGATGGCGGCTGCCGAGGTTCCGGGACATCGGCAAGCGCGGTTCGCTTGCGTCCGCATTCGTGCAACCGAAGAAGTTGACCAGGGGCGCTATCTCGTCGTGCTTGCGCACGCAGAACACGCAAGTCGCGGCGGCGACGAGATCTGGGGCGCGGCCGTCGACGAGCATGGGGTCTACAAAGGCGACGCTGCCGCAGACGCGGTTCTCGCGGCCTTGGCTCGGGGGCAGCTTCGGGAGGGTAACGCTGTCGAAGTCTCCGTGCTTCCTCGCCTCGCGAGCCGAGCGAAGCGAGAACTCGAACGACGTCATCGCGAAGTTCAGGATCGCCGAGACATCGAAGAGGGTGCGCTCACCGAGGCGCGACGTGCGATCCTTACCGATCAGCACGCCCGACGAATGGCGGGCATCCAGCGTCGCATGCAGACGATGTTGGAGCGCGACCGCGGCCACAAGGTGCTGAGGATGGTCGAAGGCCAACGACGTCGACAGCAGGAGCGCTTCGAAACGCTGATGGCCGAGCTTGAGGCAAAGCAACCAAACGCAGTGTCACTGCGCTACTTGGCGGTCTGCGCATTGGAGGTTGTCCCGTGACGGATGCCAGCCATGCCGGCGTGGCTGCGGATGAAGCCGCGATCGAGCGGCGGTACAACGAAGCCCTGGCGAACAAGGCGAAGCGACTTCAGACGCTGGTCAATCAACAGACGCAGAACACCCTCACCACTACCACGAAGCTCGACATTGCGTCCCGAGGGGAGCTGATCGGCCGCGTTGCCCTCGCCGGGCCGAGCGAGTTGCTCGAGGGCGCCCGAGACTTCTACATCGGCACCGCGTCGCATGTGGGCGAGGACTATCAAGTATGGAACTGGACCGCCGCGATTGCCTGCACCTTCTACCGGAAACTAGATGACCATCACGAGCTCTGCGACGACGTTGTCGGCGTGCGCGTGCTTGCACACCGCGGGGGCCGGATCGTGGACTTCGAGGACGAGGCCGTCGGTCAAGACCTAAAGGGAGAGCTTTTCCCAAAGCAGCAACTGCAGGTCCCGCGAGCGCCCGGCCCTCGTCGCCCGACGCTCTCCGTGCCCCAAGAAGCCTCTTCTCATTCGAATCTGGGGGCGGAACCCGCCTCCGCCTCTGCGCCACTAGTCGCCGGGGCAGCGGCGCAGGGCGTTGAATCCCCAACTCGGCTAGCCAAGCCGACTCTTCCAGTGGTCCCAGGGCCGCCCCTTCGTGCCCCGGATCTCCTGCGTCGCCAACTCGCGACCCCAAAGACGGCCGCTATGTCCGCCGTCCTGGCAACACTTCAGTCAGATCAGTATGAGGCGATCACGCAGCCCGCGTTTGCAAGCCAGGTACTTCAAGGTCACCCCGGAACAGGGAAGACGATCATCGCCGCCCATCGCGCCGCCTACCTGTTGAGTGATGATGTCCCGAAGGCTTCAAGGGCGCGGGGACGCGTCCTGCTTCTTGGGCCGACGGTGGAGTATGTTGAGCACGTCCGCAGCGCCCTCCGCAAGTTGATCGGCGACGACGGCCGGTACGAAGTGAAAGCAATTCCGAATCTGCTCGAAGACTTGGCGGGGCTGCCCCGCTCGGAAGTCCCAACGGACACACTTGTATGGGAGGACGTGAGTCCTGAACTTGCCAGGCTTGTTGACACCGCTTACACCAGAGCCCGGGCAGCGCTCGATGATGTCGGGGAGAAGCCGACAGCGAGTGACTTGTATGCCGAACTGCTGTGGCTCCTTCAAGACCCGCCCGCCCAAGGTCTCGAACCGGAGTGGGTTAAGTACCTCCGGGATCTTCCCAGCAATTATGACGACTTGAAAAGGCGTCGGATCAGCTCCTACCGAGGGATGATGGCGTACATCGGCGCTCGAACCTCCCGAACACCCAATCCGGGACACATCATCGTCGATGAAGCGCAGGACATTCACCCCATCGAATGGGAGACACTCGGCAGGCTTGGAAACGCGGGCGGGTGGACGATTCTCGGAGACATGAATCAGCGACGCACGGATCACACGTTTGCCAGCTGGGACGACATCGCAACGCTTTTTGGCATAGAGGACGAGGGCGGAAGGGCTCCGGTGCAGGTCCTCCAACGAGGCTACCGATCCACATCTCAAATCATCCGGTTCGCCAACCAACTGCTTCCGGCGAGGGAACGAGCACTGTACTCGTTGCAGCAGGATGGCGAGTCGCCCACGGTGCAGCGAGCAATTTCCGCAAATGAAATCGCTGAGACCACGATGAAAGCCGCGGAGACGCTTCAGGACCGGGTCGGGACCGGCACGGTGGCGATCATCACGATGTCGCCTCCGTCCGTTCGCGGAGCGCTGACGCGCCGGGGATGGAAGGCGGACGAGGGCGACGCCTTCACATGGCGTGCCGCCGAAAAAGCATTGAAGCTCCTTCCACCGGAGCGGGCACGCGGGCTTGAGTTCGATGGCGTGGTCGTGGTGGAGCCGGCGGACTTCCCAGAAAATGTCGGCCGTCAAGGCACGCTCTACACCGCGTTGACGCGAGCCAACCGATTGTTGTCAGTCGTGCACTTCAAGCCCCTTCCGCGGGGTATGAAGGCACATCCATAGCGGAAGCTCACCGTGGTGCTGGCCTCCACCGGCTGTCCCACATCGAAGGCGGTGCGTGCGGGCAAACGCCGCCTTACTCGAGTGGGCGGGACGTCCGGTCGCCAGCGTGTGAGCCGGTTCGATGCGCCAACGGTCGGCGTTCCACCGCCGGCCACAGGAAAACTGTGCAACTACTACAGGAAAACCAGGAACTCCAACCCGCCGCGATCCGCACCAGGAATAGTTCTGCCAACAGCCCCCTCCTGAGACCAGTAGTCGTGAGAGCAACTGGTGGTCGCGATACCACCGCAT
>CALALQ010000392.1 GCA_937925595.1 uncultured Demequina sp. | reverse complement strand
AGGCCGCCCCGAGGAGCAAGCCAGATCAGATGTCACCTAACGCTGCGGCAGACCCATTGAGCGCACCGCGGGATATAATGACGGCGGCTATGAACAAAGGTGCAGCTCGTGAGCATTAGGCTCACCTCGCGTATGGCGAGTCGCAGTTGCGTTGCCCTGCTTGTAGGGTTACTGGTCACTGGGTGTGCGCTCATGCCCACAACACCCCGCCTCGAACCCATGCCTATGATGGTTTCTCAGAACGCGGACGGCTCACTCACAGCGACATTCCCACTTTGCGCCGGGGACGCCGTCGACCTCGCCGGAGTGACCGTTCCGTCCGGCCAAGATGTCGCCTCCCTACAGGTCTCGAGCGCCGACGGTCGAGCCGAAGCCCACTCGCAGGTTCAACTAGACATCAATGCAAGTACGCTTCTGACGGGTCAACTGAATAGCGGACTTCAGGTGGCTGAGCCGTTGCCAGCCGCTGCTTCCCACGATCCGCGTGACGTCGTCCGAATCTTTGTCTATACCATTCGAGGCGAGGTCTCGGTAAACCGAACAACTCTGGAGGAACTCGGAGGAGACACCTGGCTCGTGCGCGGGACCGCGGCGGGCGCAGATTCGACTGTTGAGCGCGTTTCTGATTCGACCGGGCGTCAAGCAATAGTGGACTTCTGTGTGGACACGAGTGGCTCGGATCGATAAGCCTTTCACCAATCTTGCCCGCGCAGCGGCAGTGGTCGAATCGCGGCCCAGATCATCGCCGGCGCCGACAGTGCGCGCGCCAGCCGTCTTCAGGAGAGGCGACGGTGGCGCCGCGAGAAGGGCAGCGTCGGAACGGCATTCCCGTGACGCATGTGGCACCGTGTGTAGTGTCCGGGAACTGGTTCCGGTCTCTTCTTGCGAGGGTCGGCCCACTTCGGGTTCGAGACCATCTGCCGCACTCTCGCGGTGGACGTCCTGCGGACCTTGTTCAGCGTCGCTTCATAGAGGGCGGGCTAGGTCGGTCGTGGGTCGCGGACATCACGCAAGTCGTCGGCTCCGGGTGGACTCGTACTGGGCTATACCCGGGGCGATCTAGCCGTCTCGCCGTTCGGATACGCGGCGGGTTCATCCCGGGAACGCGTTGTCGTCGTAGTGGAAGAGCAGTCGTGCAAGGAAGCGCCGGGCGTCACTGTTTGCAGGGACTAGCCACGTCGGCACGCGGCCATGCCAATGCTGATCGAGCGAGCTGTGAACGGCGCATTCATCGTGCAGTTCCCGCTGTGTACGGGAGATGCGGTACAGCGTGCTGGCGTCACCATGCCATTTGGCTCGGAGGTGGCGAGTTTGCTTGCCTCCAGCCCAGCGGGTTCTACTGAAACTGATACGCAGATCAGCCTCGACGTCTCCGCTGAGACTCTGAGGACCGGCGAGGTCAGCACCGACCTGGTGGTAGTTGAGCTCCTCCCGACGGGCGCAAGCCACGACCCTGCAGACGCCATGACGTTCTTTGCATATACAACGCAGAACGCAGTGGAGGTCGACGTTGCGACTTTGGACACGCTTGGTGGCGAAGCGTGGCTCGCTCGAGGGGTGGAAGGATCCAAGGAGTTCAGCGTTGACCGGGTGACGCCCACTTCGGCCAGTTACGAGGTTGCGAATTTCTGTGCCCGCGCTGCCGGTTCGGACTAAGCCGCTCCGGGTTCCGTGCACGAGTTGGCGAACGCTGGGTATCCGCGTTGACCGCGGGTGGAGACTTCTCACAGTGACTGGCGTTATCAGGTGAGAGAAACGTTCCAAGACATTTACTCCTGGCCGGCCCGCCCGTAACACACCCTTCCTAGCGTGGCTCGCATGATCGAGTCCCCGGAACACGTAGTCGTCGTCGGCGGCGGCATGGTCGCGCACCGCTTCGTTGAGGCCCTGCGCGCTCGCGACACGGAGGGCCGCTACCGCGTCACCGTCTGCGCAGAGGAGCCTCGCCGCCCCTACGACCGCGTCGCCCTCACCACCTATTTCACCGGCCGCCACCCCGAAGACCTTGAGCTTGGCGACCGTTCCCTATGGTCCGACGCTCTGGTCACCTTGCGTCGCGACCACAAGATCGAGCACATCGACCGGGCGATGCGCACGGTCACCGCAGCCGACGGCTCCACGGAGCGCTACGACCACCTGGTGCTCGCGACCGGCACCTACGCGTGGGTGCCGCCGATCAAAGGTGCGGATCTGCCAGGGGTGTTCGTCTACCGCACCATCGATGACGTCGCCGCCATCCGCGGCTACGTCGAGAAACTCCGCGCGGAACGCGGGGGAGTCCTCCGCGGTGCGGTTCTTGGCGGCGGACTCTTGGGCCTCGAAGCCGCAGGAGCGCTGCAGGAATTGGGCTTGGTCTCCACCGTGATCCAGGCTGGCCCGCGTCTCATGAACGTGCAGGTAGACGAGGCAGGCGGCACGGCGCTCAAGCGCCTCGTGGAACAACTTGGCGTCCAGGTCAAGCTCGACGCCGTGACGGAGCGCTTCACTCCCGCGCGCTCCGGAGCGGTGGGGTCGGTGAGGTTCGCCGATGGCGCTGAACTCGCGACGGACGTGGTGATCATCGCCACGGGCGTGCGGCCCCGCGACGAGCTCGCTCGCGCCGCCGGGCTCGCCATGGGCGAGCGCGGCGGGGTGAGTGTCGACGACACGTGCCTCACGGAAGACCCCCACGTCAGCGCGATCGGCGAGGTCGCCTCGATCCAGGGCGCCTGGGTGGGGCTCGTTGCACCCGGCTACACGATGGCGGAGATCGCCGTCGACCGCCTGCTTGGGGGAGCCTCGACGTATCCCGGAACCGACGCGTCGGCCAAGCTCAAACTGCTGGGAGTGGACGTCGCGAGCTTTGGCGACGCCTTCGCCACCACCCCCGGCTCCCTTGAAGTGGTGTTCGCGGACCCGGTCGCGGGCGTCTACAAGAAGCTCGTGCTCACTGACGACGCGCGAACCCTGCTCGGCGGAATCCTGGTGGGCGACGCGTCGGCCTATTCAAGCCTGCGCCCCATGGTGGGCGCCGAACTGCCCGGCGATGCCGCCTCATGGTTGCTGCCCGAAGGCGCAGCGGAACGGCCCCAACTCGACCTCCCGGACTCAGCGACCGTCTGCTCGTGCAACAACGTCACCGCCGGCACCATCCGCGACGCCGTGAAGGAGCACGACTGTACTGACCTGAGTCAGGTGAAGGCGTGCACCAAAGCGGGCACCTCGTGCGGGTCTTGCGTCCCGCTGGTCAAGAAGATCACCACCACGGAACTCGAGCGCGCTGGCATCGAAGTCTCGAATGCGATGTGCGAGCACTTCGCGATGAGCCGCAAGGAACTCTTCAGTGCTGTGCAGGTCTCTGAGTTGAGCACGTTCAGCGAGATCATCGGCCGCTTCGGCACTGGCGGCGGCTGTGACATCTGCAAGCCGGCCGTCGCCTCGATCCTCGCAAGTCTGTACAACGGCCACGTCCTCGCCCAGGGCCGCGCCGCGCTCCAAGACACCAACGACCGTGTCATGGCCAACATGCAGAAGGACGGCACGTACTCGGTGGTCCCGCGCATTCCCGGTGGGGAGATCACGCCAGAGAAGCTCATCGTGATCGGCGAGGTCGCCAAGGAGTTCGGGCTCTATACCAAGATCACCGGCGGCCAGCGCATCGACATGTTCGGCGCGCGCATGGAGCAGTTGCCGTCCATTTGGAAGCGCCTGGTAGATGCCGGTTTTGAGTCCGGTCACGCCTACGGCAAGAGCCTCCGGACGGTGAAGTCCTGCGTGGGTTCCACATGGTGCCGCTTCGGCGTCCAAGACTCGGTGGGAATGGCCATCGCACTCGAACTCAGGTACCGGGGCCTGCGCAGTCCTCACAAGCTCAAGCTGGGAGTCTCCGGCTGCGCCCGCGAATGCGCTGAGGCGCGCGGCAAGGACGTGGGCGTCATCGCTACGGAGAAGGGCTGGAACGTCTACGTGGGCGGCAACGGCGGCTTCACGCCCAAGCACGCGCAGCTGCTCGTGGAGGACGTCGACGACGAGACCCTCTACCGCGTCATCGACCGGTACCTCATGTTCTACATCCGCAACGCCGACCGCCTGCAACGCACCGCCCCCTGGCAAGAAGACTTCGAGGGCGGCCTCGATCGCCTGCGCGAGATCATCGTCGACGACGCCCTTGGCATCTGCGCCGACCTCGATGCCCACATGCAGCGCCACATCGGCTCCTACGAGGACGAATGGGCGGCCGTGCTCCGCGACCCGGAACGGCTCGCCCAATTCGCGAGTTTCGTCAACGCGCCCGACGCTGCGGATCCTTCGCTCTCCTACGTCACCGAGCGTGGGCAGCGGCGGCCAAGCGGCCCAGTCGTCATCGCCGGCGAGACGTTGAGCGTGCGGTCATGAGCGCGACTCTCACGCCGGTGTGCGACCTCGCCCGGCTCACCCCGGACCTGGGCGTCGCGGCGCTGTTTGGTGACCTGCAGGTGGCGATCTTCCGCCTCGCAGACGGTTCGGTCCACGCGGTGCAGAACCTCGACCCGTTCTCCGGCGCCAACGTCATGTCACGCGGCATCACGGGCACCCGCGGCGGCGAACCCACCATTGCCTCGCCCATCTACAAGCAGGTCTTCTCGCTCGGCACCGGCCTGTGCCTCGTCACGATGGACCGCGAACCTGTCATTCCCGGCGGGGCGGACCTGGAGACTTTCGACGTAACCATCGACAATGGCCAGGTGTTCATTGACCTGGCCGGTTACCGGTGACGACGCTCTTTGGGCTTGACCTCAAAGGCAAGCGCGTCCTTGTCGCGGGCGCGGGGGCCGTCGCTACCCGCCGCGTGCGCCGCTTTCTCACCGCGGGAGCCGACGTCCGCGTGGTGGCGCCAGCAGCGTCGGACGATATTCAACGCCAGGCGAGCCACGGGGACCTGACGTGGGAAGCAAAGCCCGTTGCAGCGTCGGACCTTGACGATGCGTGGCTGGTGCTCGCCGCAACCGACGATCCCCAGCTGAATGATCAAATTGCCGCGTGGGCGAGCGAGCGGCGCGTGTGGTGCATCGACGCCTCCGACGCCGCGAAGGGCAGCGCGCGGCAAGCCGCGATGTCGACGCACGGCGACGTGACCGTTGGCGTCGTGTCGCTCGACGCGCCGGACCCCAAGCGCATCCGCTCCATCCGCGACGCGCTCGCCGAGTTCATCGACACCGGCAACGTTGACCTGCGTCGCCGCCGTCCCGGGTCCGGCCGCGTCATCCTCGTGGGTTCGGGGCCGGGGGATCCTGGACTGGTCACCGTTCGCGGGCGGCAAGCGCTCTCGGAGGCCGACGTTGTGGTCACCGACCGCCTTGGCGCCACCGAGCTGCTGGTTGCCGTCCCGTACGACGTTGAGATCGTCAACGTGGGTAAAAGCCCTGATAATCACCCAGTTCCTCAAGACGAGATCAACCGCATCCTGGTGGATCGTGCGCTCGCCGGCAAGACCGTGGTGCGGCTCAAGGGCGGCGACCCGTTCGTGTTTGGGCGCGGGGGCGAAGAGGTGCACGCGTGCCTTGAGGCCGGCGTTGACGTCGAGGTGGTGCCTGGCGTGACGAGCGCGCTGAGTGTGCCGGCGCTCGCTGGGATTCCCGTGACGCATCGCGGAATCTCCAACTCGGTGCTCGTCACGTCTGGCCATGCCGGTGCGGATGCCGCCGCGCTCGCTGCCATCACCTCCGGCGCCACGGTGGTGTTCCTCATGGCCGTAAGCGCCCTCGAGAGCATCGCCACGGCGGCGCTCGAGGCGGGCGCGCCGGCGGAAACGCCCGTGGCGATCGTCGAGCGCGGCTCCACTTCACATGAGCGCGTCACGCGTGGTGATTTGGGCGCGATTGTTCGTATCGCTCGCGAAACGGACGTGAAACCTCCGGCCGTTATCGTCATCGGTGAGGTGGCAGCTCCCGGGTTCTTGGACTCCCCGGCAGGCGCCACCTCCTAAACGGGGAGGATGCGTGTCCGCTATCGGCGAGCCGCTCGTGGGGTGTGTCATGGTCATCACGGCCGACCGCCGCAAGCGCGAACTTGCCGCCGCGCTTGAGCGGCGGGGAGTTATCGTGCGCCACGCGCCCGCGCTGTCCACGGTGCCTCACCTCAACGACCAGCGGCTGGTCGCAGACACGCGCCGCATCATCAAGAACCCGCCGGACATCGTCGTTGCGACCACCGGCATCGGGTTCCGGGCGTGGGTGGAGGCGGCCGACGCTGCGGGACTTGCGGACGACCTCCTGGAGGTCATGGGTAAGGCTCGGCTCATTGCGCGAGGGCCCAAAGCCCGTGGGGCCATTCAGGCGGCCGGTCTCGAGGGCGACTGGG
>CALALQ010000391.1 GCA_937925595.1 uncultured Demequina sp. | reverse complement strand
GGCTCGTCCGGCACTTGGCGGAAGGTGACGGTCGGGAAGCGGACCGGCTGGGTGTCCAGCAAGTTCCTCAAAGCCGTCACCGTGAAGAAGGCTGCGACGGTCACCGTCACCAGCAAGACCAAGTCGAACGTCAAGCTCGGCGCGAAGCTGACGTTCGCGGGGAAGACCTCCAAGAACCTCATCGGGAAGAAGGTCGCCGTCCAGATCCTTTCCGGCGACAGCTGGTCGACGGTGAAGTCGGTGAAGGTCACCTCGAAGAAGACGTTCTCCGTCACGGTGAAGGCCACCCAGGCGGGCCCGCAGAAGTACCGCGTGTATGCGCCATCCACGAAGACGACCAAGGCTGCGAAGTCGAAGACGTACAAGTACACCGTCTGGTCCTGGTACAACATCGCCGGTCGCTCCGTTGATGAGTCAGGCATGTGGTCGGACAGTGAAGCCGTCGACATCGGCGGGACGCACTACCCGAAGTCCGTGCTCTCGTACACGGGCTACTCCTTCGCAACATGGGCTGACTTCAACGTCGGCTACAAGTGCACGAAGTTCCGCGCGACGATCGGCATGTCGGACACCGCGAAGACCGGAGCCGAGCGGCTGTTCACCCTCTTCGTGGACAGCACCGAAGTCAACCTCGGGACGCGCGGCATCGGCAAGGGGCTGGATGTGACAGCTGACATCACCGACGCCAACCGCATCCGCCTGCAGGCTTTCGGCAACGGCAACAAGGTCAGCGGGGCCGCCGCGTACGGCGACCCGCAGGTGTACTGCTCCACCTCGCCGTACTGACCGTCACCCTCGACAACAGCCCCTCCGGCACCCCGCCGGAGGGGCTGTCGTCTTTCGTGACCCGCGGAACCGTGACGTACTGCGCATGGAGAGGGTTACCGGCCCCGAACGCCGGCCCCACCCGTGAAAGGACTCCCTGTGGACGTCATCATCCCCACCGCCCCCGTGCTCGCTGACCCCGCCGACTTCGACGAGCCGACCCACCCCGCAGACGGAGTGCTCCGTGGCGTCCTTGCGGACTGGGGCATCTGGCCCGACGACTACTACCCGAGCACCTACTCTGGCGCCACCACCCTCGCCCAGCAGTTCGCCAACCAGATTGGCGTGGACGAAGCCGTCGAGCACTACGAGGTGTTCGGGCTCGCCCGTGATGTCGCCCACTACGCGTACGCAAACGGAGCTGGCGCGACGGTGCCGGTCGACGTGCCCGACATCGACCCGGAAGAGTTCAACACCCCGACCGCACCGGCCGACATCATCCTCCGCACGCTCGCCGCTGAGCACGGCATCTGGCGCTACGACCTCCCGACCTTGGATGGCCAGACCCTCGGTGAGGCGTTCGCTGAGCACCTCGGTGACGGTGAAGCCATCGAGCACACCGCCATGTTCGGCTTCTTCCGCGAGCTCGCCCACGCCGCGTACGCCACCGCCAAGGAGCAGGTCAATGTCGTTTCGTGACCTCGACCTCATGAAGCAGGTGGAGCTGTCCCCGCCGCCTGGCTGGCATGTGTTCGGCACTTACGCGGGCGACCCCGATGTGCGGCTCGAGTTTTACGGCTTCCAGTTCACCGAGACCGGTGAACCCATCTGGGAGCGCCCCGTCCAAGATGAAGCAGCACGCCTGCGCTCCGCGGTTGAGGAGGTGCTGGACGGAGGGTTCGTCATGACCATCACTCCGCGCCGCATCCTCGAAACCGCCATCGGGCGTCAGCCATCCGAGGCGTGGCCTGCGACCGAGCCGGAGTCGTTCGACGAGAGCGACGCGCCGCACCCGCTGGCCCCTGAGGGAGCCGACCTGTGACCTCGTTCGCCCGTGTCATCCGCCGTGCCCGCCCCAACGGGATCCGCAAGGGCCGCCTCGCGCTGGTAACCCTCACCCCTGCCGGTGAGCCCGAACCGGGCGCGTGGCGTCCCGTGTCGGCCCTCCGCCTCCTGGGTGGCCGCTCCTGGTCGCTCGCCGTCGTCCGGACGGAGCCGGTCAAGACTCGCCTCCCCGACCCGCGCCCCGTGCCCCGAGAGGTGGCAACCGAAGCCCTCGACCTCCTCCGCGGCGAGCACTTCGACCCGTCCGCCGCAGCCGACCTCCTCGACCGCGCGCTCGCCGACCGCTGAACCGAAAGCCCCCGCCATGCCCACCACCCCCGTCCTGCCCGACGACCAGATGCGAGAGCTCGGGTTCACCGACCACCGGCCCACCCACTGGTACTTCTCCCGCCGCATCGGCTTCGAGGACTTCTTCTCCGTCACCATCGACAAGGCGACGGGGGAGTACGAGGAGCTGACCTACGACACGATGTTCGGCCAGCCCGCCTACTACGGGCAGATGGTCGAACCGCACCGGTCCCGGTACCGCACCGCCATCGACCGGGCTGTCGCGGAGCTGAACGCTGCCGGGCTGACCGTCGCCGTGAACCACACCGAGTACGGCTGGCCGGACGGGAGCGAACCGCTCAACGTCGAAGCCCTCGACGCCCTTGTCGCGGAGGTGACCAAGGCGGTCGTCCCCGAGTCTCTCGGCGCCAAGCGCCGCCGGGACATGGAAGCCGGCATCGACGCCGCCCTCACCCACCTGTTCGCGGAGGACCGCATCGTCCCCGCCGGCGCCACCCTCCGCCAGGAGTGGCATTCCGTGCTCATCGACGAGCACGGTGACGACTGGGATGAGGTTCCAGCGGCGTCCCGTGCCGAGGCGGAGCAGCACATCGCCGACTGGATGGCGGAGGAGACGAACTCCCTGCCGGAGGACACCCGCCTCACCATCCGCTCCCGCTGGACCCTCGACAGTACCTGGGCTGAGGTCAGCAAGTGACCACGACAGTCGAGCCCGGTCAGGTCTGGAAGCACCGACGCACCGGGAAGGAGACCACAGTCGTGGAGCTCGTACCGTTCGGCGGCCGACTCTTCGTCGAGCACCGCGGCCGCGCGTTGAAGCGGACCGAGTACGGCCCGTTCCTGTCGAAGTACGACCTCGTCCGCGCCGCCTGACCCGAGAAACTATTGCGACTGCGCATGGAGTAGGTGACCACCTCCACGGAAGGCCACCATGACCACCGCCCG
>CALALQ010000390.1 GCA_937925595.1 uncultured Demequina sp. | reverse complement strand
AGGCAGGAGGTGCCCTCGCCCTCCTTGTCGACCGCCGCACCGACGCCCCGGTGCTCACCGACATCCATCGCTTCGTGAACGAGTGGGAGAAGCACGCATCCCTCGCCCTTCGTCGGGGTGAGGTCGAGGTCATCTCGACGTACATCCGCCAGAAGCGAGTCCGCGAAGGACTGACCGACGAGATGCTCGACCGGGCCTACGAGGCATGGCGCGCGGACTGCAGCGCCGGCAAGGCCAGCATCCTCGTGACCGAGTCATCCCACGCCGTGCGAACTCTGAACGAGCGGGCCCGCGCCGAACGGCTCCTGCTCGACGGCGCCGTCGATGGTCGTGAGATCCCACTGGCCGCAGGCAACAGCGCCTCGGTTGGGGATGTGGTCATCACGCGGCGCAACGAGCGCACCCTCCGGACCTCCGGTGGTGGCTGGGTCAAGAACGGTGACCGCTGGCGCGTGGTCGACATTCGCCGCGACGGCTCCGTGCTGGTCGACCGGCTCGACCCGCGACGTCGAGGAAGGGCGGTGCTGCCGCCTGACTACGTGGGCGAGTACGTCGACCTGGGCTACGCCGTCACCGCTCATCGGGCTCAGGGCATCACCGTCGACACCTCCCACGTCGTCGTCACACCGACGACGACCAGAGAGAACCTCTACGTGTCCATGAGCCGCGGCCGGGAGTCGAACATCGCCTACGTAGCTCTCGACCAGCCGGACGACAGTCACTCGACTCCCGGGCCAGACGACGTCACGGCTCGCACCGTGCTCTTCGGGGTGCTCCAGCACAGCGGCGCAAGCATGTCCGCGCACCAGACGATGGAGGCCGAGTACGCCATCCATGGCGGCATCGACCGCCTCGCGGCCGAACTCGAGACCCTTGCGGCAGACGTCCAACGCGATCGCTTCCTGGAACTCCTACGGCGGTCCGGCCTCACGCCTGAACAGCACGAAGCGGTAGTCCAGTCAAGCGCCTTCGGACCGCTCACCGCGTCCCTCCGCCGGGCCGAGGCCTATCATCACGACCTCGAGAAGCTGGTTCCGCGTGTGGTCGGGCAGAACGCGCTGGACGATGCTGAAGACATCGCCGCAGTGCTTCGCTACCGGGTCGAGCAGGCAGCCGCATCCCCGCCCCGGGGCTGCCGGCTGCGCCCGCGCTTGATCGCGGGGCTGATCCCTGAGCCGCTGGGGGAGATGTCCGCTGAGGACCGCCAGGCGATCGGCGAACGGGCCGAGCTCATCGAGGCCCGGGCCCTCGCACTCGCGGCGGCAGCTGTGGACGCGGGCGCACCCTGGGCTCGCCGACTGGGAAGGCCGCCGACCGATCCGAAGGATCAGACGCCCTGGATGCTCGCCGCGGCCACAGTCGCGGCGTACCGCGACCGATACAAGGTCAGTTCGGACTTGCCCGTCGGAGGAGGAGCGACGGCCGATGCACAACGGGCGGATCGTCGTCGTGCCGTACAAGCCGCACGACGTGCCGCGGACAGCGCCGCTGAGTCAACGCCGGCCGGACGCAAAGTTGTCGCCGATCTTCGGGCCGTTTCCGCCCGATAGGACCATCCTTGGCGTCTCCATCCACAAAGCGGCCCGGTTTGGCTCGGCGACACGGGCGACTTGACCTAAGCAGGGTTCGTCATCACCCAGCCCCGGAGGTCAGGGATGTTGCTGCTGCTCATCGCGTTGCCCGTCATCATCCTTGCGACCCTGTCGTACGGCCTGCTCCAGGCCTATGCGCCGTCCAACGTCCTGATCCGACGTGTTCAATCGGCTCGCCCAACGATCCGCATGGCGGTCGCCCTTGGCGCTCTCGCATTCGCGTGCGCCCTTTCGGTTCACACACTCCACCTGGCAATCGATGCTGGCGCCCCGGGTTTGCTCAACATCGTCGTCCTGCTGCTTGCATGGGATGCGATCAAGTTCGCCATCCTGGCATGCCTGACCTCGCTTGCATCGGCTGTCGGAGGGCTTCGCCTCCCGGTCGGTCGGCCTATCCGAGGATCTCGGCACTCGACCGGGCGAGGGGCAAGTCGATCGAGCCCCGAGAAAAGCGCAGGAGCCGATGCTGCTTGACAGGAGTGCCCAATGTGACTGCTGATGCAGACGGCGTTTCCCGCCGGTGCCGTCCTCTGGGCGGCTACGGTGTCCGAAGAGGGGTGGTGAACCATGGCGACGCACAGCGCGATTGAGTGGACCGAGGTCACTTGGAACCCCGTGACCGGGTGTGACCGTGTCGCCGCGGGCTGCGACAACTGCTACGCGCTGACTCTGGCGAAGCGACTGAAGGCGATGGGCGCCGAGAAGTACAAGAACGACGGCGACCCGCGAACGTCTGGACCCGGGTTCGCGGTGACGCTCCACCCGTCCTCGCTCGATCAGCCCTACCGCTGGCGCTCCCCGAAGGTCGTCTTCGTGAACTCCATGAGCGACCTCTTCCACGCCAAGGTCCCGCTGGACTTCATCCGCGACATCTTCGACGTCATGCGCGAGACGCCGCGTCACACCTACCAGGTGCTGACGAAGCGCGCGCACCGCATGGCACGGGTCGCCGACAAGCTCGACTGGCCCGACAACCTTTGGATGGGCGTCTCGGTAGAATCCCTCGACGTCGTCGACCGCATCGACCACCTACGGGCGACGCCGGCAGCCACGAGATTTCTATCCTGCGAGCCGCTCCTGACGGCCATGCCGGGGCTGAACCTCGAGCAGATCGACTGGGTGATCGCCGGTGGCGAGTCGGGCCTGCATGCCCGACCGATGGCCCCTGAGTGGGTCGAGGACATCCGCGACCAGTGCCTCCGCGCCGACGTCGCGTTCTTCTTCAAGCAGTGGGGTGGCCGGACGCCGAAGGCCAACGGCCGCGAGCTCGATGGCCGGACCTGGGACGACATGCCAGCGTTGGCGGCAGCAGGCGTCTAGCGCCACCACGGGCGCTCGGACGGATCCCAGCAGGGCTCGCTCTTCCATTCGGGCAGCGGCCCGGCGTAGTCGCCGAAGAGCGCCTCTTGGCCCGACTGCGCGTCCAGTGCCTCCTGCCTCATACGCGGCTCTCGCTCGGCGGCCTTCTTGTAGAGGTGGGACATGATCTTCAGGCCGGCCTCGTGATCGGTGGCGAAGACCATGTCGTAGAGCGCGGTGCCGGTCTTCATCGTCATCGGGATCCGGATCGTGTGCCGGTAGCCGAGCTCGGTCTCGAACTGCCAGCGCAGCAGATTGACCATCTCGGCACGGAAGTCGCTGGCCGTGATCGAGTCGGCCTGTCGCGCGCCCAGGATCTTTCGCCACCGGTCGGACCCGTACATGCGGTCCACCCGGTCTGCGAACGCGTCGCCGTTGCTACCCGTGGCGCCCTTCACGATCATCGCCGGCGACCACAAGATCCACTGCTCTGACTTGAACTTCCCCTTCCGGAAAGCAGCGAGCGTCGCCATCGTCTCCCAGTGCAGCTCGGCTGCCTGCTGGTCGAGGAAGGCGAACATCGGTGCCCAGCGGACGTCATTGAGATCGGCGAGCATGCGCTTGACCGTGACGTTGCAGTCACCCGGGTAGATACGGAACGGCGCCCCGGGATGCCGCGCCTCAAGATCGGCCTTGATCCTGGCTGCGCGGGGCGGCAACTCCCCGAACGCGAACCGAGTGAAGGACGGGGTCGTTGACAAGGCGATGCGCGCGGACCCGTCGAACTTCTTCTCAGTGTCCCGGTCGAAGTTCTCGGGCTCGCCCGCCATCAGGTCGAGGTAGATTCGTTCCTCGACGGACTTGGCGGCCTGGTTGAACGCGGGCAGGTAGCCCTGGAGGATCTCCAGCTTGTTCCTTGACCAGTAGCTCCAGCCGCGCGCGGTCATGGGTCTTCCCCCCTAGCTACGCAGATATCGCCGCAGCATGAGCGTCGCCCGGACGTCGTCCTCGTTGTAGTCCAGTAGCTCAAGCCACGCCTGTTCGTAGCCGGCCCGCGCTTTCGCGATCCATTCCGCTGAGCTCTCCCCATCAAGCCCCTGCGTGCGCCAGCTGGCGCCCCCAAGAGGCGCCAGCGTCTTGAGGCTGAAGCCATCCCGGCTCCAGA
>CALALQ010000389.1 GCA_937925595.1 uncultured Demequina sp. | reverse complement strand
AACTGACTTCCTCGACCCTCGCCCCTCGACCCTCGCCCCTCTTGGGGATTGTGTACTTGACGTACCAAACGCTTCATGTAGTATCAGCGCATGAACCTGACCGACCCCATTTTTACCGACGCCGACGCGGCCCGCGCCCATCTGGAAAAGCTCCACTGGGCGAACGGTCGGGTCTGCCCGCACTGCGGTACCGTGGACAACTCGGTCGCCCTCAAGGGCAAGAGCACTCGTCCTGGCGTGTACAAGTGCCGCGACTGCCGCAAGCCGTTCTCGGTCACGGTCGGCACCCTGTTTGAGCGTTCGCACGTGCCGCTGAACAAGTGGGTTCTGGCGGTGCACCTGCTGTCGTCCAGCAAGAAGGGCATGAGCAGCCACCAGCTGATGCGCTCGCTTGGCGTGACCTACAAAACGGCGTGGTTCATGGCCCATCGCATCCGCGAGGCCATGCGCGATGACACCCCGTTCCCCATGGGCGGCGAAGGCACTCCGGTTGAGATCGACGAGACGTTCATCGGCTTCGACCCCGATCACCGCCCGGAGCCGGGCCAGCGCATCCGCACCGGCATGAAGATGAAGGTTCTCTCGCTCGTGGACCGTGAGAGCGGTCGCGCCAAGTCCTACGTCGTGGACAATCTGCGCGTCTCGACCCTGTTCCCGATCATCAATGCCAACGTCACCCGTGAGGCCCGCCTGATGACGGACGCCGCCGCCTTCTACGGCTCGATGTTCTGGAACCGTAAGCACGGCGTGGTGAACCACCAGCGCGACGAGTACGTCTCGCCGCTGGACACCGAAATCCACACGAACACGATTGAGGGCTACTTCTCGATCTTCAAGCGCGGGATGCGCGGCGTGTACCAGCACTGCGCCAAGCGCCACCTGCATCGCTATCTGGCGGAGTTCGATTTCCGCTACACGAACCGCGCCGCCCTTGGCGTGGACGACACCGCTCGCGCCGCCAAGGTGCTCTCGCTGATCGGCGGCAAGCGCCTGACCTATCGGCGGGCTGACGGCCTTACCTGCGCCGCCTAAGCAGAAGCGAAAGCGTCGTTACAAGTCGCGCTGGATCGAGCGAGTATAAGGATATCCGCATATCTTTATGCGGACTCAATATCTGGACCAGTTAGCGGATCGTTCTTCAAAGCCTACCAGATATGGTAGGTGACGCACTCAATTAACGGTTGCAGACTCGCTAGCGGCGCCGTAGGGAGTCGAATCGCGATCCAGTACGACGAAACCCGCCGGGGGTGAGAGCCCGACGGGTTTCTTAGGACTGGATTTCCTGCATCCGTTTGGTCTCAGGGGCGCAGGAAACGTGGTCTAGTTAGAACCGGGGTTAGACTCCGGTAGGGTCATGTTGTCAAGCCCCCGAGGCCGCTCACAGAGCGCCCAAAGGACGCACACTAACCATGGCCACGAAATCCCTTCGTGGAGCCGGCGTCACGGTGGAAACCGCGCCGTTCATCAAGCTCGCCTTGAAGTTCGGCTTTCACCAGCACGTCATCGCGGCATACCTGAACGATAATCAGGGTCGTGTCTCCGAAACCAACACCGGAAAGCGTCACGCTGACGCTCCGGTCGCGGATCAGCTCCCGCCGGACTTCCCCTTGGCGGCCTGATCGTCGGGGGCGGGCTTCGGCTCGCCCCCCTTTTCCTTCGGCTTCGGCTTCATCGCCAGCATACGGCGGAGAACGTCGTCAGCCTTCGGAGGACTGGAAATGTCAGACACTACGGCTCCTGTTCACGAGTTCAATCCGTACAAGATACCACGGGAGTACCTGGCCGCGATCGGCTTAGTTGCGGCCTGCTCTGCTCAAACGGAGACCGTCCTTAAGATGCTCCTTGGCGCGTGCATCGGAGTCGATATGGAGTACGGCTCCGCCGTATCCTGCCACATGACGGCACCGCTCAGAGACAGCGTTATCCGTGCCGCGGCAGAGATCCGACTGGACAGCACCGAGGCACTGGACGAGCTAGACGCGCTCCTCGACGCAGTTAAGTCCGCCCTCGATAAGCGGAACGACATTGTTCACCACTCCTTGTACAGGGACGTGAACACCGGTGAGATTTTCCGGGTTAAGGAGACGGCGCGAGGGTCAGTCAAGGTTGATGTAATCCCAGTGACCGTCGACCAGATCGAACTCGACGCCAAAGCGATCTACGACGGCGGCTTGGCCATCATGCAGTTCATGATGAAGCACGGTCTTGAGCCGCGCCCCATGCCCACCCGACCGCGCGGACATAAACTCCGCGCGGCGCGCAAGGCGGCCCGAAAGCAGTCGGGAAAATAAGTCCTGCGCTTCCGAAAGCGCTGTGCCGGCCTGTCCAGCCAAATCTATATCTCCCTCTTGGTACGTCAAGTGCATAATCCCCCCCCTCTTGACCGTTCCACTGTTACAGCATAGTGGAACGTCCGCCATGACCGACG
>CALALQ010000388.1 GCA_937925595.1 uncultured Demequina sp. | reverse complement strand
CGATGGCGGACTCGGCTGAGTGCCACGTAGAGGTGGCCATGCGTGAAGGCGGGCTGACGCAGATCGACCAGCACCGCCTGCAGCTCCTGGCCCTGCGATTTGTTGTAAGTCATGCAGTAGGCCAGGCGCAGCGGGAACTGGGTCCGCATCATCTCGAAACTGCCGCGTGGAAGGCGAAACTTGAACCGGATGCGCGGGAGAGCGAAAACCTTCGGGTTGGTGCCGATCGTCTGGACCTTGACGCAGAACCGCTGGATGGAGAGGACCACGACGCGCCGGTTGTTGGTGAGCCCGTCCTTCTTGTTCAAGTTTCTCATCACAATGCAGACATCGCCGACGGCGAGCTGCAGGTTGTGCGGCGGCACTCCAGGACGGTTGAGGTTGTTGAGAAACTCCGTCGTCAGCATCCGGCGGATGTGGCCGTTCTCGTCATCACACTCGGTGAGGATGTCCGCGGAGAGGAGTTGGTGGACCCGGCCGGCGCGCTCGTTGGCTCCTTCTGCTGCAGTTGCCAGCTCGCAGCGTTTTCGTTGAATCGCCGCGTTCCACTCGTCGACAAGGTCGTTGGTCGAAGCCAGGATGGCGCGGCCAGACAGCGATGCGACGTCGTTCAGGTTCGGATAGACGAATTCGATGGCCTCGTCAATGGTGCGCGGGTTGAACGCTCGGAGGAACTGCAGGCACGCGATCTTGGCGTTGGGGATGGGTTCGGCTTTTTCGTTGCTTGGAATGTAGTCCTCGCCGACAGCACCCTCACCGATTTCCTGGACGAACTCCGCGTACTCGGGGTCGGTCGCGTGGCGGTGTGAGATGGTAAGCTCCATCACGCGGAATTTGCTCCAGAGGGGCGACGATCGAACGCTCGCATCGATGACGCTCCACTTGTCGCCTCCAGGTACGACGGGTGGGATCTGCCTGAAGTCTCCGCACGCCACCAGGATGCGCCCTTTGAAACCCTTCATCGCTCGGTACACCGCCTCGAAGGAGTGGCGATGGTTGTTCGGGAACTCGTCCCAAACGATGAGGTCGGTCGCCAACAGAAGCTCCAGTCGTTGCGAGCCTTCGGGGAGTTGACAGGTGAGCTCGCGGCCCTCGTCGTCCTCCGCCTCCACGTCGATCTCCTCGACCGGAATCTTGAAGAGCGAGTGTGCCGTCGTGCCTCCGTCGTAGAGCGTCGCAGCGAGGCCGGTGGCTGCACACACCAGGGCCAGCCCTGCTCGCGCTCGGACCTCGGCGAGGATCCGCTTCATCAGCCAAGTCTTGCCGGCTCCTCCCTTGCCCTGGACGAAAAGCAGCAGGCGCGCTCTCCGGGTGAAGGCATCGATGACGGCGTCCAGGACTGCTTGCTGTTCGATCGAAGGATCTGGCTGCTGTTCAATCCAGGCACGCTGCTCTTCAGCGTCGAAACGCAGCCGCTCCCTGTCCAGCTCGCTCGCCAGGTTGCGTGGCTCAGGCAGGCCGTAGTCGCTCAATGAGCGCGAGCTGTCCTGGAGGCGGTCGGCGAGGTCTTGCAGCAGGCGGTTGACGGCCAAAGCGCGGGAGTCCTCGCGCTCGAGGTAGTCTGCCATCATCGCGTCTAGGCAGACGTCGTCGCGGTAGATGTGGATCGTGGGGTAGCCCTCGCGTGTGAGCAGGACGAAGAGGCCTCGCAGCTGCGGTGGACTGGAGTCGTTCAAGCTGGAAGTAAAGCAGAGCCAGGCCTCATTCTCGTCGGTAGCGTAGCCTGCTGCTTTCGCTGCCTCCTGGAAGGTTGGGTAGGTGCGCCCGTCCACGGTTCTGGCGTCCTCGTAGCTCGCGATCGGGCGGTTGAGCAGGATGAGTCGCAGGAACCACACCTCGCCTGCCATGATGTAGATCGTGTTCATTCTGCACACGATAATGTCGCGGTCTCGTCGCCGGTAGTAGAAGTACAGCCGGCCCTTGATTCTGCTCTCGTAGCGCTCGTAGTCTGGGGCTGCGGCGTAGCGCGGAAGCTCGTCGTCGGCGATGAAGTTGGCGAACATCTCTGTGTACCGCAGATCGCGCAGCTCCGGCGGACGGTGCAGGTACCGCAGCATGTCCGAAACCTGGTCTCCGGGAGGCAGCTGGGATGGAAGCTGCACGACGACGCACCTGACCGGCGGCGACGTCGCGGGGTAGGTCTGGTAGCGTAGCGTCGTCCACATGCACTCCATCGAGCTGAGGTAGCGAGAGCGCACGTAACGGGTGATCTCGTCGCGGTCTTCCTCCCTCTGGGCGTCACCAACTCCGTCGCGGATCTCGACGCGCGCCCGGTCGGGGCCCTTGAAGATGTACTTGTAGAGGTACAGCACGAGGAAGACGTAGCCGGCGAACTCCACGTTGACATGCCCGTCCCACAGCTCGAGCAGCAGACGGTTGTGCGGGACGACGTAGCTCGCATCTGGATTGGGGCGCCGGTAGATGGGATAGCCGCGCTCGTCGAAATGGGTGATCTCCGTCATCGGCTTGGGGAAGCCCTTGTCGCAGACGCCGCGGTCGTTCAGGCAGCCGTTCTCTCCGCGGTTGCACCGGTGAAGCATGTGCTTCGTGGCCAGTTCGACGTAGTTGCGGTCCTCTGCCGTCATGTAGTCGGTCATGGGAGGGATGGTCGCGGAGATATGTTGGTTAATCCACGCACCCAACGCGCCAGCGTCGCCTTCCGGAAGGCCTCCAAGCCGCATGACGATGTGCGCGTGCGGTAGGCCGCGGAACTGGAACTCGATGACCCGCATCTCGTACTCGATGGGATGATCCGCGCCAAAGATGTCGCCCTGGCGGATGTACTTGAGGATGAGGTGGAGCTTGATGTGAAAGACGCGGCAAGTGATGTCGGGCCGGTCGAAGGCGGTCTGCCCTTTGAGCAGCTCGCGGACGATCTCGGACCAGTACGGGTTGCATGTGAGGGTGATGAAGACGGTCGGCTTGCCCCTCGCGGACACGAGCGCCAGTGCGTTCGCAGCCAGCTTCTTCAAGTGTCGCGTGCTCCCCGTGAAGCTCGAAGGCAGGAAGAAGCGCGTCGGGCGATCGTCCTCCTGCTGCTCCTCAGCGTCGTCGTTGTCATCGTGGTCGGCACCCAGGAACGTGGACTGGTGAGATCGGATGTAGTTGAGGCGGTTGTCTTCGATCCGGGAGATGGTGTCGACGAGGTACACCTGGCCGATGCGCGACAGGAGCTGGAAGCGATTCACGTGGAGGCGCTGACGGGACTGCGTTGACATATCGAGGTCTTGCTCCGGCATCAGCATTCGATAGCGCAGATACTCCGCGTGGTCGCAGTCGAACGTATTGTCGAGTCCCCAACCCAGGTCGCCATGGGGGAACAGCAACGGGTAGGCGAGTGGCTCTCTGAGCGGGTTGTCGTTGCGCAGGTACTGCGGCTCGCCGTCGTCGGTGGGATAGACTATGATCGAGGGTCGGCCTTCCAGGGCTTCCGGGCGATGATCGTCTCCGTGCACGATGACCGCAGCGATCTCTCGTGGGTTCGTCCTCGTCGTCAGGTGCAGTGCCGGAAGTGGCTCGTTGCGGCGTCGTCGCACTCCTCGAGCAGCGTCGATCTCCGCATCGTCTTGTGCTTCTTTCGCATCTTCCTCCTGGGCGTCGCGATGGGCTTCAAGCTCCCTTCCGAGCTGTCGGAAATGCGCCACGAAGGGATTGACTGCGACCAGGTCACGGTGGATGCCCTCCACGAAGTCGTTGTTCAGGTTCCGCTCAAGTCCATGTTGGCGCAGCTCGTCCAGGGCGTCGTGCACAAAGTACCTGCAGCAAACAACATGTTCAACATATGGGAATCGCGAAGCAGGAAAGAACAGCAGGTGACGTTCGAGTAAAGCCAACCTCACAGCGTTGCGGGCACGGTTAGCAGTCGCCACTCGGTGGTACGTTCGTCCATGAATCTTGATGCAGGAAGGCCCGCCTTGTGGTCGCGGGAAGCCCGGAGCGTCCGGGTCGCCGTTGTCGACTCCGATGATGCCAAACGCAAACACATTGTTGTACTGGAAGCTGTGCTGCGCGAAGTGTCCTGGGTACTCCGTGGCAAAGCGACGGATGTTCGCTGGAAGGGGAGGCAGCGCTGGAAACGGAAGTCTGGTTGCTTTCCCGTAGCCGCAGCACAGATCCTTCGACGTCTCATGCACCAGGTACCGGAAGCCACAATGCTCGCACCGCGTCCCGTAATTCAGTCGGATGGAAAAGTCTCGCGGAAGCACCAGCTGTACTGCTCTCTGGCGGTGCCGCTCGATCTGCTCAGCGTCCATCTCTTCATGCAGGTTCCGTCTGCGGTGCTGCTCGATCTGTTCAGCGTCCATGTTGTCGTGGATGTTGCGGCGGCGATGTTGCTCGATCTGCTCAGCATTCATCTCTTCATGCAGGTTCCGTCTGCGGTGCCGCTCGATCTGCTCCGGAGTCATGTTGTCGTGCACGTTGCGCTGGCGATGGTGCACGATCTGCTCCGGCGTCATGTTCTCGTGTCGATTGCGCAATCGATGTCGTTCTCGAGCTTCTGGAGATCGCGGTGCTGCGGCAGGCCATTGGATGGCTTGAGCCCCCGCCGTGCGGACGCTGTTGGCGCAGCGTACTGCAAGCGCCATCTGTGCGGCAGGAATCCACGCGACTCGCACCGTTCGGGCATCTTCGTCTCCAAGCAGCAGCATCAATGCTGTTGTTCGGTCCAGTTCCCAAGCCGCGCTGTCGTTGATGCGCACCACAACGTCCCCGTCAAGCACACCAGCCTCGAGTGTCGGGCCATTCCGCAATCTCCTCACAATGAACAGCGGAGAACCTCGTGGCCGCTCCAACACGAAGTCCAAGTCTTCGCACTGGATCGTCAGCGCCTGGATGTAAGGAAGCAGCCTGCACATAGTAGCGTCAGCGAAGTGGGCGCAAATCGACAGCATAACGGGTCCCAAACACGTACTCATCCATGAGATTATTGGCGGAGTGAAAGTGAGAGCCGGAACAAGAATCTTGGCGAACGCGTGAAGAAGAGTGCCAGAAGATTCTCCTAGCTGGAGGCGCAACAAGTCTGTCGGCATTTCGCGGCAGCAGTTTGTTTTTGTTGCCGGGTGGTAATGTCACACACCGCGATACGTGTGATGTTCTACGATCTTCTCCTTGTGCGTCCATCTTAGAGCGACACTGGTGAGAACGTAGATCGCCAGAGCCGTTGCGGAACAATGCTGGAACAATCACCTCTACAACACCCTAAGAGTCATTTTCCAGCTTACCCTCCGAGATACAGCGTTTCATAAACTCGAGTCATGCCACCAAGACGCGCAGCCGCTCCCCCTCCAACCACCCCTCCGAGGGCTTCATCTTCCCGCGACGCAGAGGAGGAGAAAAAGCAGGAGACCCCGTCAACGCCGTCCCCCTTGAAGCGGCGTTTGGAGGAGCTGACTGAGCAGCGAAAGCAGCAGCGTGGCGGCGGGTCACGTGTCAAGGGCGTGCGCATGACCAAGTTCCGTCTGGATGGGGAGCTTGTTGCGTTCGTTGTGGATGGTGTGTGCTTGCGTTTGTGCTTGTGTTTGCGATTGCACTGCTTTCGTTGATTGACTCGTCGGACTGTTTGCATGTTGCACGATGTTGCACTCAGGGGAAACGTACCGCCCCGAGATCAAGGATATGCTCATGGGCCGCGGACCGACCTCCGTGCCCCGCGCCAAGTTCCACAAGTCCGTGGATGTGGCGGCTCTATTCGACGGGAAGTCTGCCCCAGAACCGTTCCTCCGAACGGGCTGGTGGCACTTCGGGGACATCACCGTCCCCGGAGGCTCCCAGGAGCTTGAGGCGGCCTACACCAGTCTCAACGACGCACTTGCTCTTGTCCCTGAGCTGCCGATCTCCGAGGAAGCCGACATCGAGCTGGACGAAGAGCTGCTGGACGCCCTACCTCGCCTATGGCCACCGCTTCAGGAGGGAAAGTGAAGAGTTCGTTCACCTGAACCACTACGCTTCCGTTGTGTTTGATGTGTTGTAACAGAGAGCTAGTAATCAGATTGCAAGCTTTGGCTTCAGCGCAAACTTCGTTGAACTTCGGACATTGTCTTTCACGTTTGTGTTGCACTTTCAGCAGGCGTTCCAGACCCACAGCTCTAATCTCTTGTGACAATTAACGTGCTTGCATCAACCTCATGGATGCGTTCACTGCAGGGGCTGTCCTGTTGTCGGCTTCGCCGCGCTCGTTTGTCTTCACTACGAACCGCAGTGATCACATGATGCTCATGTGACGATCATATGATGGTCATGTGACGATCATATGATGGTCATGTGATCATCATATGATGGTCATGTGATCATCATATAATCGCTGAGTTCATGGTGATGGAGGGCAGGCGCGGCGGAGCGGGCGCTGGAAAGGCCCCTGGGAATGGGAAGGAAGATCAACTATGTCGAGAAACGTGGGGCGCGCTGCGTGCTTGTGGCAGTTTCCCAGACGTGCGTGTGCGTGCGGGGCAAGTGACGTCATTGTCATAGCGCTTGCCGCGAGTTCTCCACGCCATGGAACCCGAACCAGCGGCTGGTAGGTCAAGCTGTAGCAAGATACCCTGGTCATCCGTGTGTTCGTGACGATGTTCATGCATTTGTGACATTTTCCAGCCTCGAAGGCGCAGAAGCACCGCGAAGCTGCTGCGCGCTATCATGCGACTCAGCGTGCAAAGGTATGTTCATATACCTTGTCATGATGTCCGACCACCTGACTGACAGACTCCACGCACATGGTGGGGTACTGGCAGGTGAAGGAGCACGACATCGTTCTTCCGATGTTCGTCCAAGCTCTCAAGGCGCGTGGGGCGAGCAGCCGCCTCTTTACTGTGTTTGATTCCCTCATCTCGTGGGAGGGTATGTTTGAAATGTGTGCTGTATACGGGTTTTTCGCATGTGTGCTCATGTAATTGCATGTGACATACACAGAGGCTGAGGTCGACGCACTACGGGGCGTCATCGGTCCCGCCGCCACGCAATCCATTTTCAACCCCAACAGGGGTAAGCGACTGCAGCACCCCCTGGGCATCACGACGTTGGAGGGCAGCCTGCGCACCAAGCTCCACTGGTTGGACCACTTCTTGAAAGTGGCGTACCAAGAGTGCGAACCAACGGACTGGGTGTGCTTGTGGAGCGAGCGTGGCTGCCTGGAGCAACAGCCCCATGCGGACTACTCGCGTGCTGCCATCGACGAGGCCGTGGCACACGACCCGAGAGCGTACCCATTTGCCTGTAAGCAAGCAGCCTTTGTTTGCTTTCGGTTGGCATTGATTGTCACGGTCGTGTTGCTGAGAACAGGCATCGCCAACCTGAGGGAGCCCGCGCACCTCAAGTTGCACGTCGTCGTTGAGCGCGACGGCGAGCACGTGCTAGAGGAGCTCACGGACCTGACCCTCAACCCGGGAGACGTCCTGGTAATGAGGGGGGACTTAGTCCACGCAGGTGGTGGCTACGAGCACGGGCATTTCGCCCGCCTTCACTGCTACTTGGACAATCCAAGGGTGAAGCGCGGAGCGAACACCACCGACCGAAAGCTACCACCTACGAAGGGCGGCGAGGTCAAGCGTGCTGTAGCTAGCAAGCACAGACGTTACAATTAAGTAATCAGTCGAGTTTTCCTTCGCAATCTTACAGTGGCAACAACTTTGTGTTGTTCCCTTCGCGCTCTCGTCAACTGAACGCCGCCTGAACTCGCGAAATCGTGATTGAGTGTCGATTTCGGCCGTCTACATGCTTGAAGACTATACAATAGTCGTGGAAAACACCTCATAACGCAGCTGCCACAGACGCTTTGCCGTTGCTTAGGTGTGCCGCGTGCATTTCTGTATGCGCATTGCAGCATGGAACCCAGTTCGAGCCGGCAGATGGAGGGTTGCCGATGCGCGTTTGCAACGCCCCATTGCAGGGCAATGCTATGAGACACACGGCCTCGAATGCGCACGCCGGGCTGCCGCTCGCACCTCTGTGGCGAGGGTTGCTGGCACCGATCTTCGCACTGGCAGCATGTCGAGAGGTAGCATGGACCCCAGTTCGAGCCGGCAGATGGAGGGTTGCCGATGCGCGTTTGCAACGCCCCATT
>CALALQ010000387.1 GCA_937925595.1 uncultured Demequina sp. | reverse complement strand
AGGCGGCGGCCGACCGAGGCGCCGCGGTAGGGCGCCGACGGCGCGGCCGGGACCGCGGGCGCCGTCGCCTCGCTCATGGTGGCGGGCGGCAGGGCCTCGACGTAAATGTCGGTTCCCTTCAGCCGGATCCGGGTGGCGGCGGCGCGCATCAGTAGCCGCTCCGGCCGGTGAGGCGGACGAAGCGCGGCCCGCCGCCGCCGGCCGCCGTCCGGGCGGCCTCGATCTCGCGGTCGAGCAGGCGCAGCGCCGTTTCGGCCTGGGTCAGGTCGTACTGCACGGTGCGGTCGCCGAACCGGACCTGCGAGGTCAGGGAGGCGACGCGGCGCACCAGCGCGTCGCGCTGGGTCTGCAACTCGGTCTGGGTCGGCATGTCAGCCTCTCACGCGGGCCAGGTAGGCGGAGCGCCCGACGGTGCGGGCCATGATGGCGAGCGGCGGCTCGGCCGGCGCCGGGGCGACGCTCGGGCGCGGCGGCGAACGGCGTTCGGCGGGCGAGGGATCCGCATCGTCGGCCTCGTCCTCGGCGTCGGCGACCGCGGCGGCCTCCTCGGCGAGCGGCACCGCGGCGTCGTCGGCCACGGGCGGCGCGAGGCGCGTCTGGGCGGCGGCGGAGAAGAGGTCGGGGCCGGCGGCGTCGGGCGCCCCTTCCAAGGCCTGGCGCAGCGCCTCCCACTGCTCGTCCGACTTGGTCATCACACCAGCGCGGATGGCGGCGGCCCAGGCGTAGAGGTGGGAGTCGAGCATTTCCTGGGCGGTGCCCGGCTTGGGCTCCCAGCGCCAGGTGGTCGAGCCGTCGCGGCCGCGGATCGGCTTGCGGCTCTCCGAGGTCAGCTGCCGGTAGTACTCGTCGGGCAGGCCGGAGACGAAGGTGACGTAGCCGAACTCGAGCGGATCCGGCTTGCGCAGGTAGGCGTAGAGCGAGGCCTTGAGGCCGCTGGTGCCGACCAGGAACCAGCGCTTCTGGGCGCGGACGATGGTGCCGTCGGGGCGGCGCTCGGTCTTGATGCGGGCGAGCGGCGGCGCGCCGTCCGGCTTGGCGCCCTTGACGACGATGACCTTGGCCTGCGGGTGGCGCTTGGCCCAGGCGTGCACGTCGTTGGTCCAGGCGCCGCCGTCGATGGCCAGCTGGTCGACGCCGCGCCGGCCGCCGCGGCTGTCGCGGAAGGTGCGGGCGACCAGCGCGTCGAGCTCGATCCACGCCGCCTCGGTGGCGATGTGGTGGTGGATGATGCCGCAGTCGATGACGGCGCGGGTCAGGCGCGGCCCCCAGACGACGACCTGCCACTCGCAGCGGTCGATCTGGCAGTCGACGCCGATGGTGACGACGAAGAAGCCGGCCGGCACGACGGCGCGCGGCAGCCCGGCCTGGTCGGCGCGCTCGGCCAGCATCTCCCAGTCGGGCGCGTCGGTCGCCGTCTGGTACGGCAGGCCGAGGCCGTCGTTGTAGAAGGCGCGCTCGGCCTCCGGCTTGCCCTTGGCGGCGAACCAGGCGCGGGCGATGTTGGCCCAGCTCTCCAGCGGCGAGTAGGCGGCCCAGAGGTCGAAGGAGACGACGGAGCCGTCGGCCTGCCGGTTCTCGGCCTCCCAGTGGCCGTGCTTGTTCATCCACTCGCGGTGGCGCTCCTCGAGGCGCTTGCCGCAGGCGACGCAGGTGAAGTGGGCGTCGTCCGGGTTGGCCTCGTCGAGGTTGGCCAGCATGTTGGCCCACTCCAGCGGCTGGGTGACGCCGCAGTGCGGGCACGGCACGTGGTAGCGCTCGCGGGTGCCCTGGCGATACGCCGCGGTGATGCGGCAGCCCGGCTCGACGAAGGGCGTGCCGATCTTGACGATCTTGCCGCCGGAGACGAGGAAGGCCTTGGTGCGGCTGTCGGCCTGCACCAGCGGGTCGCCGGCCCCGTTGTCGAGCGGCCACTTCGAGACGTCGTCGTGGACCGCGTAGGGGTAGGACTCCATCGACAGCTGGCCGGGGCTGTTGGCGCCGGCCAGCTGCAGGTAGCCGCGCCCATCGCGGCGGGCCCAGTACATGGCGGAGTTGCCGGTGCGCGCGCCCTCCGGCTGCAGGATGGCGGACAGCGCGGTGGAGCCCTTGACCAGGGCGGTGAACTTGTTGCGCTTCCACTTCTTGGCGTTGCCGTCGCTGGGGAAGACGGCGAACAGGGGGCGCGGCGCCAGGTCGAGGATGGCGCCGATGACGATCTGCGCCAGGACGGTGCCGCCGAGCTGCGCCGACTTGCGCAGCACCACGATGCTTGCCGGGTGGTCGGGCGACATCACCTCGAGGATGCGCGTGAAGAAGGGGAACTTGTCCGGGTCGTAGGGGCCGGGCAGCGGCGACTCCTTGCCGAACTCGATGTTGTCCGTGGCCCAGAGGACGAGGTCGAGCGGCGGCTTGGGCGCCAGAACTTGGCACACCACCCGCCGCGCCACCGCGTCGGCCACCGCGAGGAACTCGGTCGCGTTCACGCGTCCTCGCCGTCGTCGTCGCGGTCGGCGGCGTCGGCCGCCGGGGTTGCGCCCTGGGCGGCGTCCTTGGACAGGCGCGCGCACAGCGCCTCGAAGCCCTGGCGCAGGGCGACCGCGTAGGCGCGCGGGCTGGCCGCGTCGGGGCCGGCGGCGATGCCGGCGCAGGTGCCCGCCGCCGTGGTGACCAGCCAGCTCTCCATCGCCTGCACGAGGCGGGCGAGCTGCGCCGACCAGGCGGCCTCGGCCTCGGCGGTGACCATCCATTCGCCGGTGAGGGCGCGCGCCTCCGCCTCGTCCTTGGCGCGGGCGAGCTCCTCGCGGTCGGCGCGCGCCTTGAGCAGGCGCTCCTGGTCGCTGGTCACTGCCGGGGCCCCCGGGGCCGCCGCGACGGCCGGCACGGCCGGAGCGGCGTTCGCCAGGAGCGGCGCGGCCTGGGCCAGCTGCTGGCCGAGGTCGAGGGTGATGCCGAGCTGCTGCAGCGCGACCTCGACGTCGACCTGGGCGTAGCGGCCCTCGCCGACCAACGCGGCGCCGGACAGCTTGCCCGCGGCGATCCACTGCGAGACCGCCGCCGGGGTGCGCCCGACCAGTTCAGCGAATTTACCCTTGGAGACCAGCATCTAAAGTCGCTTAACGGTCTTTAGGCTTTGAAAAACCGCACACTTTAGCGAACCCACGCGGTTCGAATTACCCGTGTGCGCCTCGTTTTCCAGGGTCCCCGCCGACGCCGGGCGCGCGCCCGCCGGACCGGCCGGGGCGGTGGAGGCGCCGGGGATGGCGCGGGCGGAAGCGGGAAGGATCACTGGGTCGGAAAACGGAAACGCCCGGATGGAGTATCTTCCATCCGGGCGCAGTACCACATCTTGTCGGGGACAGTACCTCCGGCGTCCCCGTCCCGTCAAGACCGGAAGTGGCAGTCGGCGTAGCGCTTCAACTCCCGGAGGACGGCTTCGCCGCAGCGCCCGTTGCGCACGCCAAGCTCCTGGTCCAACTGGCGCATCCCCTCGCCCTGGAGCAGCACGCGCTGCACCAGGACGAGCAGCGACAGGCTCTTGTTGCGCCCGCGCAGCACGCGCTGCTTTTCGGGCAGCGCCTTGACCTTCCGCACCCAGGCGTCGTAGCGCTCGACCGTCGGTTCCAGGGCCAGCCCGTAGACCCGCGCGCCCGGGTTCGGCCCGCCGTCGACGACGAGGCGGCCCGGGTCCATCGCCGGGATGGCGGCGGAGCAAACGTCGGAGCGCAGGCGCAGGACGTAGGCGATTTCCTGGGCAGCGCGCACCTCGCCGTCGCCAGCCTTGCGCGACCGCACCATCAGCGCCAGCCAGCCGCCCTCGGCGGCCGGCCCCTCTTCACGGGGGCGGACCAGCGGGGCCAGCCGCGCCGCCACCTCGGCCGGCACCGCGTCGCCGACCGAACCGAGCAGCCCCGCCACGGCCTTGCGCCCGGCCCCGACGCCCACGGCGGCAGCGCACACCTCGACGAAGCGGTCCCAGAACGCCGCCCCGCCGTCCACACCCACCGGCATCACGTTCACACCCATCGCCGCACCCCCTGTTTGGACGGTCCGGAGGGTTCGTGGATACCCTCCAACCTGACAAGCCCTTGATGACGAACCACTTTTGAGACTTCGGACGGTTTGGAGGGTTTCCCCAACCCCGCACATGATCCTTTTCGCCCCGGATCGCGCGCGCGCATATGCGGCGGAGCCGTGGAAAGCCTCCAAACCCTCCGAACCGTCCGAACCCGTTGATGTGCCTGGGGTCGGCGCGCGGAGGGTTGCGGAGGGTCCGGAGGGGCTGCGCCCGGCTCCCCGAACGGCGTTCGCGGGCGGCGCGTCATGACGGGTCCAGATGGCCATAGTCGGCCCACCACTTCGGGTCGATCTTGATGCCCATGTACTTGACGATGCCGCTGGTCTCGGCGCGCAGCTTGCTCTTGGCGATCTTGCCGAACTTGGTGTTGGACAGGCGCGGTGCGCCCGACAGGTCGCACCAGATGCGGTAGCAGTCGTACAGCGTCTTGCCCGGCACGAACTCGTGGGCCATCGCCGGCATGGTCACGGCGTCGATGAAGCCGCCGACCGGGTCGTTCTCCGCCCGGTAGGCCGCCGTCGCCTCGCTGACCGACTGCGGCGGCGCCAGCCCCTTCTCGCGCCACATGCGCCAGCCGTCGAGCGCCCAGTTGAGGATGCCGGGCAGCTCCTGGCGCAGCCGCTCGCCCAGCGTCTTGTCCTTCAGCGGCGCGTCCGGGTACTTCTCCCGCTCGTGCTCGTCGATGAACTTCATGTCCCAAGGCGTGAGGCGCAAACGCCGCCACGTGCCGTCGTCGACCGACGGGATGTTCGGCTTGGCGTTGAACATGCACGACAGCTTGTGCTGCGGCGTGAAGTCGAAGAATCCCTGGTTGAGGTAGCGGACCGTCATCGAATCCCGTTCGGTCAGATCCTTGATGGTCGCCGACGACAGGGTGACGTTGTCCTCGGTCTCCGAGGCCACCACCCAGCGCCGGCCGGGCAGGCGGGCGAGGTCGGGTGTCGCCTCGGCCCCGCGTTTGCGGTCGTCGCGCAGCAGCGAGGCGAACGGCAGGCGCAGGCCGTAGTCGCCGAAGCCCCACTCCAGCGTCTCGATGAAGGTCGACTTGCCGTTCGACCCCTTGCCGTAATGCAGGACGACGAACTGCTCGTGCGTGTGCCCGGTCAGGCTGTAGCCGACGTGGCGCTGCAGGAAGTCGCGGATCTCCTGATCCGGCTGCGCCTGCTCCAGGAAGGCCAGCCACGCCGGGCAGGTGGCGTTGCGGTCGTAGACGAAGCGGCACTGCCTGGTGATGAGGTCCTCGCGCAGGGCCGGGCGCAGCCGCACGCCGCCCGGCACCTCCGCCCCGAACTCGATCACGCCGTTGGCCACCGCCAGCAGGTCGGGTTGCGCGTCGAGGTCGTCGATGGAGCGCGACAGGTAGGGCGAGGCCGCGGTCAGCATGGCCGCCGCCTTGGCGACGTTGCCCGACTGCAGCGCCCAGCCGCGCAGGCCGGCGACGCGCTTGTCGTTGGCCTTCTGCCGGGACGCCCGGTTGTCGTCGATCTCCGCCGGCCGCGTGCCGAGGCGGCCGTCCTTCTCGTCCTGGGCGAGCTGTTCGGTGAGCGCGGCGTCCAGGGCGTCGGCCTCGCGGTTGATGGCGGCGGCGGTGCGGTGCGCCTGAATGTGCGCGTGGCGCTCGCCCTCCTCGCGGTTCCAGCGGTGGGAGTCCCGGCTCTCGACCCAGGCGTGCCAGCCGACGTCGCGGACGCTGAGGAGGCCGTCGCCGTAGCGCAGCAGCAGCCGGTTGGCGTTGCCCATGTCGTTCGGCGGTTCCTTGGCGAGGCGGTGGTCGATCGGCCCCCAGGCGGCGCCCTCCTCCTCCTGCCCGGCCAGCTGGCGGGACGGCGTGCCGTCGGCCGCCACCGGGTCGGGGACGGTCGGTTCGGGCGGCGGGACGTAGAGCGGCCAGGAATCCAGCCCGCCCATCTCGCGGCGGGCCGCGGCGACGGCGTCGGGCGTCCCTCCGGTCAGTCGTTCATCATCGGCCATTGCGGCTCTCGTTGGTTGGCGGTTGGCACGAAAAGCGAAGTCTGGTTGCCCCAGGCCGTCCAGCCCGGGGCGGCGGTGCGCGCGAAGAGCTCGACCTTGGCGTCGCGCCCCGGCGGCCCCGGCCGCAGCAGCGCGGCGATGCGGTCGCGCACCTCGTCGGGCTTGCGGCTGTGCTGGCGGGCGTGGGCGTAGATCGCGTCGGGCCCGTCCTCGAACCAGTCGGCCGGGTCCTCGATCAGCTCGCGCACGGCGCGCGACTGGCGCTGCGGCGCGCCGCGGGTGGCCAGCCAGACCATCTCCGGGTTGCCGCGCGTCCAGAAGCCGTTGTTGATGAACTCGCGGCCCGTCGGGCGGGTCTTGACCCAGGTGAAGGCCACCGTCTTGTAGGTGAAGCCCCAGGCCCGGATGAGGTCGAGCGCCTCGGGCAGCATCGACTTGACGACCCAGAGAAAGAGCGCGCAGTCCGGCGCGGCGAGCTCGCCGACCGGCAACGCCATCAGCTCATCGATGCCCATGCACGGGTAGTGGCGGGCGGCGCCGCGGCCCTCGCCGAGGCGGCTGTAGTTCTCGAACTTCCAGGGCGGGTCGGCGTACAGCACGGACGCCGAGCCGGGAATCAGTCCGGGGAAGGGCCAGGCGCGGAGCATCACAGGTCGCGCTCCTCCACCGGATCCAGGACCGGACACCTGGTGTCCCAGAACAGGCAAGGCCGGGCGTTGGCCATGTCGCCGACCATCCGGGTCAGCAGCCGCACCGTCGCCCGCTCGCGCTGCAGATCGAGGCGCAGCGCGCGGACCTCGACGACGGCCGCGGCGAGGCGGTCCTGCACCGTGCCGGCCACCACGCCAAGAGCGATCAGCGCTCCGGCCCAGACCAGAGTCTTTCCCATCATGCGGCCCTCCCCAGGCAGTGCATCAGCCAATCGTTGAAGTCGCCCACCGGCGGGATGCCGGCGCGCACGCGCTTGCCCTGGCGGGCGAAGCGGCGGCAGGCCCGCTCGAACAGGCAGGCGTAGGCGTGCGGGTCGCCGTTGACCGCCTCGCCGAGCAGGATCACCTCCTCGACCGCGTCGGGCAGCACCAGGCCGGGGCGTTCCGGATCCGGCTCCCGCTCGGGCAGGATGACGCCCGGGCGCTCCGGGTGCGCCTGGCGCGCGCCGTCGCGGCGGCCGGCGCCGGCCAGGTTGCCGAGGTCCACCGCCGACCAGGCGGCGAGGTCGGGACGGATGAAGCGGGCGGACAGCACGGTCTCGACGCCTTCGCCGAGCACCAGGGTCCGGGCCGCCGGGCTGAACCGGATGGAGCCGCCGGCCTTGCTGCCGCGCACCTTGCGCCGGGGCAGCTTGGCGCCGTCGTCGGGATGGGGCGGAATCGGCGCCTTGGCGGTGCCGTCGGCGCTCAGGTAGGTGATGTGCACGCCGGTGATGCGGCGGTCGGCCCCCTGGATGGCGGCGACCATCGCCGGCCACGCGCCGATCCGCTCGAACTTGCCGGTCTTGCGGCGCACCCAGTAGGGCAGCTCCGGGGCGAAGCGCAGCGACGGCGGAACCCCGCCGATCTCGCCGGCCAGGATGCCGCGCGCCGCCAGCCACGCCTCGACCAGCGAGCCGTTGCCGTCCCGCGTCTCGTGCCAGAGCGTGCGCGCCCGCTCGACCTCGCGGGCGTCGTCCTCGGCCAGCTGCGCCGCCGTCGGCCGCTCGACCGGCGGCTTGGGCGCCCGCGCCGGCTTGCCCGGCTCCGGCGGCAGCAGGCCGGCCTCGCGGGCAAGCTCCTCGACCGCGACGCGGAAGTCGAGCTCGTGGTAGCGGGTCAGCCAGGCGAAGCAATCGCCGTTGGCGCCGCAGCCGAAGCAATGCCACAGCCCCTTCTTCTCGACGACGTAGAAGCTCGGGGTCTTTTCGTTGTGGAACGGGCACGGCGCCTTGTGCTCGTGCCCGGTCCGCTCCAGGCGCAGGTCGCGCCCGATGAGATCGGCCAGCGAGGTGCGCCGCCGGATCTCGGCCAGGAAGGATTCGGGGAATCGGCCCGGCTCGGGCGCGGCGGCGGTCACAGCAGCGCCCCCTGCGCCCGCACCGGCTGCCACTCCCGCCCGGCCGGGCCGAGGAACAGCAGCTCGGTGACCGCCTTGGCGTCCTCGCGGGCGATGGTGTAGGTGTGCGACAGTGCCTCGACGTGGAACGCGGCGAAGATCGCGCGCACCGCCGGGTGGTCGTTGAGCGACAGGATGAAGCGGCCCTGGAGGCCGGCGAGCTGGGCGGCGAGGCGGGCGAAGTCGTCGCGGCCGAACAGCCCCTTGCCGTAGTCGTTCTCCGACTCGTAGTAGGGCGGATCGAGGTAGAACAGCGTCGACGGCCCGTCGTAGCGGGCGATCACCTCGTGATACGGCAGGTTCTCGATGACGACGCCGGACAGGCGGTCGTGCACCGCCTCCAGCAGCGGGCTGAGGCGGGTGAAGTCGAAGCCGTGGAAGGTCTCGCGCGACACGCCGAAGGTCCGGCCGGCCGGTTTGCCGCCGAACGCGCAGGCCTGCAGGTAGAGAAAGCGGGCGGAGCGTTCCAGGTCGGTCAGGGTCGACGGGTCGGTGTCGGCGAGCCGCTCGAACTCGCGCCGGCTGGTGATCTGGAAGCGCACCATCTCGGTGAAGGCCACGTAGTGGCGCTGCAGCACGCGGAAGAAAGTGGCGACGTCGCGCCCCCAATCGTTGATGACCTCGACCGGCGGGGCGAGACGGCGTTGCAAAAACACCCCGCCCATTCCCACGAAAGGTTCGACGTAACAGGCGTGTTCGGCCGCCTCGATCCACGGCAGGATCTTCGGGGTCAGCTTGCGCTTGCCCCCGATGTAGGCGACCACGGGCGGCACGGGTCGCACAAAGCGCGTTGACGACATGCGGTTGACTCTGATCTGTTCCCGCCCGCCGCGCGCGCGGTGGCGGGGACGGCCGGGCATCGGCCGGTGTCGGACGTGCGGGCTCAACCCCCGCGGTTCGGGGCGCGTCAACGCCCCACCCCCCGCCGCTTCGGCAGCGCGGATTCCGATGATCGCGGCGCGAACGGCGTTCGGCATTCAGTCCTCCCGCGCCTGGGCGGAGACCGCGGCGCCGGTGACGCGCGGCCCCCAGGGCAGCGCCTCCTCCTGGCGTGCGACGGCCGCGATGGCGGCCGAGTAGGCGAGCAGCGCCGGGCGCAACTCCCCCGCCGTGCCGGTGCCGCCGAGGACGGCGGCGGCGCGGTCGCGCA
>CALALQ010000386.1 GCA_937925595.1 uncultured Demequina sp. | reverse complement strand
CGGAGCGCGCGGAGTCCCGCATGCGGGACGCGCGTGCCCGCCCCGGCCCGCCACGCGCCTCCGTCTGGCGGACCGGACAACGATGGCGAGGGCAACCGCAGCGCGTAGCGCGAAGGGCGGCAGCGTGTCGGATGTTCCTGCACGTGGTCTATGCCATACTTCGGCCATGACCATTGCCTTAGCGGTGAAGGTGAACGACGGGCTGGTGCTCGCCTCGGACAGTGCAACGACGCTCATGATCCAAAATGGTGGCGCGAGCACGGTCAACAACATCTACAACAACGCGAACAAGGTTTTTAACCTCTACAAGGGTCTTCCAATCGGTGCGATGACTTGGGGGCTTGGCGGGCTTGGCCCTGCGTCAATCGCAACATTGGCGAAGGATCTGCGCCGTCGGTTCATGGGCAACGACCCGTCCCACCTGGATTGGAAGATCGACCCTAACAACTACTCAGTCGAGGATGTTGCCGCGCGTGCCCGCCAGTTCTTGTACGACGAGCGGTACCAACTCCTCGAGCAGAGGTTGGCGGATCAGGGTCAGGCAGCCCCGGCCCTTGGCTTTCTGGTGACTGGTTATTCCAGCGGAGCCGACGAGCCGACCGCGTATGTGATCGCACTGGGTGAGGGAGGGCATGACAGCCTCATTCAGGTCTTGCAGGACGACGGTAGCGCAGCGTGGTGGGGCCAGCCAGACGCCATCGCGCGCCTTCTCAACGGCATGAGCGTGGAGTTTCCTCGCGCCCTGTCAAATTTGGGTCTGGTGTCGAGCGACGACGACGCGTGGACGGTCTACGACAACCTCAGGCCGCAGCTGAACCCTCAGATGGTGAACCCGGCCATGCCGATCCAGGATGCGGTTGATCTGGCAGAGTTTCTTGTGCACACGACGATTCAGTTCGTCCGTTTCTCTCCCGGGCATCCCACAGTCGGTGGCCCGATCGAGATAGCTACAATTACCAAACACGAAGACTTCAAGTGGGTGCAACGGAAGCACTTCTTTGAGACGCGACTCAACCCCCTGAACGGAGCGTCATGATCAGCCAGAACATGCCCAGTTCGAGCGACTATTCTGCTGGCCCGCGCGGTGCGGCCCTGCGAGACTCCCGAGTGTTGTCTGCGAGCACGGTCGCGCATCGGGCGACGCCTCCGTCGGTACGCGGCATCAAGATCGAGGTATCCCGGCTAAGCGAAGGAAGCACGCGCGCGCGCAGGACATGACCGCGTGCGCGGGGCTTGATCCTGTGTAGAAGATTTCGGGAACGACTTGTCGACTACCGATAGTCCTCAACCTGCAGAGGGTGCTGAGCCCACCGGTTGATGGTGCTCGCCGCGACTCCGAGCGTGGCAGCGGCGTCTCGCTGGGAGTAGCCCATGCGGGTGAGCGCGTACTCGGCGGTTAGGCGCTCCCAGCGGTCGTACTGGCGGCGGAACTGACGCAGCGACTTGAGGGTCGAGCGGAACGCGGATCGCGTCTGCGCGTTCTCCTCATCGACGTCCCACTGGGTCATCGGTGTGCCGTCCGCCGCTGCGTAACTGACCCCGGGCTCGTCGAGCAGGTGGCGCCCTTTGATCTGCTCCCCGGCGGCGCGGAGCCTTTCGGCAAGCGCGATCAGCTCTTGCCCGATGTCGGACAGCGACACTTCCTCGATCTGGTAGATCGGTGCACCCTCGTCGCGCGACTTTTCCATGCCTGGAGCGTAGCGGGGACCGCCGACGATAGCGAACGCGAACGAGTGCGATAGTGATAGCGAACGCTAACGCTTTCTGGTACCTTTGCTCGTGTTAGCGAACGCTATCAGTGTGGAGGTGAGTGCATGGAAACGGTTGGTGGCCTGTGGGCGCGCTACCGGGCTTTGATACTGAGCAGAGTCTCGCCCGGCACGGGGCGCGCGTACGCAGCCGCGTGGCGCACCCGGGTCGGACCGACATTTTCCGAGCGCGCAATCGAGTCGCTCACCCCGCTAGATATCGAAGCTGCGTTCGCGGGGTGGTCGGGCGCGCGATCCACGCGCGTGGATGCTCTCGCATGTCTATCTGCGATCTGTCGGGTTGCGGTGAAGGGCGGCTTCATCGTGTCGAACCCCTGTGTAGGCGTCGAGATTCCACGCGCTCGTGAGTACGAGCCCCGGGCGCGGGCACTCACGGTCACCGAGGTGAGGCGATTCCTTGAGGTCGTGGAAGGTTTCCCTGCTCCTTACCGTCGATTCCTGCTCGCGAAGCTCTACACCGGCTGCCGTTTCGGAGAAGTCGCCGGGATGCGTGTCACAGACGTCGACATCGACGGCGGCACGATCTGGATCTCCCGGACGGCGTCGCCGGGCTTTCAGGGGCGGATGAACATCGGGCCCACCAAAGGGCGGCGGAGTCGGCGCGTGCCGATTCCGGCGCAGCTCATCCCCGTTCTGAGGGAAGCGGCTGCGGGCAAGGGGCCGCACGACCTGATGTTTCCCGGTCCTCGGGGCGGATACCTCAACTCGAAGAACCTCAGCCGGGCGGTCAACTGGCCAAAGGTTCGCGAGTCGATCAAGACGTTTCCGCCGGAGCAGCCGCCGCTGCACTTTCATGATCTGCGTCACACGGCGGCTGATGTGCTCTTTCAGG
>CALALQ010000385.1 GCA_937925595.1 uncultured Demequina sp. | reverse complement strand
GCTTGTGGGTGCCGTGCGGGCTGCAGCCGAGGGTCGATCGGTGGTGAGTCCGGCCCTCGCCAATCGCGCGACCGAGAGCCTACGACAGCGAGCGGATGATGACGATCCTCGAATGGGGGCGCTTGGTCTTCGCGAGCGGCAGATTCTCCGGCTCATCGCCGATGGAATGACTAACCGTCAGATCGGCGAACGCTTAGGGATCGCGGAGAAGACGGTGAAGAACTATGTGTCATCGCTGCTAAGCAAGCTGGGGTTGGAGCGCCGGACACAGGCCGCCATCTTCCAGATCGAGCACCCCGGCAGCTGAGGCCATAGGACTATCGGCCCGAGTGTTGCGACGCGTGGTGCCATAGCGTGGCGCCGTCGAAGGGCTTATCGCATGGAACTGGTCGTTATCGGAATCGACGCTCACGGCGGCTCCTTGGCGGCGTTGGATTGGGTCGGCGAGCGAATGCGCCGCGTTGGTGGGCGGGTTGACATCGTCCTCGCGGCGCCGGATTTCAACGAAGACCGAAGTGCTGGCGAGCGAGTGCTCGAGGAGGCGGAGGAACGGTTGCGCACGCAAGTGCCCGGGCCGGTCGTGGAGACGCACTACGTCGACGATGATCCGTCCGTGGCGCTTCGTGACGCCGCCCTGGCCGCAGATCTCATCGTTCTCGGATTCGACGAGAACGGATTCGCGCATTTTCACCACCGCCTTGCCGACCGCCTCCTCTCCAGAGGTCGGACCCCGGTATGTCTCGTTCCTTCCCACTGGGTCGCCGACGGCGATGAGGTCGTCGTCGGAGTCGGACCAGACCAGTCTTCCCATGCGGCGCTCGTCTTCGCCGCGCGCGAAGCGGACAGGGCAAGCCAGGCACTTCGTCTGGTTCACGCGTGGAGGCCGCCGGGGTTCCTTGAGGGAGCTGTGTGGGCATCCGATCCCGAAGAGGCAAAGCAGGAACATCTCAATGTCGCTCGTAACGCCGAGGCTGAGGTCCGGGCCGCCCATCCGCACGTGGCTGTGACGGTTTCGACCCCGCGGGCCCACGTCGCTGACGCGCTGATTGACCAGGTCACGGGTGCCTCACTTCTTGTCCTCGGAACCCATCGGGGAAGCGCCTTCTCAATTCCGTCGCGGGGCTCAGTCGCTCACGCCGTCCTCGGGCGGATCGCGGTCCCCCTGTGCATCGTGCCGTCGGCCGACTTGTGAGGGTCATCGCCTCGCAGCGACGCGCGTGCGGTCGAACACGCCAAGCAGCACCAAACTGAGGCCGACTTGCACCAGCCCAGCGACGAAGTAGACCGCTTGGAGGAAGCTGAACGGGATGTAGATCATCTGCACGAAGATCCAGATGAGGCAGATGTAGCCGCCCGTGGCAGCAGCGAACGGCACGAGGGCAGACCGGCGGATCCCGAACCAGAAGGCCACGGCGTGCGATCCGCCCACCACCAGCAAGAGCAAGAGCCCTGGAACAACGTATGAGGTGAACGGGGATCCCTCGAGATATTGCGCTGGCGGTACTATCGCGAAGCCCCATGTTGGTTTGACGCTTCCCGCGATCAATGCCGCCCCACCAGCCGCAGCCGTGACCGCCACGAAGGCCTGGACACTCAGCAAGGCGACGCGAATCGTTGCGTTCATCGGTGATCTCCTTCCGCGGGCGTCGCGCCCACGACTGCGAGCGGGCAAGTGATCTGCCACAGGATGCTGCGTGCGACGGCTCCGCGGACCAGGCCCTCCAATATTCCCCGCCTATGGGTTCCTACGACCACGAGAGACGACCGTGACGCGTATCGCAGCAGTGCTGGCCCCGGTTCGTCCTGGACGAGCTCACGGCTGACTTCGAGGTCCCGGTGGGTGTCGAGAATGATCCCGCTTGCAATCTCCAAAGCGTGACGGTGAGCGGCCATTTCCTCTTCAGTGTCCACTTGCAGCGCCACCGACCCTGGGATGGTGGGCAACGGCATCCGCCATGCGTGTACGAGGCGAAGAGGCGCCCCGACTGCGTCAGCTTCGTCGGCGGCGAATGCGACGGCATGGCTCGACGATCCATCGGCGGCGACGCCGACCGTTACCGGCGCCTCTATGTCCACCCACTCGGAGGGAACCAACACGACAGGCGCCCGCGAGGTCACGGTAATGCGCAAGGGCAGCCCGCCCGCCGCGATCGCCTGCACGACGTGCCCGGTATTGACTCCCACGACGACGAGGTCAGAGTCGGTCATGCTCGACAACGATTCGAGTACCCCACCCTCCAGTCGGTGCAGCTCCACACCGACGCCCGGGGCGTTCTCGCGGAGAAACGTCTCCGCGTCGTGGAGCTGATCGAGGGCGGTCTCCCGGTCGCGCGCGAAGCGCGACAGCACGGTGACGACATCGACGGTAGCGACCTTGCGCGCAGCTCGCGCGGCGACCCAGCGCAACGCGGACGCTGCAGCGGGGGTTCCGTCATAGCCGAGAAGAATGCGTTCCACGGTACGCCGCCCTTCAGGAGTCGCCGGGTCTTGGCTCGAATGTACGGCGGCGGAGCGGGTGCTAGCGGGTCGAAAGTCCTATCTCGTGACGGGACCTTCGGCCTCCTTTCGCGTTGACCGCGGGTGTGTCATTGCGCTGCGTCGCAATGCCAGGAGCGCCCTGGAGCGCGATTTAAAGGAGTGATCATGAACGAGCAGACTTCGGAGCAGCGGGCCGTCATCGTCTACGAGTCGATGTTCGGCGCGACCCGTCAGGTTGCCGAAGCGATCGCCGAGGGACTGAGAGACACCATCGCCGCCCAAGTCGTATCGGTCGACGACATCGGAGAGGCAGCCCTCCGCGCCGATGTCGTGATCGTCGGCGCTCCCACCCATGGTCACGGGCTGAGCCGTCCCGAGTCGCGAACGGAAGCGGCTCGGTGGGCCCTCCACGACCCCAAACACCTCCACCTTGAACCGGCGAGTGACGTAGGGGTACGTGAGTGGCTGAAGTCGAAGCCGACGTGGATCACTCGTCACGTCGCATTTGACACGCGGGCGGATATGCCGCGCATCTTCACGGGATCCGCGGCCGCCGCGATCGACCGGCGGTTGACGAAGATGGGTTCGCTCGCCATCGACGAGCCGCGCAGCTTCCTGGTCGACAAGTCCAGCCGGCTCCTGCCGGATGAGCTCGATAACGCTCGTGCCTGGGGAGCGGACCTCGCCGCGCACTTGGCTGCGAGGGTGTGAGCATGAGCACCGTCGATCCGCCGCTGAGAACACGCGCGAGCGCAGGAACAGCAGACAAGCACTCGCTTCGCTTCCTCGGCGCCGCAGACAGCGTGACCGGCTCTCGATACCTGGTGCAGGCCGCCGGAACAAGAATCCTCATCGACTGCGGCCTCTTCCAGGGGTTCAAAGTCCTTCGGGCGCGGAATCGCATGCCGCTCGCCGTCCCTCCCGAATCCATCGATGCCGTCGTCGTATCGCACGCGCACTTGGACCACACCGGATATCTGCCGGCCCTCGTGCGCGACGGGTTCGACGGACCCATCTATGCCACAGAGGGGACCGTGGAACTGAGCCATCTTCTGCTGCCTGACAGCGCTCACCTGCTCGAAGAGGAAGCGCGTCACGCGGCGAAGCACGGTTGGTCCGCACACGACCGTCCCGAGCCCCTGTACACGCAACGGGACGCCGAGCGTGCGCTCAGCCACTTCCGCCCTCTTTCGTTCAACGAGCGGCATGACATCGCCGGCGGAGTGGGGATGACGCTTCGACCGGCCGGGCACATCCTGGGCGCGGCCGGGGTCTCACTGGACGTCGGTGGAACACGGATGCGCTTCACCGGCGACCTTGGCCGCGTGGATGACCCGCTGATGCGACCTCCTGCACCTCTGGAGGACACCGACGTGCTCGTCACCGAGAGCACGTACGGGGATCGCCACCACGAACCGGGGAACCCAGAGGTGATCCTCGGTGACATCGTCCGCCGAACGGCAAAACGCAACGGAGTGATCCTGATCCCTGCGTTCGCGGTCGGCCGCACTGAGACCGTGCTGCTCCATCTCTCTCGGCTCCACGACAGGGGTGAGATTCCCGACATCCCGATCTATGTCAACAGCCCCATGGCGGTCAGTGCGATCGAGGCATATCGGCGCCATGCAGACGAACACCGGCTCACTGCGACCGAGTTGGACCGGATGTATGCGCTGCCGACGCTGATCTCGTCCGTCGATGACTCGAAGCTGCTGAATCTCCGAGGCGGCCCCATGATCATCATCTCGGCGAGCGGAATGCTCACCGGCGGGCGGATTCTGCACCATCTCAGCGCCTACGGCCCCGACCACAACAACGCGATCATCATCACGGGATTCCAGGCGGGTGGCACACGCGGAGCCGCGCTGCTGGCGGGCGCCCGAACTCTGCGGATCTACGGGGCCGATGTGCCGATCCGCGCACAGGTGCACCAGATCGAGTCCATGTCCGCACACGCTGATTCCGACCAGCTCATCGACTGGATGCGACCTGCCGCTCGTCCCCGCGCGGTCTTCGTCACGCACGGAGAGCCGACCGCTGCAGACATGCTGCGTGCACGCATCAAGCGCGAGCTGGGCTGGGCGGCACGAGTGCCTGAACACCTGGAGACGGTCGGCTTGTAGCAGCTGACGAGGGTTCCGCCAGGCGGAGATGAACGAAGCGCCGGTGCACGAGCCAGCCGATTGGCGGGCGACGACGCTCCGAGGCGGGCTGCGTTCAGTGCCGTGGCTCCTGCTGGTGGTTCTTGGCCCTGTCCCGTCGATCATTTCCGACCTGATCACAGGTCGAGTTCCCCCGTGGGTCATCCCCGTTCAGGTCTGCACAGGCATCGGGGTCACGCTGAGTCTCCTGATGGTTCGCTCCGTGCAGACGCTCTGGCGTTTCGCCGCCGTACTCACGGCCATTCTTGCGCTGCCGATGATCGTGGGAACGATTGATCTGCGGATCCCTGGTGTGCAGGCGGTGCTCGGGGGCGGCGACTTCAACGCAGTGATGCAATCCGGGCAGGTCGCGAAGCTCCTGGTCACCATCGCGATGATCGTGCTCCTCCTCCTGATGCAGGTCAGGCCCCGCGCCTTCTTCCTGCGGCTGGGGAACCGGGGAGCACGCATCCGGCCCGCGCCGCTGCTGGGCTTCCCAAAAGGCGACTTGTGGCGGAGGTTCGGCATGGTGTGGGGGATCGGCATCGCCGGGGCTCTCGCCGTCACCCAGTTCCTGCTTGCTCGTCCTTCAGGCCAGATCCTCGCCGGTGTGCTTCCGCTGTTTCCCGCGATCGTCCTCTACGCCGCGATGAACTCGATTACCGAGGAGATGACATATCGGGCGCCGGTCATTGCCACGGTCGAACCTGTCGCAGGGAGCGGGCAGGCGCTGTGGCTGTCTGCCGTCTCCTTCGGCATCGCGCACTACTTCGGCATCCCGGGTGGTGCGATCGGCGCCCTGTCGTCGGTCTTCATGGGGTGGATTCTGAGCAAGGCGATGGTGGAGACCCGCGGCCTGTTCTGGCCCTGGCTCATCCACTTCTTCAGCGACGTGGTCATCTTCACGTTTCTCGCTGCCGGCCTCGCCGGGGGGTGAGACGCTTCGGCTCACCCCTTCGCGGCTGATGGCATGGGTGAGCACAAGGCCGTCCAGGTCGAGATCACTGCGTCGGGGTTCAGCGACATGGACGTGATGCCCCTCTCCAACAGCCATCGTGCGAGGTCGGGATGGTCCGAGGGGCCTTGGCCGCAGATGCCCACATACTTGCCTCTTCGGTTGCAGGCCACGACCGCCTGTTCAAGGAGCGCGAGTACTGCTGGGTCACGCTCGTCGAAGGAACCCGCGACGAGTTCCGAGTCACGGTCGACTCCCAGCGTGAGCTGCGTGAGGTCATTGGAGCCGATAGAGAAGCCGTCGAACAGGTCGAGGAACGCGTCGGCTCGGAGGGCGTTCGAGGGGATCTCGCACATCATCATGACCTGGAGGCCGCTGCCTCGTCTCAGCCCGTGGCGATCCATAACGGCCAACGCCTCCGCACCCTCGCGCGGCGTTCGGACGAACGGCACCATCACCTGCACGTTAGCGAGACCCATCTTGTCGCGAACGAAGGCGAGCGCTTGACATTCCATCGCGAAGCAGTCCTCGAACGCCGGCGAGGCATACCGTGACGCCCCTCGCCAACCGAGCATCGGGTTTTCTTCGGTCGGCTCGAAGAGTTCGCCGCCAAGGAGGCCGATGTACTCGTTGGTCTTGAAGTCGCTGAGGCGGACGATGACCGGATTCGGGGCGAACGCGGCGGCGATGGTCGAGATGCCTTCGGCGATGCGCCGGACGAAGAAGTCACGAGGGGACTCGTAGGCCGCCGTCAGCTCCAGCACCCGCGCCCGCAGGTCCGCGGGCAGCGAATCCAGTTCCAGCAGAGCTCGTGGGTGGATGCCGATCATCGATCCGACGATGAACTCCATGCGTGCGAGGCCCACGCCACTGTTCGGCAGCCGCGACAACTCGAACGCCTGGTCAGGCACAGCGACGTTCAGCATGATGTGTACCGGAAGCGGGGGAAGATCGGTGATCGTGGTGGTGGTCTCGTTGTACGCCAGCAGGCCGTTGTAGATCACCCCTTCATCGCCTTCCGCGCAGGACACGGTGACCGAGGTGGCGTCGGAGATCGATGCCGTCGCGTTTCCGGTTCCGACTACCGCCGGGAGGCCGAGTTCCCGCGCGACGATCGCGGCATGACAGGTTCGTCCGCCGTGGTCGGTGACGATGGCCGACGCGAGCTTCATGATCGGTTCCCAATCTGGATCCGTTCGCTCGGTAATCAGCACGTCCCCTTTCTCGAAGGCGTACATGTCGGTCAGGTCGTGAAGGACGCGTGCACGTCCGGCCCCGATCTTCGCCCCGACGGCACGCCCACGGGCCAGTACGTCGCCATGCTGGCTGAGGGTGAATCGCGTCACCGTGGCGCGGTCGCGCTTGGCGACGGTCGTCTCGGGCCGCGCTTGCACGATGTAGAGCAGTCCGTCGCTTCCGTCGAGGGCCCATTCGATGTCCATCGGTCGCAAATAGTGCTCCTCGATGGTCAGGGCGGCCCGTGCGAGTTCCTCGACCTGTGCGTCGCTGATGCTGAAGCGCCTGCGGGCCTCCGGGCTGACGGACTCGATGAGCGTGCTGGTGCTGACGTCTGTGCCGGCGGCGAACCGCATTGCGATCGCCTTCTCCCCGCACTGCCGTTTGGTGATCGCCGGCCGGCTGGAACGCAGAGCAGGCTTGTAGACGCAGAACTCGTCGGGGTTCACGGTGCCTTGAACGACCGTTTCGCCGAGGCCGTATGCGCTGGTGATCAGTACGGCATCGCTGAATCCGGACTCGGTGTCGACGGTGAACATCACACCGGAAGCGCCGATGTCGGAGCGCACCATCCGCTGTACGCCTGCAGAGATCGCGATTGTCATCGCGCCGTACCCGTGTTCCGCCCGATAGACGATGGCGCGATCCGTATAGAGCGAAGCGAAGACGTGACGCACGGCGTCGAGGACTGCCTCGATCCCACTTATATGAAGGTAGGTCTCCTGCTGTCCCGCAAACGAGGCGTCTGGGAGGTCCTCGGCTGTTGCAGATGAGCGCACGGCCCACGACAGCTCGGGCGAGCCCCCCGTGTCGCCGACGACCGTTTGGTGGGCCGTGCGCAGCTCTTGTTCGAAGTCTTCGGGGAACGGCTGCTCGAGGATCCATTGCCGGATCTGAGCAGCGGTCTCGTTGAGCGACTGAAGGTCAGACACGTGCAGCGAATCCAGCGCATGGTCGATTCGCGCCGCGAGGTCGCCGTGGCGGAGGAACTCCCTGAACGCGTCCGCCGTCGTCGCGTATCCATCAGGGACACGGACGCCCAACCGCGAGAGTGACCCGATCATCTCTCCCAGCGACGCGTTCTTTCCCCCGACCTGCGCGATGTCCGCAAGTGACGCTTCGCGCAACGGAATGATGCCAACCATGACCGCCCCTTTCGTGGCAGACGCACCAAGAGCCCGGTGCGTCACCCCTTGAGCATCGCGCGGCTCTGCTGAAGGCGGCGGGTCGAAAGTCCCGGCGTGAGTCGCGCGTTCAGCGACGAGATGGACGGTCGTCAGGTGCGAGCGGAACCTTCCAGTGCGCGCGCGTGCCGCCCCCTGGCTCGGTCGCCACGGAGAAGGTGCCGTCGCGTTGCTGTGCACGGTCGCGGAGGTTCTTGGTGCCGCCGACGTGCTCTATTGCCGCCGGCATCCCTTGTCCGTCGTCGTCGACGGTTACGGAAAGGCTGTCGTCGTCCACGGCGACGATCACGGTGGTGGTGCTGGCGAGAGCGTGTCGAGCGACGTTCGCCAGCGCTTCTCGCACCACCGCGACCACGTCGTCGACGAGGTCTCCCTGGATTGCCAGGTCCACCGGTCCACGGAAGGTCAGTCTCGGGGGAGCGGGGAGCGCGGCCGTCAGCTCGGTAATCACATCCAGGACACGGTGTCGTGC
>CALALQ010000384.1 GCA_937925595.1 uncultured Demequina sp. | reverse complement strand
CACCAGGCCGCACCGACCGACCGAGGTACCCGCTCCACCACCGCCACCGAACCCCCGATACACCCGCAAAACCGCAGGTCAGAGCCTATAAACGTGTGACCGACATCACCAGAAAAGCACCGGAAAGACACCAAGAAAACATCGGAAAAGCATCAAAACAGATGTAAACTAGAGGTATGAACAACAACGAGAACGACCATCGCCCCGCCGGTCTCCTGCTCGACGTCTACCGCGCCCACCGCCTCGGCGACTGCACCAACGGCGGTATCAGCGCCGCCGCCGACACTCTTCTTCTGGTCGGCGTCCTCGACGAGCGCCGCGCCCGCACGGGCCGCATCACGTCACTGCCGTCCGGCTGCACCCCCCACGGAATGCGAAGCCACGTCGGCGGCCATGAGCAGATCAGCCCCACCGTCGCCGTACGGATTCGACGCCACGCCTTCATCGAAGGCAGCTATGCCGCTCTGGTCAGAGTCGAATGGAACGCCGACCGTCGTCGGTACGAACTCACCGAGTCGGGACGAGTGGTGATGTTCGGAGGCAACTACGCCGGAACCTCCGACTCGAGACTGGGCGAGCGGTCCGAACGGTATCTCGGCCACCGATCCATGATCCTGCCCATCCATGACCGCATAGAAGATTGAACCAACGGCCCCGCCCTGGCGGGGCCGTCTGCGTTTCACGGAAACCCCCAGCTCAGAGGGTAAAAAGAGTGACAACAGTCACCAAACAATCATCTAATAAACACCAATAAAGCATCGAAAAAGCATCAAAACATATGTAAACTTGAGTCACGAACAACGGAAGCACCGCCGAATTCGCCACCGTCTACCCCGCTGACCTGCTCACCGACTCCAACATCCGCCATGACCTGCGCCTGACCGATGCCTTCCGCGAGTCGATCGCAGAGCAAGGGGTTCTGACCCCCGTCACTGTGTGCCGTACCGCCGCCGGACCCCTGCGCGTGCTCACCGGCCACAGCCGCACCGCCGCAGCCCTCGAGGCCGGACTGACCCAGATCCCCGCCCTCATCGTCGGCGACGAAGGCGATGGCACCGACGCCGCCGTCGAACGACTCGTCACCCAGTGGAGCGAGAACGAACACCGCGCCGCGATCACCAACGGCGAACGCCTGGCCCTGTTCGAGACCCTGGCCGACCACGGACTGACCTCCACCAAGATCGCCCGTCGCACCAAGGCGCCCCGCACCGAGATCGAGGCGGCCCTGACCTTGCGCGACACCGAGCAGCGCGACGCTGTGCAACGAGGCGAGCTGACCATCGAACAAGCCGCCGCCCTCGCCGAGTTCGACGACGATCCCGCTGCCGTCCGCCGCATCGAGTGGGCTATCGCCAGCGGACGACTCGACCACGCACTCGCCGCCGAACGGTTGCGCCGCACCGAACGCAACGCCGCACTGGCCCGCGCCGAGGCGTACCTCGCAGAACACTCCATCGCGGCCGTGCCGCTTGGTGCTCTTCAAGAGAGAGTGGGGGAGGGGACCAGCCAGCTGGTCGAGCGCGTCACCGACGAAGAAGGCAACACGCCCGCCATCGAAGAAGTCGCCGCCCTCGGACACCTCGGGCTGTACGTCTACAGCTGCACCACCTATTTCGACCGCGAGAGCGGCGACGAGATCGACGCAGACTACATCGTGGACGAGCTACCCGACGGCGATGCCCGCGAGGAATGGATGATTCCCCGCGAGAACGTCGTCGAAAACCACGAGACCACGCTGTACTGGCACGTCGTCAATATCGAAGACACCCCTTGGCGTACCTGGTGGGGACACCCCCGCCCCGCCGAGTCCGAACAGGAACAAAGTGCCGAGGACCGCGCAGCTCAGCGGCGCGAAGTGATCGAGAACAACCGCGAATGGCGAGCCGCCACCGAGGTCCGCCGCAAGTGGATCGCCCAGCAGACCACCCGCAAGACCGCCCCCAAGGGCACCGCCTCATTCGTGGCAACAGTGCTGATGAAGTGGCCCCAGATCCCCGCCGCCTATCACGCCCGCACCCTGGCCGAACAGATGCTCCCCACGTCCGACATTCTCGCGAAGCTCGCCAGCGCCACCGACCCCCGCGCCCTGGTCCTGCTGCGCGCCCACATCCTCATCGCCCTTGAGTCCCAGGTCGGCGTCGAGCACTGGCGCAAGCCCACCGACCTGTCGCAGTTCTACCTGCGCGCCATCGAAGCCCAGGGCTACACCCTCGCCGACATCGAGCGCCGCGCCGCCGGACTCGACCCCCTCGACGAGCAGTAACGCCCCTTCCGGTGGGCGGTCGTATCGGCCGCCCACCGGGCCAGACCACTCGCCGGGTGCCGGCCCCCGGCACGCATGGCCGTCGACCGGGGCATCGAACCCCGGTCGACGGCTCCGGCACGGCCCTCACTCACGCATCACAAAAGAATCAAAAAACAACCACACAATCATGTAAAACTCATCGAAAAGGCTTCACAAAGCATGATAATTAAGCGACAATGGACGAGTACCTGGGGAAACCCCGTCAAGCCGAAGGAGCGCCGCAATGATCGTCTGGACCGTCACGCTGACCGCGCCCACCGTTGCGCGCTCCGATTCTGGCTGCACCTTCACCCACGCGGCCGCCGCCTCCGACGCTGCCGAAGCAGCGCGCACGCTCGCGCTCGCCTACGGTGCGCCCGCCGGTAGCGCAGTCACCATCACCATCGACGGAAGCGTCATCGCTCGCGCCGCCATCGGCCACTCGGCCATCGGCCACCCCGACCCGACTCCCGTGCTCGACATCGCCGACGCCCTCGACGAACGGATCAGCGCATGACCGTCACCGACCAGACCGATCTCGACCGCTACCTCAGCGCCGACGAGTTCGCGCCCCCAGACGCCGACACCGAAACCCTGCTGCTGTGCGCGCTGCTGTTCGCCACCCGCGCCGCAGCTGCCGACATCGTGGACCTGCTCACCACCGACGACTTCCACCAGCCACTCCACGCCGAATTGTTCGACGCCATCGCCGCACTGATGAACACCGGCCAGCCCCACGACCCCGCAATGGTCCTGGCCCACCTCGAGCGCCACGGTCGGCTCGCCGGTCACCACGGCCGCCGACTCGCCTACGCCCTGACCACCGCCACCACCGCCGGCGCCGATCCCACCGCCGCGCCCTACTACGCCCATGCCGTCATCAGCGCCGCCTACCGCCGCAGCTTTCGCACCGCCGGAGCCGCCATCACCGAAGCCGCCGAAACCCTGCCCGAAGCCGACCTGTTCGAGCACATGGTCGCCATCGGCCGTGCTCAACGCACCGCCACCCGCCGGCTCGAGCACGTTCGCGCCCGTATCGGCGCTGCGCCTACCGTCGGGAACATCAAGTAGACATAGCGATGGGGGAGAGGAGCCTGCCTCCGCTCTGACAGTTCGACGCTCGCGAGGGGGGAGACCATGACCGACAAGGAAAACCACGATCAGACACTCCGAGAGATATTCGCCCTACATGGCGAGGAAGCTCTCAAGAACCACATTGCCCAGAACATCCGCGCTGCCAACGCAATGGCAGGCAAGTTCGACATCGAAGATCCCCGCACGATCATCGACAGGCTCGAGGCCGGTGAAACGCTCGACGATCTGATCAACGAGCTCCTCCCGCACAGCGAGGACTCGGAGTGACCGGATCGGCCGCCGAATCCGAAGGCTACATCCCCGGAACCGACGTCCGAATCAACCTTCTCGGCATCACTGATGCACGCCTACTCGAACGCATCGAGGACAGAGCCTTCGCGGCTGGGATGTACGAGTTCGCGCAGGTCCCGTCGCCCGAGAAGTTCACCGGCGATTTCCTGCGAGAGATCCACCGGCGCGGTTTGTATCGCGTGTACTCATGGGCCGGTCAGTACAAGACCGTGGCCACCACGCAGGGGAACCTTCCGATCACGCACTCAAGCCCGGAGGACACCGCCACCGACGTCGAGGAACTGTTCGCCGACCTCGCCGACGAGAACAACCTGACCGGACTCGATCACCGCACCTTCGTCACCCGCCTCGCCGACTACTGGGCACGCATGACGGAAATCCATCCCTTCCCCGACGGAAATTCTCGAAGCCAATTCGAGCTGTTCCGGCGCGTCGCCATCAAAGCTGGATGGGTGATCGACACCGATCGCGTCGATCTCGCTGCATTGTCCGCAGCCCGCTACGTCACCGCGGAGAGCGGAGATCCCAGACTGCTCGCCGATGTCCTCGCCCCCGCCGTCGTGCCGGTCACCGGCTACGCACCCATCGAGCCTGCGCCCGGCCGACCCGCTCTTTCCCTGGTCAGCCACCTAGCGATGATGCGCGACTACGACCGTGATCGCAGCGGCCCCTACGCGGCCTTCCAGACCTTCTGGGAGATCCCCCGCGAGCGATCCTTGAGCGGAGCCGAACTCGACAACGCTCACGCTCTGGTCCGCATCGGCCTGAACCTGGCCGAACGCACCGACTACGGTCCCGAACACGATGCCGCCGTACGCCGGATCCTCGAGGGCACCTCCACCCTCGCGGCCGAACGCGCCGCCGCAGCACTCCCCGAGCCGAACCACCGCTACAAGGACCTGTTCGACCCGGCAGCAGGCAAGAACACCATGCGCTACGACACCGGAGCCCCGGTCAATGCCTTTGACGAGCGCGACCCCGCCCGGCTGCGCCGCCTCATCACCTGGGAGTTGGCACTGCGGACCGCCGACTACCTCGCCCACCGCGAAATCACCGGTGACGGCAGCGAACTACACGCAAGTGTCATCCACCGTGAGCTGCACACCGACTTCATGCCGATCGTCAGCGACACCTCCGCCTACACCAGCCCGGTGATCGCCGCCCCGGACGAGAACACTCTCACCGACCCCCATCAGCTCGGACGCCACATTGCCGCCATTCAGGAGGAAACCGAAGGCGTCCAGTCGGTCGCCGTCGTACTCATGACCGACCAGCTCGTCCACGACCGCCCCGACCGCACGATCGACTGGCGCACCATCGACCCCGAAGCGCTCCGTGCCGCCACCCACGCAGCGAACTACCACGATGATCCCCCCGACGGCATCGAACCGGACCCGGCCCTCGAGGACGCTATGCGAGTTGCCGGCCGGGAAGCCTTCGCCGCCGAACTCGCCCGTGCCATCACCACCGAGCTTCCCGCCGCCGCCCCGGATCGCGGCACGGTCGACGCCGCGCAACGGTACGAGAGGCACTGGGATGTGCTGGTCCACCGCAGCTACGCCCTGCTGGAGAATTCCCCGGAACGCAACGGGACCTACGAGCCGCTGACCACCGCAATCCAGGCGGGCGAGGAACCTCGTCACGCCACGTCGACCAGGACCGACGATGCCCCAGAGGCAGCGAAACCGAATCCCGCCGACGGCGAGCCGCACCGGAATCTCACGCATGCCGACGAGGTAGGGGAGGAGCAGGGCCCGCTCTCGACAGCGAAGGCCCTCCACGGACCACCGCAGGTCCACCACACACCACCACAACCGAACAGCCGACCTCCGGCCATACATGAACACCAACCACCCACACCCGATCTGCACCTCGGGCCGCAGCTATAAGGCCTGACGAGGCGTGAAGGTGTCGGGGCAGCCGAGAGGGGATACGTCAGCCGCGCGCAGTGGCCCTCTGCGAATTTGCT
>CALALQ010000383.1 GCA_937925595.1 uncultured Demequina sp. | reverse complement strand
TCGCGGGCTCGCCGCTCACGCAGGCGCCGCTGCAGCGCGGCTGCGCGCCGTTCCCGGGCTCGCTCAGCGGCGCGCCGGGAGCGGGTCGGGTCGCGGTGATCGTCCGCGGCCGGCCCGCGCAAGTCAGGCTGTGTACGGCTCTCGCGGATGTTCGCCGGTACGCCGGTCAGCGGCTGCGCGCGGTCGTGCCAGCTAAGGGACGTGTCCCAGCTCGGCAGGGTCGGCTCGCTGCCGCGGGCGGCGATAAGCAGGGCCGCGCCGAGCCCGATCCATCCGACGGTCAGCGCAGCGGCAGCGATGGCCGGGCCGCGGCGCGCCCGCGAACGCGGTCGCTCACCGCGTTTGTCGCGCGGCGCTGAAACGGGGTGCGTGTGCGCGCGCACGCGCCGTGCAGTCCCGTCAGGCGCGTCGGCCGGTTGGAGATCGTGACCGGTACGCGCGCGGGCCAGCTCGGCGAAGAACTCATCGGGCGAGGCAGTGGTTCCCACATCTTCTTAAGCCCGACGAGCAGCTCCGGCGAGCAAACGAATTTTCGCGGCGCCTGTGTTGGGGACCGTGCGTGGTGGGTGACCGCGGCTTGAGGAGCTCGCCCGAGCGCGTTGGCTCGGTCCGGTGGCTGCTGCTCGGGCCGCTCGTGTGGTGGTGGTAAGGCTGCGCTCGTGCGGCGGTGTCGGGCGAGAGGCGGTGGTCAGTCCGCGCAAAGGTTCTCGGGACGGTCGCCAGCGGGTCAGGGGGCCAGCTGCGGGCTTGCCGCACGAGCGCACCGCGAGAACTGTCCGAAATCTGGAACGCTGAATCCTCGCTGGACACGTGTTCGAGCCCTCAAGACGCCAAGGATCGCGCGGGCACGCGTCCCGCGCGCGCCCGCGGTCAACGCGTCGGCGCTGTTCTCAGTGCACGCCGGTCGTGTTGTTTGCGCGGTTGGGTTTGGAGGTCAGCAGGAGATGAGCAGGTGGAAGGGCGCCGGGATGGGGTTGCCGGCGCCGTCGTAGGTGCGGACCAGGACGTTGGCGCCGCCGGCGGATTGGGCGCTGATGCGTCCACCGGCCGGGGGTTGCTCGAGTACCGGCCCGTTCTGGACCGCGCTCAGCGTGGCCGAGTACAGACACGCGGAGACATCGCGCGGGAACTGGACGGTGTACTCGTTCGACCCGCCGGCGTGCGTGACGCCAAGGGCGCTCCCGAGTGCTCGACCGCCGCCTGAGTCAATCGCGGCACGTTCGCCGACGCCGGACGGTCCGGCGGGTCCGGCGGGTCCGGGTGCACCGGCGGGACCTTGGTTGCCTTGCAGGGCGGCGCGGGCGTTGGTGGAGATGTCGCGGAGTTGGATGGAGCGGTCGGCGATCTCGCTGCTGCGTACGGCGCGCGAGCGAATCTCGGAGGCGCCGACCGAGTTGGTTTTCAGCTGGGCGGGGCCGACGCTGTTGCGCGGGAGCGCGGTAGCGGCGTAGGCGCCCCCGCCGAGCGCGATGAACAGCGCCAGCGAGGCGACCACGTTGGCGTAGGTCAGGTGCCGGCGCGCACGGGCCAGTAGATCCTTCATGGGCGATGACTCCTCATCGATCGGTGCCCCCTTGCGTGGACGATAACCATCACAGCCCCGCCAAGTTGCGCGTCCCTCATCAGAGTCCTCGGACGCGGACGCGAACGGCGCGGCTATGGCCGGTGGTGAACGGCAGCCCGGGTTGGCGGCGGATGCGTGCCCGGAAGGTGAAGCTGGCGCCGCCTTGGACGGTCTGGAAGCGGTAGCGGTAGCTCCAGCGGCCGGTCCGGGGGTTCGCGCGCGGCTGCGCGAATGTGCGCCATTGGCCGCGGGTGCGGACCTGCAGCTCCACCAGCGCGCCGGCGGCCGGGACCCAGCCGCCGGTGAGCCGGCCGCGGAAGGTCACGTACTCGCCGTTGATCACGGTGCGGCGGCTCGGCCGGAAGGTGCTGGCGGCGCGGACACGCAGCGCGACGTCGCCGTTGCGACCGCGGATCTGGCCGCTGCCGGGGTAGCGGAAGCGGATTGTGCGCGCCGGGCCGCGCGGGGCCAGGTATGTGAAGCGGCCGGTTCGGGAGGTCGTGACGGTGGCGATTTGTGCCCACGATCCGGTGCGGGTGAGATCGAGCTGGCGCCAGACCTGCACCGGGGTGTTGGGCATCGCCTTCCCGGCGACGGTCAGCCGCCCATAGAGGCGGGTCCTGCGACCGACCCGGACCGTAGGACGGGCGACCAGACGGTTGCGGCAGCGTCGCTTCTGGCCGCGGCCGGTGCAGCGCTTGGCGCCGCGGCGCCCGGCGCTGAGGCGGCTGGCGAGTCGCACGGGCAGCTTGGCCGTGGCCGGTAGCCCGTCGGCGGTGCGGTCGTTGGAGGCCTCCAACCCTGCCGCGTCGCGCACGCGTGCGCGCAGGAAGTACTGGCCCTTGGGCAGCGTCTCATCGTCCAGGAACGCGCTCAGCCCGCCCGGGTCGGCTGCGGTGTCTAGCGGCTGCCAGGCGTTCTGGTTCTCGCGGCGGATCTCGATCACGCCCGACGCGATCCCCGACACCGGATCGCTGGCAGCAAAGCGCACGCGCGCTGGTTCCTGCGGATCCGGCGCCTGGAACGCAATCGCCTCCGGCGGAGCGTCGTCATACCCAAGCCCGTCGAGCTCGACGGCCGTGCCCGCGTGCTGGTTTCCGGCCCCGTCGATCAGCCACAGCTGAAGGCGCCACATCCCCGGACCGGGAAGCTCAAGATCCTCGATCTTCGACAGCGCGCGGCCCGACCGTGAACCGGAACGGCAACGCGCCTGAGCACCGGCTTTCGACGCGGCGTCCGCGTCGGGCGCCACTTGCGGGCACAGGCGGTATGCGGCGCCAGCAATCGGCGCACCCGTCTGCGGCGGGTTTCGCCAGCTAACCGACACCTGCTCCTGGGCGCGCCAGCCCGCGCCGCCGGTGACCTGCGCCTCCAGCGGCGCCGCCGGCGGCGTGTTGTCGACGTAGAACGAGCCGGGGGTAACGGAGTTCAGGTTGCCGGACGCGTCGACGGCCTCGACGCCGATCGTGTGCTCGCCGTCGGCGAGGCCGCCGAGCGAAAGCTCGAGCGTGGTCGGCCCGTTTGAGCACGGTACCTTTCGCGAGTAGTCACACGCACGCACGACACTGCTAACCCGCACACCGTCGATAAGGGCGCGGACTTCGCGGATGCCGATGTTGTCCGCACTGTCGACCGTCAAACTCTGCGTCCGGCTTTTCCAGCCGCCGCTCATCAGCGACCCGCCACTGGCAGCTACCGATGGCAGGCTGCCGTCGGCGAGCGTGATCGTTGAGCCGGTGAGAATGGCCTGGCCGTAGATGCCGGTGCCCGGGCATCCGCCGGGCGCGATACAGCGCACGCCGATCACGATCGCGCCAGTGTTGAACGCCGGATAGTCGGTCAGGCCGCTGCTGCCGAGCGGGCAGCTCACGCCCGGGCAGGCGACCATCTCACGCGCCGAGATTCCCTCGCTGTACACGACCGCCTGCCAGCCGTTGCCGCCGACCACCGAGCCGCGCAACCCCGCGGTCGCGATCGCGGTCCCGGCGGGAGGATCAAACCGCCAACCGCCCGCCGTCAAATAGGGGAACAATCCCGGTCCGGTATTGCGGACCACCAGCTCCGGGCACGCGGGAAACACCGCCACGTTCGCGCCAAACGGCGTCCAGTGCCCGCACGTCCCGGGCACGGTGTACAGGCCGGCCCGCGCGGGGGCGACGGCGATCAGTCCGACGAGCAGCGCGAGCGCCACGGTGGTGAGCAGGTGACGTGGCAGCATGGCAACGGGACTCCTGTAAGCGGTCATCAGGTCAGAAGAACTCGGTTGCGCCCGGCGCCGCCGGCGCCGGGGCGGGGGCGGGCGGGGCGCTGGGCTGATAGGTGGGGTCGAACTCGCTCGCGCCGGCTGGGGCGGCGTTGGAGGGTGCGGGGGATGCCGGTGTCTGCTCGTGGCTGCGTTCCCCGGTGCCGCCCTGGGTCTTCCTGGTGCTGCGCCGGGGCTGGCTGGTCTTGCGGCGGGGCTTCGCCGTCGCCGTGGGCGTCGGCGTTCGGGTCGGGGTCGCGGTCGAGGTCGGCGTAGGGGTCGGGGTCGAGCGGACGCGCTCGGGCGTGGCGGTCGCGGTGGCGCGCGGGCGCTGACCGGTCACCGACCCGATTGGCGGCAGGACGGTGCTGACGCTTACGCAGATCGCGCCGGCGGTGCAGAACGCGGCCAGCTGGGCGGCGAGCGCGCCGGTGAGGCCGGTGCGGCCGCTAGCGGCCAGGTGCGCGGCGCCGGCGGGGTCGTGGTTGAGCAGGCGGGCGATCCAGTCGCTGAGCAGGTCGCGCGCACCGGTCCTGCGGCGTTGCTGGTGGTGCTCGACCAGCACGGGCGCGGGGAGCAGCTGGCCGACCTTGTCGGTGAAACGGGCGCTACGCAGGTAGCGCAGATGGCGGGTGTAGTCGGCGATGCAGGTGGGGCAGCGCTCGATCTCGAGATGCACGCGGGCGGCGAACTCCCGGCTGCCGGTGACCGGCGCCTCGGCGTCAGGGTTGTCGTGCTCGGCAGCGAGGGTCGCGACCGCAGGGGCCAGGAAGCCGCACAACCGGCCGGCGGTGTAGATGATCGCGAAGCGTTCGCGTTTGGCTTCGATCGTGCGCAGAACGCTGCGGACGGTCCCGATCGGCATGCCCAGCTCGCGCGCCACGCCGGTGGCGCCGAACTCGCGCGAGTCGTCGAGGTGATCGCGCAGGCACCAGTACACGCCGCTCTCGTCGGGGTCCAGCAGCGCCGAGAACTGCAACACGACCGTTCTCTCCGCAAGGGCGAGGACCGCGTCCTCGGGGGTCTCGGTGACCGTCAGCTCTCCCAGGACGGCGAGGTCCACGCGCCGGTTGTCTTTGCCGCGCACGATCTCGTAGCGGCCGTCGCCGGCGCGCTTGACGCGCCGGTCGGCGGCGTCCCAGAACACGCGCTCGAGCTCCTTGCGGCTGTGGATCGGCCGTCGCGTGTAGTGCATGGCCGCGAACTCGATCGCGTCATCGACGATCCACTCGCGCACGTCCGGGCCCAACCGGTCGCTGCGGGGGAGTTTGCGCGTGAGCCGGTCGAGCAGGTACGCGCGACGAGGCGCCAGCTCGCGGGCGCGCTGGTCCGGGTCCCACCCGCCCACGGGGCGGGGCTCGATCGCGGTCACCAGTGCCCCCTCACTGCGCTCTCGCGCTGCTGGGCTGTGGGTGATGGTGCGGGCATCACTTGCTTAAGCCCGTCGAGATGCGCTGCCGCGCAAAGAGATTTCCGCAGCCCCCCGCCCAGGTCTGCTCGGGTGCTCATAGCGCCTCATCCACTCCGGGTAGGTCCGCGCCCCCGCAAGTTCGCCCCCCACCCACCGCGGTTGGCGCGTTCGCGCTCTGGCTGGGGAGGCGAATCGGGCCGCAGGCGCGGTACAGCGCGTCGGTCGCCACCAAGGGACGGTCGGGCTCGGGCAGCTGCGCGGGCTGGACCTGGACCCGCTGCGGGGCGGGGCCGAGGGTGCTCCACACGTACGCCTCCCCAGTCGCCAGGGCGCGGAAGTCGTCAGGACGCACGAGGAACTCGCGGACCCGGCGGCGGGTGCCGACCCCGTCAGCGGCGGCGCCGCGGCTGGTGCGGTCGGTGTACTGCCACACCTCCCTCGTGCCGATCAGCTTCGACAGCCAGTCCTTGGATTCCGGCGCGCTCTGGCGGTGCAAGATCCCCGCGGCGAAGTTGTCGGCCAGCGCGTCCAGCAGCGCGGGGTTGCCGGTCGCGGCCGCGAAGTCCGCGGCGCTCTGCGTGGTGATCGCGACCTGGCCGCCGGCTGAGCGGGCACGCTGCATGAGCGCCAGCGCCCGCTCCCCGGCCCCAGCGTTCAGGACGCCGCCGAACTCGTCGATCAACGCCGCCCACTCGCGCCCTTCCGGGAGCGTGAGTGCGGCGGCGGCCGCGTCGGCGAGAAACAGGGTGGTGATCGCGCGCGCCTCGTCCGGCAGGTCGTCGACCCACGTCCGCACCAGGACGACGGCGCCCGCAGCGAGCGCCGCGGGGAGCGTGATGGCGCCCCGCGGCTGGTCGGGCGTGAGGACGGTGCGCCAGCTTTCGCCGGCGATCACGCGCAGGCGCAGGATCCCGCCGGCGAGGTCGCGCCGGCCTTCCGGGGTGGTGAGCGTGGCGCGGTGCGCGCGCATGCGCTTGACCTCGTCGGCGTGCTCCCCCGCGCGCTGGCGCACCAGCGCCAGCAGCTCGTCGTAGCGGCCCAGCTGGGCCGCGTCCAGCAGCAGCGGCAAATTCGCGGGCCACAACCCCGCAGCCCGCAGCCCGGCGGAGACGGTGCCCAGGTGCACTTGCAGCAGGTCGGCGTAGTAGCGCGCGTTGCCGTCACCGGCGCCGATCGGGGCGACCAGCCGGCTCACGACCGCGCCGGTGTCATCGCTCCACAGCGGGTTCCACCGATCCCCGCCTGGGTCGCGCGGATCGAACACGACCATCGGCCGCCCCGCGAGCCGCGCGCCCGCCCGCAGGTCGCGCTCTAGGCCGCGATCGCCCTTGGGATCGAGCACCAGCACGCCGACCTCGTCGGCGAGCATGCGCGCCAACAGCCACCGACGGGCACTGACCGTCTTCCCGGCCCCGGTCGCGCCGACGATCAGCAGATGCCGGCCCGCGCGCCGCGGGACCAGGCCGCGACCGTCGGCGCTCATCGGCACCGACGGCTCATCGGTCGGCCAGGCGCGCTCGCGCACCAGCTCGCCCTGCCCCGCGATCCGCACCCGCTCCCCACGCCGGCGATCCGCGGCACGACCGGCACGGCCGCCGGAACCCAGCAGCGACCACGCCATCACCCGCGAGCGCTCGAACTCGCGCAGCTCACCGCCCGCACCAAGCGCCGCCAAGCGCCACCGCCGCGCCAGCGACGCCGCCACCAGCCCGCCCGACACCATTGGGGCCGCCGCGACCAGCAAACCCGGCTCACGGGCGACCACAGCCAGCGCCCACAGCGCGAACCCGACCGGGGCCAGCCCGTACAAGTTCCACGCCGACAGGCGCGTGCGTCGGTGCGCCCACCACGCCCCCAGCGCGCCCGCACTGCTCCCGAAGATGAACGCTCCCGCCAGCGCCCCCACCAGTGCCACGCTCACCGCACACCTCCACGCTCGTCAACCCGCGCCGACCCCGCAGCCGCCCGTTCGTGCCGCGACGACGGCGCTCGGGCGGGCGGAACCGGGCGCTGCGCCAGCAGCTCACTTGTCAGACGCCGAACCTCCGCCTGCACATCAACCAGCGACCGCGTCCGAAAGCGAGACTCGGGAAGGCCAACGCGCCCGGCCGCCCGACGCACCGCAGCCAGCACGTCCTCGCGATCACAGACGTAGATCAGCCCGCCCGCGAGCTGCCCAGACGCGATCGCCTGCTCATGCCCGGCGAAGATCGCCGCCAGCCGCCGCGGCGACTTCAGCGACAGCTCCACCTCCACCGCCACGCGCGCCTGGCCGGGCATCACGACGCCCAGGTCCGGGCGGTGCCGGCCCCTGGAGGCGGCCCAGACCACCGGGATCTCCCACCCCTCCTGTCCGCGCAGTTCGCGCTCGCTGAGCCACTCGCGGCCGCGCAGCGTCAGCAGCGCCGCGACCCAGGACACCGCGCGTGCGTGACGCAGCCCCGACCCGTGCGTCGCCCCGGACCGCACATCGCCGCGATCGGCACCGACCGCACGCCGGCCGGCCGCGGTGATCGCCACCACACTGCCGTCCGCATCAAACGCACGAGCGAGCAGGCCCGCGCGCCGCAACCGTGCGACGTGCGAGTACGTGCTGCGATGCCCGAACCCCAGCGCCAGCCCCAACGGCTCAATCCCGGCCACCTCCACGCGCGCGAGCCACCCCAACGCCTGCAAACTCCGCCACCCCGGCCCCTGCGCCTTCCCGCCCCGCCCGCTCACCGCACACCACCACCGCGCGCACCCGCACCCGCGAACACACCGCCGCCTCGGCCACTTCCTTCCGCCTGCCGCCCTTGCCCGCCTTCGCGCTCTCCGGCCTCCGCCGCCTCCCCTTCTTCTCTCCTTCTCCTCTTGGCCGTTGCTGTTTCTGCCGTTGCTGTTTCTGCTGTCTCTCCTTCCGTTCTGTCTCTGTGTTTTCTGGTCCCTGCACCACCTTCCAGCCCGTCCGCTGATCCCTCCACCACCACTTCTTGGGGGGACTGGATCCGACCCCTCCTGCCCCCATCTTTTGTCACGTAGGGCGGGAGGGGTCGGATCCAGGCCCCCCACCAACACCGCCCCACACAAGGGATCAGCGGACGGGCGCTGTTCACAGCGATGAACAGCAAAATGAACAGCGCCCCAACCTCTCCGAAGGTCATCCCGTGCCTCCCGCCTGCCTCGCTCCCGCCGCGATCAACGCCGCCCGAGCACGCGCCTTCATCGCCTCCACGTCGCCAGCCTGGACGCCCCACATGTCGACGTCGACCTCGCCCAGCAGCTCGACCGCGGCCATCAACACGCCGGTCGCGACGAACTTGCTGCCGTGCGAGCGCGACTGTCCCGTGCGGTCGGGCCGCGAGAGCTCGCGCAGGAAGGAGACCTCCTGCGCTTGGAGCTCGACGCACTGGCGCAGCGTCCGAGCTGTGGGCGACGCAGCCAGGGGCGCCCGCGGCGGCTGGCGTGTCGCGAGTCCTCCGGTCGCCGTCGAGCGGGCGAACAGCCCGGCGACCGCCGCGCCGGCATCGGTGCGCCGGGCACTCATCGCGCCACCTG
>CALALQ010000382.1 GCA_937925595.1 uncultured Demequina sp. | reverse complement strand
CTCGCCTGCTCGCCGCCGCCGTCCCCCTCGAGCGGACGCCGCCGCCCCTCGCCGCACTGTTGCGGGCCGCCGCACAGCGTCAAGAGTGACCGGCGAGGCCGACGACGCCGTCGGCCTCGGGTCGCGTGCATCGAAGGTTGTCTACGTCACGACTTCAGCCGCGCGCGCAGTGCGGAACGACCGTGTGGGCCCTGTCAGCCGCTCAGCGACGGCAGCCACAGCGTGAGCGGTGGGACGTATGTGATCAGCAACAAGTCGAAGATCATCACGAGCACGAGCGGCATCAATGGCTTCGTGATCTGTTCGAGCTTGGACTTGGACAGCTCCGCCGCGATGAAGAGGTTCACTCCGACTGGTGGCGTCACCATGCCGATCGCGAGGTTGACGACCATGATGATCCCGAACTGGACCGGATCAATGCCGTAGCTGACGGCGATAGGCGTCAGGATCGGCGCGAGGATCAGGATCGCGGCGCCCGCTTCGAAGAACATGCCGAGAACGAGGAGGAACAGGTTCACCAGCAGCAGGAACACAAACGCGGAATTGACGTTTGCGGTGATGAAGCTGCTGATCTCCTGCGGAATACGGGCCTGCGTGAGCAACCAGCCGAAGAGGCCGGCCGCCGCGATGACGATCATGATCATCGCCGTGATGACGGCCGACTCGGCGAAGATCTTCGGCAGATCTCTGATCCTGATCTCACGGTAGACGAACAGGCCCACGATGAAGGCGTAGAGCACCGCGAACGCCGCGGCCTCGGTAGGGGTGGCAATGCCGGCGTAGATGCCTCCAAGGACGATGACCGGCATGAAGAGGGCGAACAGCGCCCTCCGGAAGGCGGTCCGGCGCTCGGCCCAGGTCGCCTTCGGTCCCCCACCGATCTTCCGCTTCTTGGAGTAGAAGTATGCGTAGATGATCAACGACGCGCCGATCATCAGGCCGGGGACGACACCGGCGACAAAGAGGTCACCGATCGAGACGCTCGCGGCCACGCCGAACAGGATGATCGGGATGCTCGGCGGCAGGATCACGCCCAGTTCACCGGCGACGGCCTGCTTCGCTCCAGCGAAGTGGCGCGAGTAGCCGCTCTTGATCATGGCCGGAATCATGATCGCGCCCACCGAGGCGACAGTCGCTGACCCGGAGCCGGACATAGCGGCGAACAGCATCGTGGTGACGACGAGCACCAGCGCGACGCCGCCCGTGAAGTGACCGACGAAGGACTTTGCGAGTTCGATGAGCCTCCGGGCTATTCCGCCGCTGCTCATCAAGGATCCCGCCAGGATGAAGAACGGGATCGCGAGGAGCGGAAAGCTGTCAAGGGCAGCGACCATGCGCTGCGGAGCGATCTCCACCGGAAGTGCGGTGAACTGCACGATCGCGAAGAGCGATGCCGCAATCAGGGAGTAGGCAATCGGCACGCCCAAGAGAACGAGGAGCAGGAGAACCAGAACAATGGTGCCCATCAGTACGTCACCTCCGGCTCCGTCTCGGCCTCAGCCGGAAGGAAGTAGGACTGCAGGAGCGCCGCGAAGTGGTTGAGGATCATGAAGACGCCGCCGACCGGCAGGCTGAGGTACGGGAGCATCAGCGAGATTCCGGTGGCTGCAGACTGCCGACCGGCCATCGAGATGGCCACCGCGAAACCAGCGACGACCAGCACTCCCAAGGTCACCACGACGATCCCGCCCCCCAATGCGGAAACGATCAAGCGCGGACGCCTGGGCAGGTTGTCCACCACGACCCGTGCCGCGATCATTCCCGCCCGCCGCGTGACGATCGCAGCTCCCAGGAACACGAGCCAGAGCATCATGTACCGAACGGCTTCCTCGGACCAGCTGAACGAGTGATTGAGGAAGTACCGCGTACAGACGTGCGCGACCATGATCACTGCCATGGTTGCGAGCACGACGAAGAGGAGGAACATGATCCCCCTGTTGATCATGTCGAGTACGCGGATGTACCTCCGAGCGATCGACGCCATCGTCGATGGTTCTGACATGGATTTACTCACCTTCGGGAACGGATCAGATTCGGTGTCGCCGACGCACGGCGGCGAGCGATGCGAAGTGGCTCGCCGACGCCGATGTCAATGACACGAACTCCTTGAAGAGTTCGTCGTAGAGGTCTGCAAGCGAGTCTTCGGGACGGACGAGCTCTTGCCCGGGCGCGTCATCGTCGTGCGGCAGCGGAATACCGGCCCCAGCCAGGGCCAGGAGCGCGGCGCCGCGCGACGCAGTGTCAGACTGCTCCCAGGAGACGCTGATGGGGAGGCCGAGGACATCTGCCTTGATCTGGGTCCACTCCTGGCTGAGATATCCCCCGCCGCTGCCGTGGATGAGCGGGTCGTGGTCGATGCCCTCCAGTTCGCCGAGGACGGACCGCAAGCCGAAGGCAGCCCCTTCCATCACGGAGCGCACCAGATCTGCCCGCGAGGTGGTCGCGTTGAGCCCGAACCAGACTCCACGCGCGTCCGGGTCCCAGATCGGGGCTCTCTCGCCAAGAATGTAGGGCAAGAAGAGCACACCCCCGGAGCCGGGATCGGCGTCAGCCGCCAACCTGGTGAACTCGGCGAAGTCCTCAGCATCCGTTGCACCTGCGCCCACGACGTCACGAAGCCAGCGCAAGGACCCGCCAGTCGCCGACATGCTGCCTTTGAGGATCCAGCGCCCGTCGATGGCGTGCTTGAGGTTGACGAGGCGGCGGTGAGGTATGACGTCGTCGGTGATGACACCGATGCCCGAGGACTGCCCCGACATCTCGTAAAGCCTGCCGGCCTCGGTGAGACCTGCACCCAGCGCGGAGGTCGATCCGTCGATCGAACCGGCGTGAACCGGAATCCCCGCGGTGAGCCCCAGCTCACCTGCTGCGGCCTTCGTCAGGTGCCCCACTGTCGCCGAAGGCGAGAAGAGGGGCGGCAGCTGTCCGCGGTGGACCCCCAGATCCTGCAGCACCCCATCGTCCCAGTCACCGCTGTCGGCGGCGTACAGCTGGGTGAGAGCCGCGTGCGTGTCATCGATCGACCAGACTCCGCACAGCCGATGCACGAGCCAGCCGTTGGCCTGAACGAACAGCGGGATCGCGCCGAGGTCGTTGCCCCGTTCGGCTCGCAGCTGAGCCAGCTTGGGTGCGAGGAAGTACGGATCCATGCGATTCCCCACCAACGCCTCGATCCGCGACTGTCCCCACAGCGCCTCGAGGGCTCGCGATTCTTCGGCCGCCGTTCGGTCGGCCCAGATCCGCGCGTCCATCAGTGGAGTACCGTCCTCGGCCACTCCGAGCAGCGTGGGCGCGTGACTGCTGACCGCTATTCCGGTGATGCGGGCACGGCGGTCGGCGGATAGCTGCTGGAGACACTGCTTCGCCGCGTCCCACCAGTCGACCGGCTTCTGGGTGACTCGTCCCCCGGGGCCGAACGCCGTCGGATACTCCGTCCGCACCTGTTCCTGAACAATGCCGTCCACGCCGAGGCAGGAAGCCTTCACCGCGGTCGTGCCGACATCCAGCCCGAGGAACAGCTCAGACGACAGCATGAACGAGCTCGCGAGCACGCATGAAGTTCAGAACGTCCGTTGTCGCCATCGCGCTCTGGTGACGGAGAATGCCCGTCGACGCTCCGCCGATGTGCGGAGTCAGCACTACGTTCTCCAGCTGGAGCAGAGGGTGCGTCGGATCGATGGGCTCCTCACGGAGCACATCGAGCGCTGCACCAGCGATGCGTTTCTGCTGTAGCGCTTCGAAGAGCGCGTCTTCGTCGACCAAGGCACCCCGCGCGGTGTTGACCAGATACGCCGTCGGTTTCATCATGTCGAGAGACCGGCTGTTGATGATGCTCTCCGTCTCCGGCGTCAGCTTGCAGTGCAGGCTCACGAAATCCGACGCGGCAAGGACGGCTTCCAGATCTTCCGTCGTCACGTCATCGCCACGGTAGTACGGGTCGTACACGCGCAGACTCACTCCGAACCCGCTCAGGCGCTGCGCGACCTGCTGTGCGATCGCGCCGTATCCGAGCATGCCCACGGTGGCGCCCTGAAGCTCCAGTCCGGCATACCGCTTGACGGGCGTGTTGCCTGCGATATCCCATACCGCGCGTTCCCAGTCCTGCGAGACGATGTAGTGGTGAGTCTGCGGAATGAAGCGCGCGACGGCGAGCATGAGGCCGACGGTGAGTTCAGCCACAGCGACGGCGTTTCGCCCCGGCGTGTTGGATAGGGCGACGCCCCGTTCGATCACCGCGGGGACATCGATGCTCTCCATCCCCCCGCGAGTGCAGCAGACGTACTTGACGGTCGGCAGCCCGTCGAGGACCTTGCCGTCTACGTCCTCGTATTCGACGACGAGCACATCGGCTCCCTGCGCACGCTCGATCAACTCATCAGTCGTGAGCTTCCGCCCCTCGTAGCCCCAGCCTCCGTACTCGAGCTCGGCGTGCTGTTCAAGCAGCTGCCGATCCGCCTCAATCAGTCGTGCAGTGACGAAGATCTTTGTCATTGTGAAGAAGGTTCCTGTCCGTTTCGACGGTCATCCGTAAAGGCTTTTGACCGCTTGCTGAGTCGCATCGTCGAGAGTTCTCGCCCTGGCGGAGGACAAGAAGTAGATCTTCAGGTTCTCCTCCACTTCGAAAGCGCGGTTGGCGGCATCGTCAAGGGTCGCGCCCACCGTGACGACGCCGTGATTCCCCAGTACCGTCGCGACCCTGCCACCACGAAGGCCGTGCTGTACCTGACGAGCGAGGAGTTCCGTGCCTGGCACCTCGAAGGGGGTGATCTCCACGTCGCCCACTTTGGCCGCGAAGCTCGGCGTGTAGACGGGCAGGAGCTGTCCAGGCTGGGCGAGAGCCGAGTAGCTCGTCGCATAAATGGAGTGCGTGTGCACGACCGCGTGGACTGACGCCGAGGACCGGTAAGCCGCGAGGTGGAGGGGAACCTCCTTGGTCGCTCGCGGTCCGGACTTCTGGACGCCATCCATGTCTACGAGCGCCAGCGCTGAGACATCCAGCGATCCAAGCGAATGCCCGCTGGGGCTGGCGAGCACCTCGCCCGTGCTGAGACGAGCAGAGATGTTCCCCCCGCTGCCGCTCACCAGTCCACGCGAGTAAAGGTCCCTCGCGTGGGCGACGAGTCGTCGGCCGACGTCTTCGAGTTCGGACACGTTCTCTCCGTTCACAGGTTGGCTCCTAGCGCGGTGACGCCGCTCCAGAAGTCCGCGGACTCCTGGAGCCGGCGTGCGACACTCACGCGAGGGCCCGGATGCGCTCGACGAGGCCCTCGGCCCACTCGTCGGCGAAGTCATCGATGACGCCGGAGTCCATGAGCTTGCTGCGGAACGCGTCGATGTCCGGGGTGATAATGGTCATGCCGGCAGCCTTGAGGGTTTCCAGTCCCTCGCTCTGCCCCTGCGCGACCAGCTCGCGGAGGTGAGCCTGCGCAGCGTCCATGGACTCGCTGATCCACTCCCGCTGCTGGTCGTCGAGGCCTTCCAGGTAACGGTCGCTGACCAGGACGAAGTACGGCGCGAACAGGTGCTCCGTGAGCATCTGGTGGCTCTGCACCTCTTCAAAGTGAGTGGCCACGACCGTGTCGATCGGATTCTCCTGCGCGTCAACGACCCCCTGCTGCAGGGCCAGGAAGAGTTCATTGAACGCGACCGGCGTGGGGCTCGCACCTAGAGCGGCCCACGCCGCCTCCATCACGGGGTTCGCCGGGACGCGAAGCTTCAGGCCGGCGAGGTCAGCAGGGGTCTCCACCGCACGGTTCGCAGACAGCATGCGAGGGGCACGCGCCAACCACCGGTCCACGGACACACCGAGCTCCTCCTGGAAGACGGCCGACAGTTCGTCTGCGATCTCGCTGGAACCGATCGCTTCGAGGTGCTCGGCGCTTTCGACCAGATACGGGAAGGAGAGCGCAGAGTACTCGGGAGCGAAAACCGAGATGACGGAGTCGCCGACGATCGCCATGTCCAGCGCTCCGAGGCCCATGCTCTCGACCATCTCGTTCTCCGCACCAAGCTGGCCCCCGCCGAAGTTCTCGACGGTGATCGCCCCGCCGCTGCGCTCTTCGAGCTCCTCCTCGAAGCGGATCGCCGCGAGATCGACCAACGTCCCGGGCGTGTCGACGTAGCCGATCTTGAGAGTCAGCGCCTTGGCTTCGCTTCCGCCGTTGTCGCCGCCCACGGGGGTCGCCGAGCACGCGCCCAGAACGAGGGCGAGGGGCGCAGCGATCACGGTCGCGAAGAGTGCCTTCCGCTTCATTTCGTAGCTCCTTTGCTTGTGGATCAGATCTTCAGTGATCGAATCGGCTCGATCGAATCACGTAAGCGATCATTCAGTCAAATAGGAGCGGCTGTTCGCGCAAAACGAGACCAATGGCTTGCCCTTTCGCGCATTTTTTGTGCAAGACTGAGCGCATGTCAATGAAGACCGAAAACCGCCGACGCGAGCTGGTGGCCGTGCTCCGGGAGTCCGGGACGCTGTCGGTCGAGCAGCTCAGCAATCGGTTCGGGGTATCGCTCGCCACGATTCGCCGAGACCTCACCGCGCTGTCTCAGTCGGGCGCGATCGTCCGCTTCCACGGCGGCGCGGAGACGCCCGTCGGCTTCGAGCCCAGCTGGGAGTCCAGGGTCGGCAGCGCGATCGTGGAGAAGCGCGCGATAGCGCAATTGACCGCGGAGCTCCTTCAGCCGGGCGACGTCGTGGCTGTCGACAGCGGAACCACGCCATACGAGGTAGTCCGGGTTGCGATCGAGACCGGAACTGCGCCGTTGAGCCTCCTGACAGGCTCTGTCGCGATCGCCAGTCTCGCCGCAGGTTCTAGCCAAGACGAGCTGACCGTGATCATGCCAGGCGGCGTCCTGCGCAACACCTCTCAGCTGCTGATCGGGGAAGAAGATCAACTCAACGCATATCACTGTGACAAGGCGATCCTGAGCTGCACCGGACTGGATCTCGCCAAAGGCGCGATGCACACGAACCTCCTCGCCGGCCCCCTCAAACGGAAGCTCGCCGAGATCAGCGAGACAGTGATCCTGGTCGCGGATCACACCAAGATGAATCGATCAGCGCTGGCGGTGTTCGCCGACTTCGACCAGATCAGCATCCTGGTGACAGATTGGCGCACGCCCAACGACGTGATCGCCAAACTGCGCACCGCGGGGGTTGAGGTGCTCGTCGCCCCTCCGCCCCGGCCTGCGAGCGCCACCAGAGTCATGGGCGGCCGCTGACGGGCGCCGCCTGGGACCCGGCGCTCAGTGGTGAGGGCAGATCCCACTCATCGGAAGCTCCAGCCAGCATTCGGGGCAGACCTCGGCGGGCTTCTCATTCGCTGCCTTGTTGCGGCCAAAGCCACTGCGCCCCAGCTGGTTGACGGGAAGCGCAATCAGCTCCCCCGTGCCGTCCGCCTTCCGGTAGTAGATCGACCCGCGGTTGATGTAGTGCGGAGGCGTGCTGAGTGAGGGTCGTAGCGAACGGCGCACGCAGGCCTATTCTCGCGATGTCGTTCGGCCCGGCGGCGTCTCTCAGCAGCTTGTCGATGGGGCTACAGGTGCGGATACGCCTCAACCTCGGAGTCGAGCGGGACCTTCCAGAACCCGATATCCCAGGCAGCCTTACCACCCGACGGCACGCGGTCGGTGTAGGTGTAGTCCACGCCGACGATCTTCCCGCCCTTTCGGGCGATGACGTCGATCCTTACCCCGTCCTGGTCCTCCGAGAAATTAGACGTCAGGGTGCCTTTGACCGTCATGTACTCGTCGTACTCGGAGCCAGTCCTGAGCTTTCCCATTTCGAAGCTGCCCGTTTCTGCGGCGGGCGAGTGGGTGACCGCGTCCGCGGTGGGTCCACGAACTTCAATGCGGTCGATCTTGGCCGAGCCGATGTCGAAGAACTTGCCGACAATGTAGGTCCTGCCGGAGAGGATCGTGCCGTAAGTGCTGTCCGTATCGATGAGGACGTCGTCGGCGTCGTACGCCTCGACATCGATGCCGGCGAACGAGAATATGTAGTCGTCGTTGGGGTTGGTGAGCTCGATCGCGTACCAGCCCATGCCGCTGTCGATGTCGATACCGAACGCAGTCTCGCCGAGCACGAGCGCCTTCGCATCGGGGGTCACCGGCTCATCGTCGGCTGGCTGCTCTTCGTCATCAGCGCGGTCACCCACCGCGTCAGAGCTTCCTACCTTGTCGGTCGCACTGTCGTCGATGGCATCACTCACCGCGCCGGCCGCCAGCGACAGGAAGACCACGACACCGACGATGGTGCCGACCATAGAGACGATGATCGCGGCCAGGCCTTGCCACTTGGGCTTGTTCTTCAGGCATATTGCAACGATGCCGAGGACGAAGCCGATCGGAAGTAGCACCCAACCCACAACGAGCGCACCGGGGACGCAGGCGAAAACGAACCCTACGACGGAGACGATGAGCGCCACGATGCCCAGCACATTGCGCGACTTGGCGCCCCGCGGTGGCTCGCCCACGGCGGTCACGGCGGCCGATGGGCGCACATGCGAGGTCCAGTTCGCACCGTCGTAGTAGCGGTGGCTACCGGGCATGTTCATGTCGGGGTACCAACCCGCACCCGGTGTCGGCGCGGGTGACTCTGACGGTGAGGTGGGTTCTGTCACGATCGCTTCCTCTGATTCTGTGAAGGACTTCATTGCCCGTTGCTTTCGAGGTTGGCGGCCTTGGAGCCGCGGCACGCACACCGAGGAAGAGGTCGCGCCGGCCGAACCGCTTGACCTGACCGGCGAGTGGAAGC
>CALALQ010000381.1 GCA_937925595.1 uncultured Demequina sp. | reverse complement strand
GACCCGCCCGGCTCACGCAGCTGGTTCTTCGCCTTCTCGCTACGCTCCTGCGAGCTCATTCCAGTGCTCATCGTGTCTCCATGCCTCCAGTGTGCCTCAGCGACCTTCGGCGAGGATCTGCTGCTCGAAGCGGTCGAACTGCGCTTCCTCTTCCTGCTGCGCCTCACGCTCACGGATGCGGCGCAGGATCTCGTTTCCGACGTACGGGGAGCCGTAGGTGCCGGCATCGGTCTTGTTGACGTAGCCGGCGACGTTGGAGTGCACGTCTTCGAGCACGAGGCGGCTGGTGAACCGCCCGTACGGGACGGTCGTGCGGACAGCGACGGACGCGGCCTCCCAGCCATAGTCGGTGGACGGCGTGATCTCAGCGTTGAACCACTCAGCGTAGACGTCCTCGATGATGTCCTGGTTGTCGTCGAGCCACGCCTCGTGCCGCTGCGCCGCCGCGTCAAGGTCGCTGTCAGGGTCAGCGGTGAACTCGTAGTCGTCGGGGCAGAGGTGGTCTGCGAGGAAGCGCAGGTTCTCATTGACGTCCACGTCGATGTGGCGGCCGCCGGTCTCGTCATCGCGACGTGCGTACACAGTGCTGATGTGGAGGCGCCTGTCGTACCCCTCGCGGAGCCACTCGCAGACTTCGTCAAGTTCCCCTTCACCGTACGGGCCGAGGTCGATGTACGGGTCGACGAAGACCTTGTCCGCGGAGGAGATGCTGAGGCTCTCAGTGTCCATCTCGTCGGCGGTGACAGCCTCACCGTACCCGTACTCGGCGACGATCTGGCCTTGGTCGCCGTACGGGACCTGGACTGTGACGCCGGTGTCTTGGCAGCGGATGGAGAAGACGGGCTTGGCTGTGGTCTTCGTGTAGTCGTAGTGGTTCATGATGACGTACGCGCGTTCGAGCGCGTCGCTCATCCCCGCGCCCTTCTTGCCTACGCCGTTCTTGGCGGGCTTGCCGTCGATGCAGACGACGTAGGTGGTGTCCTCCGGCGCCACAGGACTGTTGAGGGTGCCCTTAGCAGGGTCGGTCTTCGCGACCTCCCCGAACTTCCCGTCCTCGTGGCGGGCGTCTTTCTGCGCCTGGGTCAGCTGCTTCTTGGTCATATCGACCATGTACGCGGCGGTCTCAGCGAGCGAAGTCCCAATCTTCCTCCCGTGCGCGGCGTTCGAGCTCGTCGAGGCTGAACCAGCCGGACACCTGCCGGGCGTTTCGCGGGGAATAGTTCAGCCAGTAGGCGCGATCCATGGTGTCGCCCGCGCGCAAAGACCACAGGCGCCCGTTCTTGCGGAGGAGCTTGCGGACGGGTTCGGCTTCGGCGTCCAGGCGCTCCCGGCGGGCGGCGGCAGCACGGATCTTCTCGACGTGCTCGGCGGTCCAGTCCCGCTCGTCGATGAGGACGGCGCCGTCGCGGAACGGGCCGCTGGTGGGCCCCGTCATCCGCAGGTGCGTGCCGGCGGCAGCCAGGATGCGGAGGACGGCGGTGATGACGGGGCGGCCCGGAAGCAGGATGAGCGTGTCGCCGTGGTGGAACTCGCCCACGCTCGCAATGTCCCACCGTCCGTGGACATGCTCAGCGTGCAGGGCGAGGAGTTCGTCCTTCGTGCGCGGGAGGGGGCCGGTGACACCGACGTCCCGGAGGTTCTTCCGAAGGTCTGCGACTCTCAGCCACCGGTCGCGCGAGGGCGCGTCCTGCTGCTCTTCGCGGGCGCGGCGGAGCGCTTCGGTGGCACGGGCGGGGACGTTCTCACCCTCACGCCACGCGCCGGAGTCGGCGTGGATGCCGAGGTACCAGTGGCCTTCGACCTCACCGGTGAACACATGGTCGTCGTGCAGAAGCTCGCGCAGTGAGCGCCCGATCTGGGGGATGCCGGCCTCCTCCTCGGAACGGAAGTCACCGCCGTACGCGACCCCGAGCATCGGCTCGTCGGTCCCGTCCTGGCGGGCAGCGAGCAACGCGATGCGGCGGATACCGACGGTCACCTCCACCTCAGCGGCGATGTCGTCGGGCGTAAACCCCTGGGCGAGCAGCTGCTGGTAGACGGTGCTGGGGCGGCGCGCACGCCGGGCGGTGACCTCAGCGGGGTCGACGTGAGCGTAAGGCGCGAGATGCGAAGCCATAGTTCCCCCCATGCGCAGCGCGACGTAGTTCCGTGGCCAGTACCTCTGGCCGGATGTCCGACCGGGTCGATATGGTGTGCGTGACGCGCCTGGGGATGGAAGGTCCTCACCCGAGGGGACCGCGCCCGCAGCACTGCGGGTGCGCGTCGTTTCGTGAAGAGGAGCCCTATGTCTACGCCCACTGACGGTCAGCCCGCCTACGCACCGGGATGGTATCCCGACGTGAACGTGCCGGGAACCGAACGCTACTTCGACGGGAGCGCGTGGACCGCGCAGACCCGCATCGCTGGCGCACCGGCCGCGCCTGTTCCCGCTACGGCGGAGAAGCGCCCGTGGTTCAAGCGGAAGGGCATCGTCATCCCGGTCGGCATCGTCGCCGGCCTCATCGTCATCAGCAGCATCGGCAACGCCCTCGGCGGCGGCCGCAGCAACACCGCTGCGCCGGGCACGAAGGACAAGCCCGCCGCGGTCGCTGAGCAGCCCGAAGAGCAGGAACCGGCGGCAGAACCGGCAGCGGAGCCGGAGCCGGAGCCGGAGCCGGAGCCGGAGATGGTTGCCGTGCCCGACGACCTCGTCGGGATGACCGCCGAGGACGCAGCCGACGCCCTCTGGGAAGCGGGCCTGGAAGCAGACTACGACGGCGAAGACGAGTGGAAGGTTCTCAAGGTCGACAAGAAGGGTGAGGTCGAGGTCGGCTCCACTGTCCAGCTCACCCTGGACGAACCGCCGGCGCTGACCCTCGCGCAGGAGAACGCCATCCGAGAGGCCGAGTCGTACCTCAGCTTCACCTCGTTCAGCCGCGCTGGCCTGTTCGACCAGCTCACCAGCGAGTACGGGTCGGGCTTCGAGAAAGCCGAGGCCGAGTTCGCGATCACATACCTCGAGGACAACAAGCTCGTCAACTGGAAGAAGGAAGCCGTCGAAGCGGCCGAGTCCTATCTGGAGCTGACCTCGTTCAGCCGTCAGGGGCTGTACGACCAGCTGACCAGCAAGTACGGGAGCCAATTCACGAAGAAGCAGGCCGAGTACGCGCTGAAGCAGGTCGGCTACTGAC
>CALALQ010000380.1 GCA_937925595.1 uncultured Demequina sp. | reverse complement strand
CGAGATCAACTGGCTCGTCGGGTTCCCCCTGATGATCCTGTCGCTCGCTGCCGGCTTCACCGGCTACTCGCTTCCCGACGACGTGCTCTCGGGCAACGGCCTGCGCATCATCGACGGTGTCGTCAAGGGCATCCCGATCATCGGCACGTACATCTCGTACTGGCTGTTCGGCGGGGAGTTCCCCGGCGAAGTGCTTATTCCTCGCATGTTCACCGCGCACATCCTGCTGGTGCCGGGCCTCATCCTTGGCCTCATCGCCGTGCACCTGTTCCTGGTGTTCCTGCAGAAGCACACCCAGTACCCGGGCGGCGGCCGTTCGCACCGCAATGTGGTGGGCCTGCCCCTGTTCCCCGTGTACACGGCCAAGGCCGGTGGCTTCTTCTTCGTGGTGTTTGGCATCATCGCGATCGTTGCTGGTCTGTTCACCATCAACCCCGTGTGGAACTACGGCCCGTACGACCCCTCCCCCGTCTCCGCAGGCACCCAGCCCGACTGGTACATCCTGTTTGTCGACGGCGCGCTGCGCCTGATGCCAGGCTGGCTGGGCGGTGTGCCCAGTGAGTGGGAGCTGTGGGGCTTCACGTGGTCGTGGAACATCCTCGTTCCTGCGGTGATCATCCCCGGACTGTTCTTCACGTTCCTCGCGCTGTACCCGTGGTTCGAGGCATGGGCCACCGGTGACCGCGGCGAGCGCCACGTGCTTGACCGTCCGCGCAACGTGCCCGTCCGCACGGGCCTCGGCGTCGCGCTGATCCTGTTCTACGTGGTCCTCGTAATCGAGGGTTCGAACGACATCATTGCGAACCTGTTCCACCTTTCCCTCAACGACATCACGCTGTTCAACCGCATCGGCATCTTCGCGCTGCCGATCCTGGGCTTCGTCATCACGCGCCGCATCTGCCTCGGCCTGCAGCGCAAGGACAGGGAGCTGGTCCTGCACGGCCACGAGACCGGTCGCATCGTGCGCTACGAGCACGGTGAGTACATCGAGGTCCACGAGCCGCTCACGGATCAGGAGGTGTGGCTGCGCGTCCAGCACGACGACATCGCACCCATCGAGATTGAGCCCGAGTTCAACGACCGTGGCGTGCGCCGCAAGGGATACAAGTGGGACCGCTTCAAGAAGCGCCTGTCGCACTTCTACTACGAGCAGCGCGTCAAGCCTGTCACCCCTGCTGAGTACGAAGAGGCCAAGCACGCTCACCACTGATCCGATTGCCCACCAGGGCTTTCGGGTATAGGTGAGTGGAGCGTCGGGCGGAATGCCCGACGCTGTGGCGAGGTTGTCGCCTACAAAGGGCCTGGCGATTCGTTAGGCTCGAAGAGTTCCCGGTAATCGCCTGGGCGCCGCCTGGGCACGACGATGGAGGAAAGCATGGCCGTTTACAGCCTGCCCGATCTTGCCTACGACTACGGTGCGCTCGACCCGCACATCGCCGGCCAGATCATGGAGCTGCACCACTCCAAGCACCACGCCGCGTATGTCGCTGGCGCGAACACGGCGCTCGAGCAGCTTGCGGAGGCTCGCGAGACGGGCAACTTCGGCGCCGTCGCCGGCATTGAGCGCGCCCTCGCGTTCAACCTCGGCGGCCACACCAACCACTCGATCTTCTGGACCAACCTCTCCCCCGAGGGCGGCGACAAGCCCACCGGTGAACTCGCTGCCGCGATCGACAACGACTTCGGCTCGTTCGACAAGTTCCAGGCGCACTTCACCAACAACGCCATGACGATCTTCGGATCCGGCTGGTCGATCCTTGCGTGGGACACCATCGCCAAGAAGCTGCTCATCGTCCAGCTGTACGACCAGCAGGGCAATGTGCCGATCGGTCTGGTGCCGCTGCTCACGCTCGACATGTGGGAGCACGCGTTCTACCTGCAGTACAAGAACGTCAAGGCCGACTACGTCAAGGCCTGGTGGAACGTCGTGAACTGGGCGAACGTCCAGGAGCGCTTCGCGAACGCAGTCTCGATGGAGCACGTGAACCTCTAGGTCGCACCACACCAAGCTCTGAAAGGGCCCTCAGCGAGTGCTGGGGGCCCTTTCGCGTGCTCCAGGCACCTGACACCCCGCCTGTGCCCAGCGGAACGCTCCGCACGGGCGTTGGGACACATGTTGCGAATGTGACCGTCGGACGGCAGGTTGCGTGTCACAGCCTTCACCGGAGTCACAGCGTCCGTGCGGAGCGTTCCAGGAGGCGCCTTGGGGTTTGGGCTGGTTCTCTCCTGCCCGACGCTGGCTCGCCTTCCGTACACAGCAAACCGCCCGGCCTCCGTAATGGAGAGCCGGGCGGCTGGAGCTGTGTGCGCTCAGTGAGCGTGCTGGCCGCGAGAGAACTCGAAGACCCAGCCCACCAGGCCGATCACGCCGAGCACAGCTGCCGGTGCCATGAGCCACCAGTCGATCGCCAGCGCGGCGAAGCCGAGGGCGGCAGCACCTGCGAGGATGAGCGGCCACCAGGACCACGGCGCGAAGATTCCCTGCTCGCCTGCGAGCTCGGAGATCTCGGCGTCGTTGCGGTCCTCAGGACGCTCACCGTGACGCTTGGCGAGCATCTTGAAGTACACGCCGACCATGATGAACATGCCACCGGTCAGAGCGATGCAGACGATGCCGACCCACTCGCCCCAGCCCGTCAGCGAGCCGTAGACGATCGCCGCGATAAAGAAGAAGAACGAGGGAAGGTAGAAGACGTTCGCTTCGCGATTCATGGCCTACTCTCCCTTGTCCTTGGCGGAGTCCTCTGCGGAGTCATCCGTCTCAACTTCTGCGTCGTCGACCATCGGGTCGTTGGCGCTGTGAGCGTGGTCGATCGCGGCCGCCTCCGGGTGGTGCAGGTCGAACGCGGGGCGCTCGGAGCGGATGCGCGGGATCGAGGTGAAGTTGTGGCGCGGCGGCGGGCTCGAGGTCGCCCACTCGAGCGAGTTGCCGAAGCCCCACGGGTCGTCAGCGAGCACCTGGGGCGCCTTGCGCTGTGTGATGTACACATTCCACAGGAACGGCAGCGTCGACAGCGCGAGCAGCACGGAGCCGGCCGTGGAGACCTGGTTCATGAACGTGAAGCCGTCCTCAGGCATGTAGTCGACGTAGCGACGCGCCATGCCGTCAACACCCAGCCAGTGCTGGATGAGGAACGTCACGTGGAACCCAATGAACAGCATCCAGAAGTGAATCTTGCCCAGGCGCTCGTTGAGCATGCGGCCCGTGAACTTTGGCCACCAGAAGTAGAAGCCAGCGAACATCGCGAAGACCACGGTGCCGAACACCACGTAGTGGAAGTGGGCCACCACGAAGTAGGAGTCGGACAGCTGGAAGTCCAGCGGCGGCGAGGACAGGATGATGCCGGTGAGGCCGCCGAAGAGGAACGTGATGAGGAAGCCGATGGCCCACAGCATGGGCGTCTCAAACGTGAGTTTGCCTCGCCACATGGTGCCGATCCAATTGAAGAACTTCACACCAGTCGGCACGGCAATGAGCATGGTCATGAACGCGAAGAACGGCAGCAGCACGGCGTCCGTGACGTACATGTGGTGGGCCCACACCGTCACGGACAGCGCGGCGATCGCGATAGTCGCGTACACCATGCCCGTGTAGCCGAACAGCGGCTTGCGCGAGAACACCGGGATGATCTCGGTGATGATGCCGAAGAACGGGAGCGCGATGATGTACACCTCTGGGTGGCCAAAGAACCAGAACAGGTGCTGCCACAGGATGGCACCACCGTTGTCCGGGTTGAACACCTGCGAGTGGAGCTGACGGTCCGAACCCAGCGCAAGCAGCGCGGCTGCAAGGGGCGGGAACGCGATCAACACGAGCATCGACGTCACGAGGATGTTCCACGAGAAGATGGGCATGCGGAACATGGTCATTCCGGGTGCGCGCATCGTCACGATGGTGGTGATGAAGTTGACGGCACCGAGGATGGTTCCAAAGCCACCAAGCGCGAGACCAAAGACCCACAGGTCGCCACCAAGCGACGGTGAGTAGATGGAGTTCGACAAGGGTGCGTAGGCGAACCAGCCGAACGATGCGGCGCCCTGCGGCGTGAAGAATCCGGCCATCGCGATGAGGCCACCAAAGAGGTACAGCCAATACGCAAGCATGTTCAGTCGCGGGAACGCGACGTCCGGGGCACCGATCTGCAGGGGGCCAATGATGTTGGCAAAGCCCGCGAACAGCGGCGTCGCGAACAGCAGCAGCATGATCGTGCCGTGCATCGTGAACAGCTGGTTGTACTGCTCCGCTGACTGCACCACCTGCATGCCGGGCTCGAAGAGCTCCGCACGGATGAGCAGCGCGAGCAGACCGCCCACGATGAAGAAGAAGAACGAGGTGATCAGGTACAGCTTGCCGATGACCTTGTGGTCAGTCGACGTGATCCAGTTGACGACGAGCGAGCCGGCCTTGCGAGGCGCCACCGGAACGGCGGGAGCCTCGATGCCAGCAGCGTCGGCCTCATATGCGACGGTAGCCATCAGTGGTTCTCCTCCGCTGCCTGGTCCTGCGTGATCTTGACCACCTGGTCACGGCTGTACTCGATGCCAAGCTGGCCATCGCCGCCGTTTGCTCGGAGCCACTCCATGTGAGCGTCGTACTCCTCCTGTGAGACAACCTTGACGTTGAAGAGCATCGAGGCGTGGTACTCGCCACAGAGCTCAGCGCACTTGCCCTTGTAGAACCCCTCCTTGGTGGGGATCACCTGGAACACGCTCTCTCGTCCGGGGATGGCATCCGTCTTGTAGAGGAACGCGGGGATCCAGAACGAGTGGATCACGTCGCGGGACATGATGTGGAACTCGATGCGCTTGTCGACGGGCAGGTACAGCGTCGGAAGGGTCTCCTCGACGCCCTCCTCACCGGTGAGCTGCGCCTGGACGCCCGCGAGGTGCGTGTCGTCGTCCGTGTAGTTGAAGTCCCAGCTCCACTGCTTGCCGATGATCTCAATCGTGTAATCCGGCGTGGCAGAGGTGTCCTTGATCTCCGCGATGTCCGTGGCAGTGAAGCGGAACAGCACCGCGATCATGATCAGCGGCAGCGCCGTGTACATGAGCTCAAGGGGCAGGTGCGCGCGCGTCTGGGGCGGCAGCTTGCTGTCGTCCTTGCGCTTGCGGTAGACCGCGACACACCACAGGATCAGGCCCCACGTGACGAGGCCGACGCCGAGCGCGGCGATCCACGATCCGTTCCAGAGGGCGATGATTCGACCGGTCTGGTTGGTGATCTCCGGCGTCGACGGCAGTGCGCCGTTCTCAATGCCGGTTGAACAACCTGCTAATAGGGCAACAAGAAGAGCCGCACCGGTACTCGCGAGGGCGATTTTGGGTGCGCGCGAACGAGGGCTGTTGGACACCCGGCCAGTGTATCGCGCGATACCGTGATGCCATGTCAGCACCCCGCACGTATTTGGACTCTGGCGGGTCTGCTCCCCTGTCCCCGCGCACCATCGACGCGCTCAGCGCGGGTTTCGCGGAGGGTTGGGCGGATCCGGACCGCCTCAGCACCGAGTCGCGGCGCGCCCGGTCGCTGCTCGAGGGTTCTCGACAGGCAATCGCCGACGCTGTGGGCGCCAGGGCTGAGGACATTCACTTCGTGCCGTCGGGGGTGGCGGCGATCGAGAAGCTCGTCGCGGGCATCTGGACGGCGCGCAGGGGCCGGTCGGACGTCGTCGTGAGCGCGATCGAGCGCGACGCTGTCATCCACGCCGCATCGTTCATGGCTGGCGCTCCCCCACGCGAGGTGCCTGTCGACAGCCTCGGCCACGTGAACCTTGACGCGCTTGCACAGGAACTCATCGATCCTGGCGTGGCGATCGTGGCCATCCAGCACGCGAACCACGAGCTGGGAACGGTGCAGGATCTTGCCGCGGTCCACGAGGTGACGTCCCAGCGCGGAGTGCCGCTCATCGTCGACGCCACCAGTTCCATCGGACACATCGCCGCTCCCGAGGCGTGGGACGCCTTGGCGATGAATCCTGCGGACTGGGGCGGGCCGTCGGGCATTGGTGTGATCGCGCTGCGTCCCCACACGCGCTGGCTGCCGGCGTGGCCCGAAGGCGATGACTGGGCGCCCGGTGGCGTGAGCGTGCCGCTTGCCCTTGCCGCGGCCGTCGCGCTGCAGGAGCGGCTCGAGAACGCGGACGCGGAGGCGACGCGCCAGGCCGAGCTCATCGACCGGGTTCGCGAGCGCATGGCCGCGGTTCCCGGCGTCGATGTGGTGGGAGACCCGGAGAGCCGACTCCCGCACGTCGTGACGTTCTCGTGCCTCTACGTGGGCGGCGAGGCGCTGCTCAGCCGGCTCGACCAGGAGGGCTTTGCTGTCGGTTCAGGCTCGGCGTGCACCACGAGCACTCTCGAGCCCTCGCGAGTGCTCGGCGCCGTCGGCTCGCTGACGCACGGCAATGTGCGCCTCGCTCTGCATCCCGGCATCACGAGCGACGACATCGAGCGTTTCCTGGCAGCGGTCACGAGCGCGATCGAGGACCTGCGACAACAGGCGGGAGCGCCCCCCATTGACTGAGATCACAATCGACGCTCGCGGGATGCTGTGCCCGCTGCCCATCATCGAACTCGCGAAGGCTGCCGTTGACGCGCGCACGGGCGATGAGCTGACGGTGGAGTGCACGGACGCAGCCGCTCGCGTCGATGTGCCCGCCTGGGCCCGCATGACCGGCAACGAGTTCGTCGGAGAAACAGAAACGGACGGCGGGGCTTTCGCCCTCACCGTCCGTCTGCGATGAAGAGAACTCTTTAGCTGAACGAGTCGCCGCACGCGCACGAGCTGGACGCGTTGGGATTGTCGATCGTGAAGCCCTGCTTCTCGATCGTGTCCGCGAAGTCGATCGTTGCGCCGTCGAGGTACGGGACGGACATCTTGTCGACAACAACCTCAACACCGTCGAAGTCGCGGATCGCGTCCCCATCCAGGGTGCGCTCGTCGAAGTACAGCTGGTAGATAAGACCGGAGCAGCCTCCCGGCTGCACTGCGAGTCGCAGTCGAAGGTCGTCGCGGCCCTCCTGCTCGAGCAGGCTCTTCACCTTGGCCGCGGCGGCGTCAGTGATGACTACCCCGTGGGCCTTGGTCTCGATAGCAGTGTCTGTCATGGGCGGCTCCCTTCTGTCGCGTCCGTGAGTACCAGCGTACGACGCGCCCCCGATATTCCCTACATCGCGTTGCGTAAGTCACGCATCGCGTCGCGGCGCCCAGGTCTGCGCCACGCGCCGCACCACATCCGCCAGCCCGTCCGAACCTGGCTCGCCCTCGTGGGTTCCGCTCAGCCCTGCGGCCATCACATCTCGCCGCCCGACGCTCAGTTCAGTGGTGATCGCGACGGCAGGCAGCGCGTGGCGAGCGGCAAGGCGAGCCGCGGTGGTCGCGAGGCCGTTGTCCATCGTCACCGGGGTGAGCGGCCCGCCAACGGAGATCACGACG
>CALALQ010000379.1 GCA_937925595.1 uncultured Demequina sp. | reverse complement strand
CGAGCGGGAACGCGAGGAACAGCGGCACCACCGTCGCGAGGGCGGCGAGCTGCCCGCTCACCGCGGAGATCTGCGAGCCGATCACCGCCACGAGCGTGACCATCAGCAGCGGAACCATCGAGGCGAGGAATCCGGACCGCACCGCGGCGGCGAGTCGCGAACGCCGCGCGAGCGCCTGCGTCGCCGCCGCAGCCGCGAGCGGCAGCGCGATGAGCCAGACGAACGCCGCCACGAGGGGCGCCACATCCAACGACGCCGTGACGTCGGAACCGGTCATCACTCGGAGGTACACCGGGAGCAGCGCCAGCTGCGTGACCATGAGCACGGGCGTCGCGGCGAGCAGCCGGTCACGCGCGCCGCGGGCCAGTCCCGTGAACACGATGACGTAGTCCACGCACGGGGTGAGCAGCACGAGCAGCACGCCGACGAGGAGTGCCGGCTCGTCGGCGACGAACCGGCTGAGACCGAACGCGACCAGTGGAACGAGCACGAAGTTCAGCACGAGGACCGTGACGAGGAACCGCCCGTCCCTGAGCGCCCGGCCGAGCCGCTGGAACGGCACCCCGAGGAAGGTCGCGTACAGCAGCAGACCGAGTGCCGGGGTGATCGCCACCTCCAGTGGACGGGCGAGCGACGGCAGACCGAGGCCGACGATCGCACCGACCGCGATGGCCACGATCGCGAGCCACACCTGCTGTCGCTCCCACCAGTCGATCGCACGCCGCACGCACACCAGCCTGCACTACGGCGGGGCGTCCCGTGCGCGCCGATCGGCACCGCGTCAACCGGCGAGACGCCGGGCTCGGCGGCGTTAACATGGCCAGATGCCCTACGCCGCTGATCCCGCACGTTATGACCGCATGACCTACCGACGCTCGGGCCGCTCAGGTCTGCAGCTGCCGCTGCTGTCGCTCGGGCTCTGGCACAACTTCGGCGAGGATCGTCCGCTGGACGGCCAGCGTGCCCTGCTCCGGCGCGCCTTCGATCTCGGCATCATCCACTTCGACCTCGCCAACAACTACGGTCCGCCGTTCGGATCGGCCGAGGAGAATTTCGGCCGCATCCTCAGCGGCGATTTCGCCGCGCACCGCGACGAGCTCGTCATCTCGACGAAGGCCGGCTGGAACATGTGGCCGGGGCCGTACGGCGTCGGCGGCAGTCGGAAGTACCTCGTCGCGAGCCTCGACCGGTCGCTCGCCAGCATGGGACTCGACTACGTCGACATCTTCTATCACCACCGGCCGGACCCCGACACCCCGCTCGAGGAGACCGCTGCCGCGCTCGACGCCGTGGTGCGCGCGGGCAAGGCGCTGTACGTCGGCGTGTCGTCGTACTCGGCCGACCAGAGCCGCGAGATCGCGGGCTACCTGCGCGAGCTCGGCACGCCGCTGACGATCCACCAGCCGTCGTACTCGATGCTGAACCGCTGGATCGAGACCGAGGGGCTGCTCGACGCGGCCGAGGACCTCGGCTTCGGTGTCATCGGCTTCACCCCGCTCGCGCAGGGCCTGTTGACCGACAAGTACCTGCACGGCATCCCCAAGCACTCGCGGGCCGCGGCCGGCACCTCGTTCGACCCGTCGATGATCTCCGACGAGGCCCGCGAACGGCTTGTCGCCCTCAATGAGATCGCCTCGTCCCGCGGCCAGTCGCTCGCGCAGCTCGCGCTCGCCTGGGCGCTGCGCGACGAACGCGTGACGAGCCTCGTCATCGGCGCGAGCCGGGTCGAGCAGCTCGAGGAGAACGTGCGCGCGCTCGAGCGGCTCGAACTCACCGACGAGGAGCTCACGGCCATCGACCAGCACGCCGTCGACACGGGCGTCGACCTCTGGGCCGACGCGCGAGGCGGTGGCGAGCTGCCCGATAACCGCAGCTGACACGCGGCGCGGGGCCTGGTGCGGGTTCCGCGTCGCGTCGCGCGGTGCTCGCGCGACACGGCGGGGGGTGCGCCGTGGCGCGGCGCACTCGCGCCTCAGCGCGGTTCGTGCAGCACGGCGAGGACGGCGTCGTGCAGGTGCCCGTTGGTCGCGAGCGAGCTGCCGTGGTGGGCGCCGGGTTCACCATCGATCGAGGTGAAGCGCCCGCCCGCCTCCTCCACGATCGGGATGAGCGCGGAGAGGTCGTACGTCTTCACATCGAACTCACCCACGATGTCGACGAGTCCCTCGGCGAGCAGGGTGTACGACCACAGGTCGCCATAGGCGCGGTCCCGCCAGACCTGCTGCGCGAGCGTGAGGAGACCGTCGAGCGCGCCGGCGTCGCGCCACTGCGCGAGGCTCTGGAAGCTCAGAGAGGCGTCGGCGAGGCTGGTCACGCCCGAGACTCCGATGCGGCGCGGCGTCGCGCCCGGAGCATCCGTCGTCCATGCGCCCCGGCCGCGCTCGGCCCACCAGCGGCGGCCCATCGCCGGCGCGGAAGCGACGCCGAGAACCGGCACGCCGTCCACGGCGAGGGCGATGAGCGTGCCCCACACCGGGACGCCGCGGAGGAAGTTCGCGGTGCCGTCGATCGGGTCGACGATCCACCGACGGTTGGAGGAGCCGGCGGTGCCGAATTCCTCGCCGAGCACGCTGTCGTCGGGGCGGAGCTGCTGGAGCGTCTTCCAGATCTCGCCCTCGACGGCGAGATCGGCCTCGGTGACGGGCGTGCGGTCGGGCTTCGTCGAGACCTCGAGATCCGTGGCGCGGAAGCGCGAGAGCGACAGTGCATCGGAGCGGTCGGCGAGGTCGAGGGCGAGCGCGAGGTCATCGGAGAGAGCGGTCACGTGCACCAACCCTAGTCAACGGGGGCACTGGTGCGTCTGGGCCTGTGCAGTGTACGGTGAGCGTCACCCACCGACACCCGACGGCAGACCGGCCGAGAGAGGCCTCAGCGATGAGGAGCAGCCCGACGCGAGTGTTGCGCGCCGCCGCGCGCGCTGCCGTCATGTTCGCGACGGCGACGCTCGTCGCGCTGCTCTCAACGGCGCTCGCGCTCGCGCCCACGGCGCCGGTCGAGGCCCTTTCGCCCGATGGGCAGTCGTGGATCGCGGGCGATATCGCGCCCGAGTCCGGTGATTCCGACCCGCGTGGCGGTGCCGACGCACCGACCGAGACGGACGACGGCGACGACGCTGTGGCGACCCGCTCGACCCTCCTCGGGCTAGCGCTCGGGCGCGCCGCGAGCCGGTCGGAGGCCGGCCGTCGAGGCATCCGCTCGCTGCTCGGTACCGACCCGCGCGGGCCTCCGGCGCTCTGATCCGTCTCGGCCGAGACGTCCGAATCGGGGTCCCTCGTCCCCCAAAACGAGGGTAATTCACTCATGTTTGATTGACCGTCAGCTTTTTCGCGTCCAAAACTGTGCTCGATGGGGATGTAATACCCGACGAATCCTCATCGGAGCGCGATACCCGTCGTGCCTCCGTCGCCTCGCTCTATTTCGGTACCCGCCGAACCTGGAGGCACGGCAATGAATCCCACTGCGCCGACGCGCGCCCGCGCGTCGTTCGAACACTCAGAACCGAGGCGCCTCGCGCGCCTGCTCCTCGCCCTCACCACCGCGGTCATGCTCGTCGTGACCATGCTCGCGCTGCAGCCGGTCACGGCCGCGAACGCGGCGACCGATGAAGATCCCTCCTTCGTGCTCACGCAGAACGACCTGGAGTTCATCCTCCGGCAGATCCAGATCTCGGAGTCGCACGCGGCGGGCAACCCGCTGCGGTGTGCGAACGACGACGACGACAGCGGGAAGTGCGTCAACGGTGACGCACGCACGCTCGGTGTCCGCACCGTCGACGGCAGCGAGAACAACCTGCTGGCCGGTCAGGCCGACTTCGGGTCGTCGAACCGAGCCTTCCCGCGCATGCTCGACCCCGAGTGGCGCCAGGCGGACCCGAACCCGGCATACCCGGGCACGGTGCCCCCGACGGGCCCTCCTGGGAACGCGCCCGACGTGGTCGAGGCATGTGACGAGGGGCTCACCTGCTACGCACAGACCGACGGCATCGTCTACGACTCCGACCCGCGCACGATCTCCAACCTCATCGTCGACCAGACGATGAACAACCCCGCGATCGTGAACCAGGTCGAGGCGGGCACCGCCACGCGAATCGGGAACACCGACCTCGTGGTGACGCCGAACACCGCGCCCGACGAGGAACTCTCGGCCCCGTTCAACACGTTCCTGGGCTTCTTCGGCCAGTTCTTCGACCACGGCCTCGACCTCGTGCGCAAGGGCGGCAACGGTTCGATCTTCGTGCCGCTGCAGCCCGACGACCCGCTGTACGTCGAGGGCTCTCGGACCAACTTCCTCACGCTCACCCGGGCGACCCGCATGCCGGACGAGGCGGGCAACCGGACCACCGAGGACCACGAGAACCTCACGACGCCCTTCATCGACCAGAACCAGACCTACTCGTCGCACCCGTCCCACCAGGTGTTCCTCCGGGAGTACTTCCCGAACGCGACCGTCACCGGGCTGCTGCTCGAGGGCGAGAACGGCGGTCTTGCGACCTGGAACGACGTGAAGCACCAGGCGCGCACGGTGCTCGGCATCGACCTCACCGACGCCGACGTGCTCGATGTGCCGCTGCTGCTCACCGACCAGTACGGTCACTTCCTCCCCGGGCCCGAGCGGAAGCTTCCGCAGCTCGTGGTCGCCGACGAGAGCGCCGAATTCGGCGTCGCCTACATCGAGGGCGACACCGCCAACCCCATCTCGACCGAGAACGCGCTCGGCACCGGCCATGCCTTCCTCGAGGACATCGCGCACGGTTCGAAGCCGGTCACCGGCCAGAACGGGGAGCTGCTTCCGCGGTACGACGAGAACGGCCAGCAGGTCCTCGGTGAGGACGGCCAGCCGGTGCTCGCCGGCTACGACAACGTGGCGCTCGGCGAGCACTTCGTCGCCGGTGACGGCCGCGTCAACGAGAACATCGGACTCACCGCGATCCACGCCGTGTTCCACGCGGAGCACAACCGCATGGTCGGGCAGATCGAGGCGGTGTTGAACGGCGAGCGCCCCGAGCTCGAGAGCGGCAACCTCGAAGAGTTCGCCAAGGCGTTCCGCGGACTGGAGCACTCGTTCCCGTCGGCCAAGGCCGGCGAGGAGCTCCCGCAGCCCGAGGCCGACGACTGGTCGTACGAGGAGCGGCTCTTCCTCGCCGCGAAGTTCGCGACCGAGATGCAGTACCAGCACCTCGTGTTCGAGGAGTTCGCGCGCAAGGTGGCTCCGGGCATCGACGCGGTCGTCTTCAACGAGAACAGCTACAACCCCGGGGTCGATCCCGCGATCTTCGCGGAGTTCGCCCACGTGGTGTATCGGTTCGGACACTCGATGATGACCGACACGATCGGCCGTGCGCCGGTCGAGGGCGGCGATCAGAGCCTCGAACCGATCTCGCTGTTCGACGGCTTCCTGAACCCGGATGAGTACACCGGGTCGGGGAGCCTCGACCCCGAGGAGGCCGCCGGCTCGTTGATCAACGGCATGACGGCGGAGGTCGGCAGCCAGATCGACGAGCACATCGTCGACACGCTGCGCAACCAGCTGCTCGGCATCCCGAACGACCTGGCCGCAATCAACCTGATGCGTGGTCGCGACGTCGGTATCCCGTCGCTGCAGTCGGCCCGCCGCTCGTTCTATGCGGCGAGCAACGAGCCGAGCCTGCGTCCGTACACCAGCTGGTTCGACTTCGGTCAGGGCATCAAGAACGGCAACAACTTCGGCCGTGGCGGTTCGAACGCGTCGCTCGTGAACTTCGTGGCGGCCTACGGCACGCACCCGACGATCCTTGATGCGACGACCTACGAGGCCAAGCGTGAAGCCGCGGCACTGCTCGTGAACGGCGCGCCGCTCGGCGAGGAGTTCATCCTGCAGTACGCCGGCGCCGACCGGTTCGAGACCGCGGCGAAGGTGTCGCAGCGGGCATTCCCGAACCCGGGTGTGCCGGTCGCGTACCTCACCAACGGGATGAACTTCCCCGACGCCCTCGCGGGCGGAGCGGCAGCCGCGACGCAGGGCGGACCCATCCTGCTGACGGCGAGCCACCTCGGCGCGGAGATCCCGAGCGCGACCGCGGTCGAGCTCGCGCGGCTCAAGCCCGAGCGGATCGTCATCCTCGGTGGCGAGAACGCGGTCAGCGCCACGCAGGCCGCACGGCTCCAGGCGTACGCCACGAGCGGGACCGTGGACCGGATCGGCGGCGCCGACCGGTTCGAGACCGCCGCGCTGATCAGCCGTGAGTTCGCCGCGCCGGGTGTGGACCGCGTGTTCATCGCCAACGGGATGAACTTCCCCGACGCACTCTCGGGCTCCGCGGTCGCGGCGCGCGACGGGTCTCCGGTGCTGCTGGTGTCCTCGACCACGATCCCCGGCGCGACCGCCGCGGAGCTTCGTCGGCTCGACCCCGATGAGATCGTGATCCTCGGCGGGAACGTCTCGGTGGGTCCGGCGGTCGCCACGGCGCTGTCGAACTACTCCCCGTCGGTCTCCCGGGTCTCCGGCGAAGACCGGATCGAGACGTCCGTGAGCGTCAGCAAGCGGTTCTTCCCGGACGGTGCCGACGAGGTGTACATCGCGACCGGCTACAACTTCGCCGACGCGCTCGCCGGCGGAGTGGCTGCCGGGCTCGACGGGGCGCCGCTGCTGCTGGTGAACCCGGGCGGGGCGTCGCAGGCCGTGCTCGACGAGATCGCACGTCTCGCGCCCTCGAGGATCCACGTCCTCGGTGGCTACGCGGCCGTGCCGCAGATCGTGCACGACCAGCTCGCCGCGTTTACTCCCGAGGCGCTCGACCCGCCGGAGGACCGCGTGGACTTCCTGTGGAGCACCGGCGAGTGGGCGAACACACCCGAGGGTGTGACGACCACGGGCCTCGATGAGGTCGACTTCTGGATCGGCGGTCTCGCGGAGCGGCTCAACCCGTTCGGCGGCATGCTCGGCTCGACGTTCAACTACGTGTTCGAGATCCAGCTGGAGAACCTCCAGTTCGGTGACCGGTTCTACTACCTGTTCCGCAACCAGGGACAGCAGTTGTTCGCCGCACTCGAGGGCAACACGTTCGCCGACATCATCCAGCGCAACACGGACGCGTCGAACCTTCCGGCCGACGTCTTCGCGTTGCACGACCCGATCCTCGATCTCGACAACCTGCCGAACCCGCTCCCCGCGGGGCTCATCCAGGAGCCGAACGGCACCTGGCGCTGGGACGGCGACGAGCACGTCGAACTCCACGGCACCGAGAATGCGGATCGCATGCGCGGTGACGAGGGCGACGACGCGATCTGGGGCTACGGCGGCAACGACGTCATCGAGGGCGGCGCCGGCAACGACGCGCTCGTCGGCGGCCACGGAGATGACATCATCACCGACTCGTTCGGCGATGACAACATCAAGGGTGGCCAGGGCAACGATGCGATCAGCTCCGGACCCGGTATCGATCTGCTGTTGGG
>CALALQ010000378.1 GCA_937925595.1 uncultured Demequina sp. | reverse complement strand
CGTGAGGGTCAGCGGGTTGCGGACTCTGGGTGATGCTTCGGCGAAGGTGGTGCGTACCGGCGTCCTCGCTTCGTCCTTCGGCGCAGGTGCCGGGCGGATCTATGCGGTCTGCGAGGCGTCGGACGGCACGCAAGAGCTGCTGTCCACTGTGGTCGACGTGACAGTGGTCTCGGGGATCCGCTTCGTCGGTCTCGGCGACAACCTCATCGGTTGGATCTCGCTTCTGCCGGCGTCCGGCGTAATCGCCGCGACCTCGACGGGGCGGACAGCACACGTGTACTTCCGTGGTCAGTCCTACTATTCGGTTTCACTCAGTCGCGCAGACGGGACGGTGGTCGCGTCCGCGTCTGTGGATGGCGGAGCCGACGGATCTGCCGTGGCCAACGCCCTCAACGGCGTCGCGTACCGGGACGGCGACCGCCTCACGATCTCGTCGCGCGAACCGGGTCGCACAGTTCGGTTCGAGAACGGAAACGCGGCGGGAGCTCTGCCCGCGAATACACACACGTACGTCATCTCCCGCGATCGCCTGACCTGATCCTCTCGGTGGGCGGTGGTAACGAACTCGGGTGGACGGCGCCTCGTCTCGCGCCACCGTGCGGCTGAGTTCACCCCGCCGGGCTCGTCGTGGGTGGCGGACGCGTTCGCGATTCCGACGTACCGTTCAACGTCGGACACGCCCGATGATCTCCACCGGACGCGCCGATCGAAGGGGGGACAGAGCAATGACCGTGGATGCCACACGTCGGGCCATTCTTGCCGGCGGGGTCTGGGCCGTGCCGGTGCTTACTGCGGCCGTGCACGCGCCCGTGGTTGCGGCGAGTTCGCCGGGGCGCATCACGGTTGCGACATCACGTTCCTCGCTCTACCCCGACGAGGTGACCACGGTGCGGGCGACCAGCGTCGATGACTCGGGTCGCCCCCGTAGTGGCGAGCCGATGACCCTGGCGCTGAGCGACCCGGCGCAGGGCGTGATCGATCAGCCGTCAGGTGTCACCGATGGCTCGGGCGCCTACGAGACGACTATGCGCGTACGAACCGGAGCCGTTGCGGCAACCGGCACACTCACAGTCACCGCCTCCTCGGGCGCCGCGAGCACTGCATTCGAGATCAGGCCCCTAGCGGTCGTGATGCACGATTCCACGGGTGCTACGACGCGCATCATCGCCCTGCCTCACGGAAGCCAGGACGAGACCGCCGTTCTCGAGAACCGCGGCTTCACTCACAGCGACCCGCAGCCCACCGGGCGCCACGTCGTCGCGGGCGACGTGCTGGACGTCGTGGTCGATGCGGATGCGCCGCCCACACTCTCGCTGGCAATCGGTGTGCGGGGCCCGTGGCGCGACTTCAACGGCGGCCAGGGCAGGGAGCTCACCACCGTCGCTCTCGCTCCCGGTCGCCAGAGCATCACGGCCGCGCAGGACGGCATCGTCTTCGTCACGAACTCGTCGACCGAGCGTGCGGCCGGCGTCACGCTCTCGGGGGGAAGCCCCCACCCCGTCTGGGTGAAAGACCGGACCAAGCCGGAGGAGTTCTCCGCGCAGCTCTCTTCCTGGTCGGCGTCGCCGGTCGTCAGCCTCATCGGCGACCGAGCGTTCGCCGATTTCCAACGGCGGCTGGTCGATGACATGCGAAGCAGGAGTGTCAGATGGGACGCAGCCGATGTGGTGCGGCGACTGGACCGGATCCTCTCCTTTACCTGCGATGTGTATGGGCTCTCATATGCCGCCGTGGGGATAGCCCGCAAGCGACCGGGTCGGGTCTACTTCTCCGGGGCGGATTCCGGTGCGGGGTGGGCCTTCGCCACCAATCAGTGGTTGTGCTTCCAAATCGACACCGGCGCGAGCGAGACGTTGCTCACCACACCGGACACATGGGGTGTCTGGCATGAGGTCGGACACACGTTCCAGACGCCGTCGTACACGTGGGGCGGTCTGGGCGAGGTCACCGTGAACATCTCCTCCCTTGCGCTGCAGCAGCGGCTCACCGGCGAGCACCGTCTGGATCAGTGGCCCGAGGCGAAGGACCGCATCGCGAGATTCTTCGCGCAGCCGGTCGCTGATCGCAGCTTCTCACGGCTCACGGACGAAGACCCCTTCTACCCCTTGTTCCTCTTCGACCAGTTGCGCCAGTCCTTCGGCGAGGGGTTCTACCCCGCGGTGAGCCAGGCTTACCGCGTGCGTCGAATCCGGGGCTTGGCGATGCCATCCACCGATCAAGAGAAGAAGGACCTCTTCGCCCAGGTCGCCTCTCAGGTCGCGGATCGCAACCTGGGGCCGTTCTTCACCGCCTGGGGCGTTCCGATCTCGGCCTCCGTGCTGTCGGCGCTCCAGTCCTACCCCGCCTTGCAGAACCAGATCTGGACCGCCATCGACTCGCGGGACGCGCACCGCGAGCGCACCGTGGGATACAACCTTCCCGTCGGGACTTTCGCGGCATCGAATGCGGCGCTCTATCTGGGTGATCGTGACTCGTCGATCGGGAACGTATCGGAGACGTCCTCGCTCGACGGATCTCCGAGTTCCGTGGTCGGCAGGGAATCGTCCGCCATCAATGTCGGACCGACCGAGGGGCGCGTCGTCGCCATCCTGCAGGCGACAGATGGCACGCAAGAGGTTCTGTGGCGAGCGGTACCGGTCACGGTGACCTCAGCATTGTTGTTCGTCGGGTGGTACGACAAGCTCGTGGGCTGGATCGGCATGAGCGCGGACGGCAGTAGGCTCGTCGTGACCTCGACAGGGGCGACGCCGCACGAGTATTACTTCCAGGGGAAGCTCTACTATCAGGTGACTCTGCAGAACGCATCGCGTCAGACCGTGGCGACGGTCACTGTGAACGGCGACGAGACTCACGACAAGGTCGTCGCGGCCCTGAACGGGGTGGCGGTTTCGTCGGGCTATCGCTTGCGGGTGAACGCGGCGGAGCCTTCGCGGGTTCGCGTGTATCAGGACAGTGCGCAGGTGGGAACCCTGTCAACCACTCCGCAGACTATCGTCATCCGCAACGGGCGGTTCGTCGTGTGACACCGCCGAAGCTGTCGCCGAGCATGACCGGGCTG
>CALALQ010000377.1 GCA_937925595.1 uncultured Demequina sp. | reverse complement strand
CCGTAGGTCCTCACCCATCAGGGCGACGTCGGCGGTTTCGATGGCCACGTCGGTGCCCATCGCGCCCATCGCGATCCCCAGATCGGCGGTGGCCAGGGCCGGGGCGTCGTTGACACCGTCGCCGACCATCGCCGTCGGCCGTGTACCGCGGAGGGTGTCGATGATGTGGGCCTTGTCCTCCGGACGCAGATCGGCGTGCACCTCGTCGATACCGACATCGGTGGCCAACGCTCGTGCGGTGCGCTCGTTGTCGCCGGTGAGCATCGCCACGGTGTAACCGTCGCGGCGCAGCCCCGCGACGACGTCGCGGGCTTCGGGACGCAGTTCGTCGCGCACCGCGATCGCCCCGATCAGGGTGCCGTCGCGTTCGATGAGCACCGCAGTGGCTCCGGCGTGCTGCATCCGCTCGATATCGGCAGCCAGAGAGCCCGGGTCGATCCACCCGGGCCGGCCCAGACGGGCAGGAATGCCGCCGACGTGACCGGTCAGTCCGGCACCGGGGACCGCGTCGACGTCCTCGGCGGGGGTGTAGTCGTCGACGGCGGCGAGGATCGCTGCAGCGAGGGGGTGCTCACTGCGTGCCTCGAGCGCAGCGGCGACATTCAGAACGTCGGCGCGGGTGGCGCCGCCGGTGGTGGCAACGTCGATGACCTCGGGGCGGTTCCGGGTCAGGGTGCCCGTCTTGTCCAACGCGACGGTGCGGATCCGGCCCAACGCTTCGAGGGCGGCACCGCCCTTGACCAGGACGCCGAGCTTGGAGGCGGCGCCGATCGCGGCGACCACGGTCACCGGGATCGCGATGGCCAGCGCACACGGGGACGCGGCGACCAGCACGACGAGGGCGCGTTCGATCCACACCAGCGGATCACCGAATACGCTGCCGATCGCGGCGATCAACGCCGCGGCAACCATCACTCCCGGCACCAGGGGCTTGGCGATCTTGTCGGCCAGACGCTGGGCCTCGCCCTTGCGGGATTGCTCGGCCTCCACGATCTTCACGATCTTGGCCAGCGAGTTGTCCTGCGCGCCGGCGGTGACCTCGACCTCGAGCACGCCGGTGCCGTTGATCGACCCGGCGAACACCTCGGAGCCCGGTCCGGCCTCGACCGGCACCGATTCCCCGGTGATCGCGGAGGTGTCCAGGGCGGTGCGCCCGGTGCGGATGGTGCCGGCGGTGGCGAGCCGCTCCCCGGGTTTGACGATCATGATCTCCCCGAGCCCCAACTCCGCGGGGGCGACGGTCTGTTCACGGCCGCCGCGCAGGACGGTGGCAGTGTCCGGCACCAGATTCAGCAGGGCGCGCAGGCCCCGTCGGGTGCGAGTGACCGCGTACTCTTCGAGACCCTCACTGATGGCGAACAGGAACGCGAGCATCGCGGCTTCGCCGACCTCGCCGAGCAGCACGGCGCCGACGGCAGCGATCGTCATCAGGGTCCCGACCCCGATCTTGCCGCGGGCCAGCCGCTTGAGGGTCGAGGGGACGAAGGTGTAGCCGGCGACGACCAGCGCCACCGCCTCGAAGCCCGTCCCGAGAGCGTCGGGCCCACCGGTGACGCGGACGATCAGGGCCGCAATCAGCAGGACACCCGCGGCGGCGGCCGCCCGGATCTCGGTGACCTGCCACCACTTGTCGGGCTCCTGGTCGTCTTCGCCCTCGACGCGGGGTTCGTCGGGGCCGCATCCGCAGGCGTCGCTCATGCCGTCACTCCCGTGTCGGTGTCGGTGCCGTAGTTCGGGCACAGCGCGACGGCGTTGCCCGTGGCGGCCAGGAGGGTTTCGGCCGAGGCCAGCAGGTCGAGCAGTTCCAGTCGGGCCAGCGAGTAGAACACCTGCCGGCCCTGCGGGCGGCCTTGCACCAGGCCGCAGTCCCGCAGGCATGCCACGTGCGCCGACACTGTCGATTGCGCCAATCCCAGCTCGCCGACCAGGTCCGCTACTCGGGATTCCCCGGCGGCGAGGCGGCGCACGATGGCCAGGCGGGTGCCGTCGGAGAGACTGTGGAACAACGCTGCTGCAGAGTCGAGACTTTCACCGAAGCAGGTCGTCGCTCGCTCATTCATCGTCATAAAACGATGATATTGAGGAAACATGATTAATCAAGCGGAGGGAGCGGGACAACGCGCGTTCTACTCCGCCAGTGCGGACTCCGACAACGGTCGCGAATGATGACGGCTGGCGGATTCTCGGACCGGCTCGTCACGACTCAAGGGACGTTCACAGACTGGCCGGCTGGCTCCCAGCCTGGAACGGCCAACGGGTCGCATGCCAGTTCTGCCTCGCGGGAGGATCGCCTTGCTCAGACTGTCCAGGCCGGTCGCCAGGTCCTCGCACGGGAGAGCCGATCGTGTCGACGAATCGACGGCACAGCTCGTCGAGCACCTCGGTGATGGGCATGTCGGTGGTGCCGTAGCGCAACTGTCGGCTCGGCTGAAGGTCGGCGAGGGCAGCGAACTCGATCAGATTCTGCTGGGCATGACACAGCTTCGCCGGTGCAGCGAGGACAGCAGCGTCACGCAGGTCGTATCGGCAGAACGGTCTCACACGCCCCGGGCGTTGCGGTTCGCGAGCATGGCGCTGCGGGCACTGCCACGGCGGGGCCAGAGCGCTCATCCACGCCGTTCCTGTCCACGGCACCTGACCGCAGCCTTCGCATGTCGACTGCAGATACACCTGGTGGCGTACACAGAGCGGCAGCAGCGGATTGGCCCAGCCTGCATGCCACCACGGATCGGGTTCGGCCAGGCATCGGGCACAGAAACGCGATCCTCCCCGGTCGGGCCGAATGTGGCGGTGGTGCACCAGGTACCGTGCCGCGGCGGCATCGATCGGCCGGCCCCACAGGGCGGCGCGCAGGTCACCGGCAGGGACACCGAGGTGAGCGGCGATCCACCGAGCGTGCAGGCTCAGGTGCTCGAGAACGAGGTGATATCCGGTCGGGCTCCGCGGCACACGGAGCTCGCGCAAAATCTGGATCGGGGTCAGTTGGTAGCGACAGCCGACGCGCATCAGCCAGCCCGGCAGATACTCGGCGGGATGTAGTTGCACGGTGATCGGCCACCGGTCGACTCTTATCGTGGCCATAGTGGTTCCCCAACCACTGAGCCGGCCAGGGCGGGACCAGCCGGTATCAGCCGGTGCGGGCGGCGGATTCGCTGGCATTGTCGACGGTCGCGGTCGTAATCAACTCAGCAGTGACGGCTTCGACGCCGGTGACGATCGCGAGATACGAGATCCGGTCGAGCAGATTCGTCAACGACGCGATCCGCCCCTGGGTGCGGCGGTGCAGCAGCCGAGCATGCTCGCACAGCATCCCGTCATGGCTGCCGGCGAGGGTGAGGTGTTCTTCGGCGGTGCGCAGCAGCGCGAGCCAGCCGCGCATCCCGGTGTCGGTGTCGATGCTGAACGGGGCAACCGGGCAGCGGGTGGCGCGGCGGCTGGTCTGGGCGTAGACGGTGTGCTCGCCGAGCAGGCCTTCGTCGAAGAAGCGTTTGGCGGTCAGATTCACCCCGACGTAAATGAAGGTAGCGGCCATGTCGTTGGCCAAACCCTTGAGATGGTTCGATACCTCCAGGCCGTTGCGGTGCCGGAAGTCGACGAAGTGCAGATCGTCGAGCACGATCAACCGGGTACCGCAGGAGGTGACACAGTCCACCGCCAAGGCCCCGAGTTTCGAGGTGGAGGCACGGTCCACGGCCGGATGGCCGTAGAACCGCAGGATCTGCTGATTGAGGCCTTTGAGGGTGACCCCGGCGCTGAGCGGGATGAACGCCACCGGCCACCGTTGATGCCCCTCCACGGTGAGGGGTCCGTCGCGGCGCAGAACTCGCCGGTGGACGTCGCGGGCATAGCGGGTGGCGATGGTGGTCTTGCCGAGGCCGGGTTCGGCGTCGATGACCACCGAGCCGCGCAGCTTGTCGCCGTCCCGATACGCCGAGGCCATCACCTGATCGCAGATCCCGTAGGCGGCGGCGAGTTGGCTGGTCTTGATCGTCGGCAGGTTCGCGTTCCACACCATCCGGGCTTCGTTGTAGTCCTCGAGCTCCTCCTGCGACAGTCGGGACATCGCGGTGCGGGAGAGGACCTCGAACGGTTCACGCGGTGGGGCGGTGACGAAGGCGTGCCAGCCCTGTTTGCGGGAGAGCTGGTAGCGGACAGTGCCATACGTTGCCAGCCAGGTGGCCCAGGGGTTCATTCGTCGAACACCTCGAACACGTCTTCGTCGGGATGCTCCGCGTAGTACCGGTCGAATACGTCGACGTCGTCGACCACCTCCAACCGTTGAGTTCGACTGGTGGCGAGTTCGTCGAGCAGCTCGGCGACGCCCGGCACGGACGCAGTGTCGCGTTCGTCGTCGATACCGGACTGCTGTCCTTCGGTTTCCGGATGCGGGCGGTGGGCACTGAGTCGGCGGGCCAGGGCGCGGTCGCGGCGTGTCGCGACGTCGTCTCGGCTCCACGCGAGCAGCAGATCCCGTACCGCGGCGGCGGGATCGAAGTGGCGATGCTCGCGCACGGCGATGCGTTTGGCGTAGTCGGCGGCGTCCCTGCTGAACGGCTGGTTCAGGCAAGCGCCGTGCTCCCACACCAACTGATGCCAACGGTGGCTGTCCGGGTCCTGGAACCAGGCGTGCCGGATGTCGTGATTGTCGACGAAGATCGGCCACTTGCCGGCGTGCACACCGCCATACGGCGAACGGGTGGTGCGATACAAGGTGAGCCCGGATCCGTCGTAACGCAGTCCGTCGACCTCGACGCCGTAGTGCTGGATCGTACGCCAACGCACATCGAGGAACTCATACGCCAGATCCGGATTCGCCGGCAACAGCAGACCACCCGATTTGGCGACCCCGATCTCGAACATCTCGCTCGGCGAAAACCCCACCCGCGGCAGTTCCGGCACGCACAGCCCGTCATGTCGGGTGTGGTGATAGACCCGGCCCACCCATTCCCGGATGATCTGCTCGAGTTCGCTGGCGTAGTAGAACGCGGCGTCTTCGACGTCTTTGCCCCGTGAGTACACGTCCGGGCCCTTGTAGGCGGGCAGGTGCTGTAGCAGTGATTCGCGCAGGGTGCGGAAGAAGCGTTCGACGGTGGGTTTGTCGGTGGGCTTGTGCGGGATCGCCGGCTGAACGGTGATACCCAGTCGGGCGCAGACTCCGATCACATGAGAGGACAGGTACTGCTTGCCGTGATCGACGACGATCGCCTCGGGCAGACATGCCGGTAGATCCCCGACGCGTCGCTGGGAGATCCCGTCCGGGGACTCGGTGCCGACGAGCAGGTTTCGCGGCACCCCGTGATACGGCCAGAGTTGATCCGCAGTCGGGTCGGTGTCGCGGGCGGGAGTGATGCACTGGTACAGCACATTCGCCACGTCCTGGGACCGCGTCGATAGCGGTGTCAGGCGCAGTCCGAGGATGCAGCGGGTGAACAGGTCCATCGCCACGGTCAACTCCACCCCAACCCAGCGCATGGTGACCGGTTCCATCGCGAACACATCCAGCGCGGTGGTATCGAGCACCACGTACTCCCCCGGACGGGTCGCGCGCAGTCGGCCGAGGACACCGCGGGGCCGGTCCGCCACCGACCGCCGGCCTTTCGCGCTACCGAACGCGTGCCGCCCCTTCGACAATGTCTTCACCCGCCGGTATGCCGTGCTCAGGGAGGGCAACGGCACCATGCCCGGCCCGAATTCTGCTTCCAGGTCCTTGGCAACGGCATCGATGACCGCGCCGATCGTCGGGGTCGAGACGGTGACGTACCTATCGAGCACCCGCACACATGCTGCGTCCCACCGGTGATCGACACTGGTGGCGTAGCGGCTACGGATCCGACTGTCCGTGAGTCCGGCAACTCCTGCCGCGCGGTATCCGGCGATCCAGCGGTACAGGGTGCGCACAGAGACGTGAAGTTCCGCCGCTCTGGTGGCCAACACCGATTCGAGTTCGGCGCCGGAGGTCGCAACCTCGGTCAGGATGCCGCGGACGTGTTCGGCTCGTGTTTCCAGTTCCTGAATCTGGGTTGCGGTCAGCGAGGAGAGCACTACGGCAGCAGGGTCAGCGGAGGCGGTGTCGTCCGGCGGTGAGATCGCTGTTCCCCGTGCCGCGATCTCGGTGACCGCGACACGCTGCATCCGCTCTCCGGACCGGAGGGTGACATCGTGTCCCTGCAGCGCCACGACTTCCCATGAGCAGCCGTCGAGCCAGACCTTGATTCCTGCACGTAGTTCGACGATGTTGGTCACGGCGTGCTCCTTACACCGGACACCTGCGACTGTCCGGACAGCGGCACCGTCAGGTCCACCGACCACAGACCGGACCACAGCTTCGCCAGCACCGCGATTCGCGAGCCGGGCCTGTTCACCGATGCGGCGAGGTCGTCGAGGGTCATCCCGGGCACTGCGACGCTGTCGAGTGCCCTCATCACCGCGGGGTCGATCCACTCGCTACGACGAGCGCCCCCGAGGATTCGGAGGTTCGCCAGCACTACTGGGTTTGCACCGGTCCACACTTCATACGACCAGCCCCGACTCGAACACAGTCGTTCGGTCCCCCGAGTTGCACCAGGTAAGCCGATTTCCGAGGTGGCCCGGCACATCGACGCAGG
>CALALQ010000376.1 GCA_937925595.1 uncultured Demequina sp. | reverse complement strand
CGACGAAAGCAAAGCGCAGCACGCCGCGAGTGCGCTGGAAGCGCTCCAGGGTCGACCAGTCCTTGTAGAGCCGATCGAACAACTCCGGGTGGATCGGATACGCGGTGCGCATCGACGCACGATAGCCGGGCTGCATAACCTCGCTCGGCACGTCAGAGCCGTAGCGCACGTAATGGTCCATGAACTTGTGTACGACAAGGTCGCGTGCGGCGTCCTGTTCGCGCCCGAACGGCTTGAAGATACGCCGCCTGACGATCTCGAACGACTCCTCGATCGTGGCAGGTTGCCACGCGGACTCCAGGCGGTGGATCACGGAGCGGAGGTGCCGCAGAGCCTCCAGGCCCGCCGTGCCACCGACTTCGTGTTCGTTCTCGACCGTCGTCTCGGCACCCGACATGTCGCGCACTACGTCGGACGAGGGGAGCGAGACGACGAGGAGCGCGGTCGGGACGGCCTTCACCGCCTCGGTCAGCGACTGCACGAACGTCATGTGGCCGTCGAAAGTCCCGGCAGGCGCTGCCTTCTCACGTGACCAGAGCTGGCGCAGATACGCGACCCACTCATCGATGAGGATGATGCACGGCCCATACTTCTGGAATAGGTCGGCCAATGCGGTCGTCGTTGGTGGCACCGACTGCTCGTCGTATCGCCTCAGGAGTTCGTATCCTTCGACGCTCCCCAGCTGGTAAGCCAGCTCGCCCCACAGTGTATTGACGGTGAAGCCCTCGGGCTTCGGCATGCCTAGGATCGAGAGGTCGTTGCCGACAAGGACCGCACGATTTACGACGGCGGGAAGCTCCGCGATGCCAATTCCGTCGATCAGCTCGCGTATGCCCGGCAGCCGTTCCGCGGGCACGCCTGCAGCTGCGTGGTAGACGGCCAGCAGCGAGTGCGTCTTGCCGCCGCCGAACGAAGTCATCAGGTCGACAACCGGCTCGCCGCCGCCACCGCTTAGCCGGCGGATCGCTTGCTCCAGCAGATAACGCAAGCCGCGCGTGAGATAAGTGCGGCCAAAAAACTCGGCGGGGTCTCCGTACTCGGGTCCGGCCACACCCTGATGAACCTGGCGAAGATCAGCGGCGAATTGCGCAAGCTCGAAGGTGCCCCGAGCGACGTCGTCGTGAGGCTCGACTACATCTCGCCAGGCTGGAAGGCCAGTGGAATCGACCTGTACCGTGAGAGACCTTTCCTGAGCGCGCTGAAGCCGCTTCTGGTCCTCCTCGAAGATGAGGCGACGATATTCCCGCCGCATGCCGTCAGCCTTGTCCGCATGCTCCACCGCCCCAATCGAGCGAAGGATGTGCTCACCGTCCATGAGCACTCGCTCGGTACGCTCCGACGAGATCCGCTCTCCGTGAGCCCACTCTTTGCGAGCGTCCCAAAGGGCTGAGACGACGCGCTTGTCTTCATATGTGAGCTGCTCCCTGAATACCGCGTGCCACTGTTTATCGAAGACCCAGAACAGGTATGCGGCATCAGTTGGGCTCGGCGAACCATCACGACCAGTGAGGCCAGCAGTCCGACCCACCTCCGCTGGCCAGTCTTTGCCATACTTGCTCTCCAAGAGTGCGATCATCCACGGAGCGATGCCCTCCGTGACGAGATCCAGTACTCGACCGACCCGCTCCTTGTTCGTCAGACCCGCCATTTCAGGACATCCCTTCAAGCGTTGACGACCGGCCGTCACTACCGAGCTTTACTAGTTCGGCCCATGAGTTGATCAGTGCGTTGTAACGTTCCTGGTCTGCAGCGCGACCCTTCCTCACAGCGATATCGTGTAGTCGATACACGAGAGCATTTGACGGATCCTGCAGATCGCCGAGCGATCCCATAAGTCGGGCCGCCTCGAGTTCACCGCCGCCGTCGATAAGCCGGTCGGCGAGATGGTGGACTGCCTCCCACGTCGTCGGTGCCAAGTCTTTTCCCGGCACCCACGCTCGATCGAGACTTTCGCGTCCACGCAATTGGACCTTGTTGGCCTGACTTGTGACGACTTGCGCTCTCACGACGTCGTCGACACTGATCCCCAGTGGGCGTACCGTCTTGTCTGCCTCACCAAACGATGCAGCATGCCACCCGTGCGCTTCCCACCACCTGACCGCGAACCGCGACTCCGCGTCGAGTTCGGCCTCCTGTTCGTCAAGGACTTCTGCCAGAGCGGAATTGATCATCCGGAGTGCGTGCTCGACAGAAACAGGCCGTCCAGACTGATCTAGGACGGATCGGTAACGAGAGTAGATTTGCATCCCTGGACCCATCGCGGCCTGCGCCAGATCGATGGGCAATATGGATGCGGCCTGAAGATCCCGAACCGCGGGGGCCAGCTCACGCCGAAGCGAACGATTGAACTCTGCAAGGGAAGTACTACCGGCGTCTGATGGCCGGGGTCTGCAGACGAGCACAATATAGGTCGCGACTGCGTTGGCCCCGATTCCGACCATACGATTGCCGCCAGTCCCGTGAACGGGCCAAGTGCCAGTGATCTCGAGGCCCGAAGCGATCGCGGCGGTCAGAATCGAAGACCACCGTCCGATCTCCTCTCCCGCTCCCGACTTCTCCTTCGACGCATAGACAACCAGCATCGGCAGCCCGGACCCCATCGAGCGTTGCAGGTTCTCGAAGGCTTCGGTGAAGCCCGCAATGAAGTATTGCCTCGCAGCTTCAGCGTCCCCATCGTGCCGCGTAGCGAGTGCGGTGAGTTCATTGGATTTCGGGGTGGCCACCGTTGCGTACAAGTCGGGGTGGAGCGCACGTAGTGCCCGCCTGTGCCACACGTAGAAGTAGTCGGATAGGTCTGCGTAGCTAATGGCCTCAAAGTACGGAGGATCCGTCGCTACCAGGCTATTTGCCTGGAAAGCCGTTCGCGCGTCCTCTTTGACCACGGTGCCCAACCCGCGGGCAATCATCGCCAACCCGGCGGCGGCGGACTTCACCGCGCCAACGATTGAACCGGCCCCGAACTCTGGTGTTGGCTCGGCGAAGTCCCACTGCATTGGGAGGTCGTGACGCCCGAATGCCGGAAGAGGCTGACCGGCTCCTGAGCGGGAGTCAATAAACCACCGAACCTGGGAAGATTGATATTGGGCCATTCGCCCAACAGCGAGTCCGAGAAGCGTTGCAACCGCGGTCGCATATGCGTCGTCGCCCCCGTCGGCCAGTACACGTTCTTTGACGCCCGCCACGATGTCCGCGTGACGCACAAGGGTCGCCCATTGCCTGGGCGTGTAAAGGTCAGCCCAAGTCGAGAGTCCGTAGAGACCGACGTTGACCGTGGCCTTGCCGACGAGTGGCGGGGCGCCCTCAACGTTGTCTCTCGGTACAGCATTTGCCAACGCCTGATCAGCGAGGGTGGCAGATCGAAATCTCCTTGTTCCGTTCTCTTCGACACAGACTGCCGTCAGTCGCAGCCCCAGGCGCCCCTTCTTGCCTTCAGCCCTTAGGTACTTCGAGTCCAACGTGGCGCTGCAAACGAGGCATGCGAACACGCCGTTGCCGATCTTCGGACTCTCGGGGATGGACTTGGCCAGTCCTTCGCGCACCACACGCAGCTCAACGCTGCCGTCAACGACCTGAGGCTGGATCCACGCAGACTCTCCCTTTCTCCGCGAAAGGAGCCACGAAGTCGTAAGCACAGTTTCTGCACCGCAAGTCGGATTCGGGCACTTCGCGGTACGAGCCCAGAGCCAGGCCGCTACCGTCTCGCCTGCCTGTGCTTGGTAATGCGGTGCCAAGTCGCGCCACGCCTCTTCACCAACGATCGCTGCGTAGTATCCGACGTCAAGGATCAAGCCTTCGAATCCGTGATGCGTAGCGGGCCCCGGGTCGAAAAGTCCTTCTTGTGCCCGGCCGGCACGCGCATCGCTTCTGTGATCTGGGTGGAGCGGTTGCCGACCGTACAGTGGGGGCAATAGCTGTGTGAGAGCGCGGCTGATGAGCGTTGGGACCGGGTTCAGGTCGGACCCCCGAGACTCGAGCCCTAAGCGCTGCGCCTCGACCAGCGTCGATCCTCCCCCGCAGAAGGGGTCCATAACGGTCGGCAAGTCGGACCCGAACTGCCGACGAAGGACATCGCGGGCCTCCGACAAATCGGTCTCCGCGGGCAGGTTCGCTCCGTTCGAAACCAACCTCTTGATGAGATCGAGCAGGTAGACGCGCTGGTTGTCGTCCTCTGGATCGTCTACCAACGCCGCAAACAGGAGTGCGCGCCAGGCAGGCAACGGCATGGGTGCCCACCACTTATGCAGATTGCGAATGGTCCCCGTCTTCCGGTCCTTGTCGGCCTTGCACGCCGCGTTGATCTCGTCGAGGGGCAGCGCGACCTCGATCAGCTTCTTCTTGCGGGCTGTCTCGGTCACAGTTGGCTCATTTCCGTCGCGTCGTTCCAGAAGGGCTCCCAGTCGTACTCCACGCGTGCCACGCGAGGATCGATTGGCTGGTCTACGGGCCGTCGCAGGTAGCGCACTGTCGTCGTGTCATCCTCCGCAACCTGAACGAGGGCGAGGACCGAGTGTGTGGCTTTATTCAGCGCAGTGACCGCTTCCTGCCTGGTCAGCACGAACGTCCGGCCGCCGACGACCCGGCCCTTCACCTCGATGAAGTCGAGACTCCGCCCAGTGTCGGACTCGATGTCGTAGCCGGGATTATTGTGGTGCATCTCTGTCGGATCGTGCCCGAGCGCGTGCTCCACTCGGAGGACGGCATCGACGGCCAGGCGCTCCACGCGCGTCG
>CALALQ010000375.1 GCA_937925595.1 uncultured Demequina sp. | reverse complement strand
CCAAGCACATAGGCTGTGTTGTCGCAAAGGAACCCCGGCTCCACGGCGACCGTTCGTCCCGGGATGGCCGGCACGACCAGGGATCTGGGGACGCGGCGCGACGTTCCCTGACCTCGACTGCGCTGCTCTGGCTCCTCTCGAATGTCCTCGATGGCGTGCAGGCGGCCGTCGCGTTCGAGCACGATGACAAACGAGACCTTCTGCACGCTGTACCCGAACGGCGCCAGCAAGCCCGATTCGTCGAGCCCGCCGCGCTCGAGCCGGTTGTAGAGCTCGCAGAGAGCCTGTATGATCACCGGCGCACCTCCGGATCGTTCGGACTGGGGATCGGCCTGAACGCACCGTCCCGCTCGGTTCCCAACACTCCGTCTACCAGCACCGCGCGGAAGAAGAGCGGGGTCGTGCGGTCAGCAAAGTCAAAGTCCAGCAGCATGTACCCCAGATCGTGCCGCCCGCGCAGTTCCTCCGGGCATGGAGGAACTGCGCCGTCCACCGGCGCAACGTCGCACGCAAACTCGCGGCAGCCGAGATATGGACGATGGAAACACTGCCCGGTGGCCAGACGACGGTTGAACTGATCCAGGTGTTTGGCTTCGGGCTTGGTCTCCGGGCCGGAGTGGGATAGGACTTCAACGTGGGCCTCCACGATGTAATCCACGTCGCGGAGGATCGTTGCCGCTCGCTGCTGACGCTCTCGCTCGATCACAAGGCCCAAACGATCGCCGACGCACCTCCCCCCACGCATCGAGGCTCGGAGCGCCTCGTGGACGTTCCCCATCCGGATCTTCTCGCCTACCTCATTGCGGCGCACGTTCATCCAGCGGATCGGAGCGAGGACGCGGATGCGGTCCACCACCCACCGCATCTGCGGCTTCCAGTACACGGCTTCGAGCACGCCCCGGGCCGCCGAAGGGGTCATCACGTCGTAACTGACCCGCTCGGCCTTCATCTCGGGCCGGGTGAAGCACGCCCATGGTCCCCGCACGCGGCACTGCACGCCGTAGCTCATCTGCCGGTCACCTCCGCTAGCAGCATAACGACTCCGGTGAGACGGTGTCCCGGTCAACCAGGAGCCCCATGAGCGGGTCGTACGCACTCGGGTCTGCAAGCACGGCGATACCCATCTGGGTTTCAGTAACGATCCCAGCATCGGTGAGCCGCGCCAGCGTCGGCTCGGGGATGCTGACGCTGTGCCGCTGGAGCCTCACCCATATAGCGCGGTCAGGTGGCCGCCCGCTCAGGAGCGCGCCCACCAACGCTCGCCCTTCTTCTCCGTAGGGCACAACCACGCCCCGCTGAAACTGGTCAATCATGACGAACCGGCTTGCCGCCTCCTCGAAGTTGAGATCAAGAACAGCGGGTGCGCCCGCGGCCCCCGGCGCAATGCCGAAGCACCCCATAACATCGGGCCGGTCCCACCCGTGGTCCGACTGCTTCCAGTAGTGCTGCCGGAAGTAAGCCTCGACCGCTGGCGGGGACAGTGGATCGTCAGCGAAGTCGGGCAACACCTGGGCTGCGGCGTTGCGGGCGGCCGCGATCGCCGAGGGGAGTCTTCCCTCGCTCGCGGCGTCGGGAACAAAGACCTCCACCAGACCGGTATCGGCGCGTCCCTCCCGATTGCAGCGCCCCGCGCTCTGCGCGATGGAGTCGAGCCCCGCCAGGGCGCGAAGCACCAACGGGAAGTCCACGTCCACACCCGCTTCGATCACCTGCGTACTGACCAGATGGCACCGAGCCCTCTGGCGCAAGCGCCTGCGAACCTCGGCGAGGACCTCGCCGCGGTGAACAGGGCACATCAGGGCACTCAGGTGCAGCGGGCCGCCTTCGCCGGGCGGTCGTCCGTCGGCCTCAAGCACGCGCCGGTATAGGGCCGCGGCGTGTCGACGGGTGTTCACAATCACTAGCCCCGAGGGTGCCGCAAGCAATCGTCCGGCCACGTCCGCGTCGTCGCGCCGGCCTATGAGTGCGACACGGGTACGGCGCAGCCCGTCGAACAGCGCTGGGACATTTCTGATGATCTCCCGTTCCGGCCCTAGCGGAAGCCCGATGGGGAACTCCCTCCGCTCCGCGAGGGCAGGCTGCGTCGCAGTGCACAGGACCACAGAGCAGCCGTAGTTGACGACAAGCTCCCGCAGGGCCGCGAGAATCGGCCGCAGTAGGCCCACCGGCATCGCCTGCGCCTCGTCGAGGATGATGACGCTCCGGGCAATGTTGTGAAGCTTGCGGCAGGAGGAAGGGCGGCAGGCAAAGAGCGATTCAAAGAGCTGGACGGTCGTGGTGACCACGACCGGAGCGTCCCAGTTCTCGCTGGTCAACCGCCGCCAGGGCGTTTCGCGGTCGGGATTCAGCGCGGTGTGGTGCTCCAAGACTACGCCGTCCCCAAAGACACGCCGGTAGACTTCGGCGTTCTGGTCAATGATGCTGGTGAACGGCACGGCCACTACGACGCGGCGGAGGCCGTGGCATCTCGCATGCTCAAGAGCAAAGAGCATTGAGCAGAGCGTCTTGCCGCCGCCGGTTGGCACCGTAAGCGTGAAGAATCCCGGAGCGCGGCCCGCGGCCGCGGCACAGTCGGACGCGACGGCCTCGCGGCAGCGGGCCACACGGGGTGAGGTCGACGCGCGGATCGCCGCCTCCTGCGCGGTCTGGATCGCGCCCCTCACAGCCTCGGCAAGTACCCCAAGGGTCTGCGGCGCCGCAGCG
>CALALQ010000374.1 GCA_937925595.1 uncultured Demequina sp. | reverse complement strand
TGATCGTTCCGCGACCCAGATGCCTTCGTGCGCGGCGACGTACAGCCGCCCACTCTGCGGGTCTACCGCGAGGGCATGCACCTCTCCGAGATCTTGGATTGACGGCGCGTTGTCGACGGTTCGTAGATCTCGGGTCGGTACGCACCCCACCAGGAGCACCGCGGCGACGACGACGGTGGCGGTGATGGTGGCGCCGCGGGTGTATCGGGTCAAGGTGTCTCTCGCTTTCGTCGTGAAGCATCGGCGCCGTTCGATCGTCCTGCTCGGCGGCGGCGGGAACGAGTGCTCACGTCGGCATGACCGGCGATTGCCGCGAGCGGCACGGCTACCGACACGAGCAGTGCTGCGCCGAGCAGCACCGCTCCCGCGATGTGTTGATCGGCGAGCGGATCCGTGGTCCACCCTTCGGTGATGACGCCGTACCAGTCCACTGATCGCACGGTCCCGGTCATCAGTCCAGAAGCGGCGATGACGAACGCGCCTGCGACGATCGCCGCACCGAGAACACCCGGCCAGATCGCCGTCCGCCGTGTGCGGAGCACCGTCGAGAAGAACAGCACCCCGGCACCCAGCGGGAGTAGGACCGTCAACTGAGCGCCTACCGGGTCTTCAACCGACCATCGCAGTACCGATGGCGACGTCCAGATGATCACGAGCCCCGCCAGCAACGCGCCGGTTACCAGCGGAGCGGCCCACCACGCGGCAGCGCGAGCAAGCCGGGCCCTGGTCGCTCCGCGCAACATCCGACCGACTGTCGCTCCCGTGCCACCGAGGATGAAGAGGGCCGGAACGGCGACGGTCAGCAGCACGAGGATCGAGGCACGGACACTCAGCAGGTATGTGCCGTACACAGCCATCCAACCGCTGGTGGCAAGCGTGAAGACCACGAGCGCGAGCACGGTGCTGCCGAGGCAAACCCAAGGGACGCTGTCGCCGGCATTCCGGGCTCGACGGACCCCTCGGACGCACACCACGGCGACCGTCGCGGCGGCGAGCAGCCAGAGCGGGTCGAGAGCCCAGGCGTCGAATAGACGTGGCACCGTCAACGGGGGCGGCAGCGGCAACCCGGTGAGACGTTCGGATGGTGTGACGGCGATTTCCTCACCGCCGGGCGGAGCCGTTCGAGCGAGCACCACCGCGAGTCCGATCGCAACGCCCATCAACGCGAGTTCCACCGATACCACTCGCCAGAACTTCGTGGATGGGAGGTCTCCGCGTGGCTGGAGCCGCGTGCGGTACCACGCGCCGGCGCTTCCGAGTGCGACGAGGATGACGGATTTCAGCGTCAGGATCACGCCGTATGAGGTGGTGAACAGCTGCGTGGGCTCCGTGATGCGAAGCGCTGCTCCGGTTACTCCGGCGACGGTGACCACGATGAAGCAGATGAGAGCCGCCGTCGAGAATTTGGTGATAGCCGAGCCGACCGCCGCCGGATCAAGCCGGCGCCGAACGATCAGCAGAACAGCAAGTCCGCCCATCCACGCGCTGCTCGCCACAATATGAAGCCACAGTGAGGTGGACGCGATCGTGTGGCTGCCGTCGCCTGCGGCGTGCCCTTGCAGCGCGAGCGGGACGAGCGCGATGACCGCGACGCAAAACACAACGACCGTCGCCGAACGTCGTCGGACCGCGAAGCACAGCACAGCGATGACCGACAGAAGGACGAACGTCGCAGTCCACGCCTGCCCCACGGCGATGGAAGTGAGGAACTGCCCGAGCGAAGCCAGCGCCACCTCGGGGCTGACGGAGCCGGCGAGGTTGAGGAACGTCAGCACCGCGCTCGGCGCAACGAACACCATGGCCGCGATCGTCGCTCCGGCACCCAGATCGAGGACTTCCCGCCGTGCGGCGGAAGTTTCAGGTAGGACGAACGCCGCCAGCATGAGGCTGCCGACCACCGCTGCGATCGAGATGTTCGTCAGCGTCTTGAAGATCGGTAGCCCGTACTCGACGATCGGAGCGGTCTCGAAGACATTGGTCGGGTTGGCGGTGGCTGCGGTGGTGAGCACGGCGGTGACCGTCCCGACGATCGCCAGGGCCGACAGGGTGAACAAGGCGACGATCGCCGTCCGTCTGGGGGCCGGGACGGTGCCCGGCCCTCCAGGCTGCGGCCTTGTCGAGGCGTGGAGCGAAGATTTCAAGTGCGGGTGGTTACTCGTTGAGTGCGGCGTCGATCGCGTTCGGCAGGTCATCGATCGCTTGCAGCTCGAGCCGCTCTCCGTTCAGGAAGAACGTCGGCGTGCTCTGCACACCCAACGCCAGGCCATCGTCGAAGTCCGAGACCACACGCTCGAGGGTTGCCGGGTCGGCGACCGCCGCGTCGTACGCGGCCATGTCCAGGCCGAGCTCTTCTGCGTACTCGCGGAACAGCGGTGCGAGCGACTGGGACTGCTCGCCCCATTGCGCCTGGGTCTGGAAGAGCCGGCTGTACATCTGCTCGAATGCACCTTGCTGGGAGGCGGCCTCGGCGGCCACCGCTGCGTTCCGGGAGTTCTTGTGACCGTCGAGCGGGAAGTACCGCGCGACGAACGTCACCTCGCCGGCGTACTCCTTCCGCAGCTCCTCCACGATTGGGTAGAACGCACCGCACGCCTCGCACTCGAAATCGAGGAACTCGACGAGCGTCACGTCGCTCGCCCCGGGCTCGCCCAGCACATGGCTGTCCTCCCGGACGACGGACACGGGCGCGGTTGATGTCTCGCCGCCGGCTTCGGGCGCCGGATTCCCGGTCGGCCGCAGGAAGATGAAAGCGAGCGCGACCGCGACTACGAACGCAGCGACGAGCCCGATGTTGATCCACAGGACCCGCTTTCGGCGGGCACGCGCGGCGGCCGCGGTACGCGCCTTGTCCGCGGCAGCGGCTTCTCGGATTCGGACGTTCTTACTCATTGGGTTGCTCCATGTTCAGCTGCCCACCAGGTCGGTGAGCCAGGCATACGGGTCGATGGGGGTGGTTCCGTCTCGCCAGATCTCGAGATGGAGGTGTGGTCCGGTGCTCTGACCGGTGTTGCCGACTGAGCCGATCCGGTCGCCGACCCGGACGACCTGACCGGGAGCGACCTGCAACGAGCTGAACTGCATGTGGGCGTACAGGCTGCCGTATTTGCG
>CALALQ010000373.1 GCA_937925595.1 uncultured Demequina sp. | reverse complement strand
CCCAGCGACGAGCACCTCGCCGACCTCAAGCGGGTCACGGCGGAGTACGCGAACTACCGCAAGCGCACCGAGGCGAACCGCGAGATCGAACGCGAACGCGCGGTGGGCGCGGCGGTCGCGGTGCTGCTCCCCGTCCTCGACGACCTCGACCGGGCCGAGAAGCACGGCGACCTGGAGGGCGATGCGCCGTTCGCGACCATCGCCGCGAAGCTGCGCGGCGCGGTCGAGAAGCTCGGCCTGAAGCCGTTCGGTGCGCCGGGCGACGCGTTCGACCCGCAGCAGCACGAGGCGATCTTCCAGCAGCCGAGTGACGAGGTCGAGGTCGACACGGTCGCGGATGTCGTCGAGACCGGGTACATGCTCGGCTCGACGCAGCTGCGGCCGGCCAAGGTCGTCGTCAAGACGCCCGCGTAACCAACGACGGGCCCAGTCTAGCCCCGATGTTTCCGTTGGTGCGCGTGGTTTCCGCTGCGGCGGAAACGTGGTGCACCAACGGGAACATCGGGCGTCAGGCAGCAGAGAGAGGAGGTGCCGAATGGCCAGTCAGGACTGGTTCGACAAGGACTTCTACGCGACCCTCGGGGTCGGCAAGGACGCCAGCGAGGCGGAGATCAAGAAGGTCTACCGCAAGCTCGCGCGGCAGCATCACCCGGACTCCAACCCGGGGAACGCGGCGGCGGAGGCGAAGTTCAAGGAGATCAGCGAGGCGTATTCGGTGCTCTCCGACGCCGAGCAGCGCAAGGAGTACGACGCGGTTCGCGCGATGGGTTCGGGGGCCAGGTTCACGGCGCCCGGCAGCGCGGGGGCGGGCGGCTTCGAGGACGTGTTCGGCGGCATGTTCGGCGGGCAGCCCGGAGGCGGCCGGTACACGTTCCAGCAGGGCGGGGCCGAGTACGACGACCTCCTCGGCAACCTCTTCGGCAGCGGCCGGTTCGGGCAGACCAGCGGCGGCTACCGCGGGTTCGGCGGCCCGTCCAAGGGGCGCGATGCCACGGCGACCGCGACCCTCGACTTCATCACCGCCACCAAGGGCGACCAGATCACGCTGCAGGCCTCCGACGGCAAGCCGATCACGGTGCGCATCCCCGCCGGCGTGGCCGACGGCCAGAAGATCAAGCTCCGGGGCAAGGGCCAGCCGTCGCCCGACGGCGGTGAGCCCGGTGACCTCATCCTCACCGTCAACGTGCGCAAGCACCCCGTCTTCGAGCGCGACGGCCTGAACCTCAGAGTGAAGGTCCCGGTCACGTTCGGCGAGGCCGCGCTCGGCGCGACCATCGAGGTGCCGACGCTCGGCGGCGACCCCGTGAAGCTGCGGGTGGCGCCCGGGACGCCGAGCGGGCGCGTGCTCAGGGTGAAAGGGCGCGGCGTCGAGACCAAGAAGGGCACGGGCGACCTGCTCGCCGAGGTGCAGGTCGCGGTCCCGTCGCACCTCAGCAAGGAGGCGAAGGAAAAGCTCGAGGCGTTCCTCGCGGAGCTGCCGCCCGAGAACCCCCGTGGCGACCTGATCGCCAAAGCGAGGGCCTAGCGCCATGAACGAGACCAGCCCGCTCTTCGTGATCTCGGTCGCGGCCGAGCTCGCCGGGATGCACCCGCAGACCCTGCGGCAATATGACCGGCTCGGACTCGTCTCGCCGGCCCGCACCGCCGGCAAGTCCCGGCGCTATTCGATGCGCGATGTGACGCTGCTGCGCGAGATCGCGCAGCTCTCGGCCGAGGGGGTCAGCCTCGAGGGCATTCGCCGGGTCTTGGAGCTCGAAGATGAGGTGAGCGTGCTGCGCCGTCGGGTGAGCGAGCTCGAGTCGGCCCTCGCCGGCGAGATGCTGAACCGTCCCGGCCGGCGCGTGTTCGCCGCGGGAGCCGCCGGTGACATCATCACGATCAAGGCGGGCACGCGGGTCCGTCGGGAGAACGCCCTCGTCGTGTGGCGCCCGCTCGAGCGGGAGTAGCGGCCCGTCGCGTTCAGCGGCCCCAGGCCGATGCGGGGGCCTCGACCACGGGGACCGGCGACGTGGTCCAGTGCGAGCCGTTGCCGTAGTGGCTCGTGGCCCACGGGGACGACCAGATCGCCACGGCGGTGGCCGCGGAATCCGTGCCGGCGTCGAGCGCCGACTCGATCGCGTCGTAGAACGAGAGTCGACGCAGGCTGTCGGCGGCGTAGTACGCACCGACCTGCAGGGTCGCATAGCTGCCGAGTCCCGAGCCCCCGCCGGAGCCGTTGCCGTTGTTCAGCGGGTTGTTGCGGTTCCACCAGTTGTCGGGGCCGTTCTCCTCGCGCATCCACTGCGTGATGACCGCGACGTTCGCGTCGGTCACGGGGAATCCGCCCTCGACGAGGACCAGCTTGGCCCAGTCGTGGTTCGTCCCGCCCCGCACGAGGGTCTCGGGACCCGTCGAGGCGGTGTACGACTCGCGGGACACCGCGGGCTGGAGCGTGCTGGCGGCGATGTCCACGCGCTGGAGGTCGTCGTGGGCGGTCGACGCAGCGGATGCCTCGGCGAACCCGGTCGTCGAGGTCGCCGGCGAGTCGAGCGGCGCGAGGGCGATGGTGCCGACGAGCGCGAAGACGGCGGATGCTGCGAACGCACCGACGAATCGGCGGATGCCGCCGTGCGAGCCCGGGCCCGCCCGCTTCGCGGGCGCGGTCGAACGCGCCGCTTCACGTTCGCGAGCGGCGCGTCGTTCCCCCGTGTGCCTGGTCGTCTGCTGGCGCATGCCGTGCCGAGGGTAGCAAACGAACCTCGAAGCGGACACGGCACTCGGGCGCCAGACCTCATGCAGGGGTGGTCTGGCGCCCGAGTGGTGACCGCCGACGGGTCGTCCGGCGGGGGAATGTGGTGAGCTGGCGCGTGCGGGGAACACCTTCCAGCTCGGTCCTTGTGACAGGTCCCCGAGTCACCGCTCTGGTGAGCGATGGTGGGCCGGCGCGTGCGGGGAGCCACCTTCCGGCCCGGTGTCGTGCTCTCCCCGGTGAATCCAGTATGGCATACCGATATACCAGAACGCAAATCGAGTGTGGAGATTCTTCAGGCCTGCGCTCGATAGTCTGCCGAGGTGGACCTGAGCACCATCCGTCGCACGCCCGATGTCGAAGGGCCGGGCCTGTCGGCGTCCGATGCGGCCGACCGGCTCATCCTCGACGAGGCGGCGCCGTACCTCGCCCGAGCGGCCGGCGTGCCCGGCGCACTCGTCGTCGTCGGCGACACGCACGGTGCCCTGACGCTCAGTCTTATCGCCGACCAGGACGCGACGTCGGTCCGCGTCCACCAGGACGCCGTGCTCGGCGAGCGCGCGATCCTCGCCAACGCCGAACAGCTCGGCCTCGCACGGGCCGTGCAGGTGCAGTCCGCCGGGCCGTCGCTCGTGCGCGACGCCCGCGTGGTGCTCATGCGACTGCCCAGGTCCCTCGACGCGCTCGACGAGCTGACCACGCTCGTCGCCGATCATGCGGCGCCTGATGTGGTCGTGGTCGCGGGCGGCCGGCTCAAGCACATGTCGACCGCGATGAACGACGTGCTGCGGCGCCGCTTCGGCCGGCTCGACGTCTCTCATGCCCGGCAGAAGTCGCGCGTGCTCATCGCCCGCGATCCGCAGCCCGCGACCGCTGCCGGTGCGCCGTGGCCCCGACGCACGCACGACACGGCGCTCGATCTCGACGTCGTCGCGCACGGTGGCGTGTTCGCCGGTGCCGCAGTGGACATCGGCACGCGGTTCCTGCTCGCCGAGCTCGATGCCCAGCTCGCAGGCCCCGCCCCGGCGCCCCCGCGGACGGCCGTCGATCTGGCGTGCGGCACCGGCATCGTCGCCGTCGAGCTGGCCCGCCGCTTCCCGACGGCGCGGATCGTCGCGACGGATCAGTCCGCCGCGGCGGTCACGAGCGCGCGTGCGACCGCCGCGGCCAACGGCCTCGACGGGCGGATCGAGGTCGTGCGCGGCGACGGCCTCGAGTTCGCCGACGAGGCATCCGTCGATCTCATCGCGCTGAACCCGCCCTTCCATGCCGGCGCCGCGGTGACCACCGCGCTCGCCGAGCGCCTGTTCGCCGACTGTGGGCGCGCGCTCGCGCCCGGCGGCCTCGCGGTCGTCGTCTGGAACTCGCACCTGCGCTACCGCCCGGCGCTCGAGCGGCTGATTGGCCCGACGACGCAGCTCGCACGCAACCCGAAGTTCACGGTGACCGTCTCGACCCGGACCGCTGGGTGACGGAGTCGCCCCGCCGGAACGCGGTGGACTTGGCAAAGTCGAGGGGGATGCACGTGCGCATCGATCGTGTCAGGCTGGAAGGGTGACGGACACGCTCGAACGCCTCGAACTCGACCGGGCGACCGGCCCGGTGCTCGAGCAGGTGTGGCGCACGATCGTGTGGGATGACCCGGTCAACCTCATGACCTACGTCACCTACGTCTTCCAGAGCTACTTCGGCTACCCGCGCGACGAGGCCGAACGGCTGATGCTGCTCGTGCACCACGAGGGACGCGCGGTCGTCGCGAGCGGCAACCGCGAGGCCATGGAACGGCATGTGCAGGCGATGCACGGCTACGGCCTGCAGGCCTCCGTCTCGAAGGCCGATCCGTGATCGTCGCGGGTCGCACCGGCAGCGACGGCGTCCGGCTGGTGCTCGAGGCCGAGGAGGCCATGCTCCTCTCCGAGCTGGCCGACCAGGTCGACTCGGTCCTGCTGCTGGGTGCGGAAGACGACCCGGCGCTCGGGCGTCTGCTGCCGAACGCGTATCCCGACGACGCCGACGCCGCGCGCGAGTTCGCCAGGTACACGCGGGGCAGTCTCGTCGACGGGAAGCGGCAGGCCGCGCAGTCGGTGCGGGACGCCACCGCCGTGGGCGAGGGCGAACGCCTCGTCGAGATCGAACTCGACCAGGTGCAGGCCTGGGGCTGGCTGACGTTCCTCACGGACCTACGGCTGATCCTCGCCGAGCGTGTCGGCCTGGGCGAGGAAGGCACGCCCGAGCAGGACGAGCAACGCGACGACTACCTGCGCGCCGCCTATGAGTGGGCCGGGTTCGTGCAGGGCTCCATGCTCGAGG
>CALALQ010000372.1 GCA_937925595.1 uncultured Demequina sp. | reverse complement strand
AGGACCAGACCGCAGCTCTCCGCCTCATCGACGCCGCTTCCGACGAAGCGCACGGCCGCTGGCGCCCGCAGGTGGACTCGTCCTGGGTCGTGTACCGGAACCTCGACCTGGGGGAGCAGGCAATCACGGTCGTCAACGAGCAGACGGGCGTTGTGTCCCGGTTCCGTGACCGGCACGGCATCCTCCCTGGCGCCGATGACGCGGCCGGCGTCGCAGCTCGCTACTACGCCGAGCACAGTCGTCCCGACTGGCTGGACGCGCAGCGAGGCGACCTGTGGTCCCTCACCATCGACGGGGCCGAGGGAAGCTACCTGGTCGTGGAGAACAGCATCGGCGACCTCGAGTTCGTCACCAGGGGCCGCGCGTGCGGCCTCCACAACCCGGACATCACCGCCGGGGAGCTCATCTACCGCGCCGTGAACAAGGTCGCCTGATGGAAGACCCGCAGACCTTCGACGTGGACAAGGCCCGTGTGAACGAGCTGATGCGTGCGTTCCGGTACGGGGAGAAGGTGGACGACCTCGAAAAGGTCGATGCCCGCTACAACTCCGGCCAGTACGACTGGGTCACCTGGATGGTCGCCCTCGACGGGTCCACCCTCGCCGGGTTCAGCAAGGAGTTCCGCAAGAACCTCGAAGCTGCCCTCCGCAACGGCGACAGCGACATCGAGGCGGAGGAGTACGCCTACAACACCACCGCCGACTATGCAGGGATCGAACGATGACCGCCCCCATCACTCGCGCGGAGACCTCCGCGCTCACCGACCTCATCCACCGCCACTGCGGGCATCCCGGGTCACTGGAGAACTGCGACTGTGAACGTCTCGCCGACCGGATCGCCCGCGGATGGGCGGAGCCGCTGCTGCACGAGCGGTCCCGCACCGACTGGGTCGTCATCCACCGGCAGAACACCCGCACCCTCGAACTGCACCCCGCCGTCCCCGGCAGTGCCGCAGCGGTTGCGGAACGCCTCGTCGCCGACGGGATCTCCGACGCGGTCCCCTTCGACCTCGCATCCCGGTTCCCGGAGGTAATCGCCGCTGCAGCCGGCGCAGGGTTCGCAGTGGAGCGGGTCGCGGTCACCTTCCCGGTGGACACCGCCGACTGGGCCGCCCCCGCAATCGAACGGCACCTGCTCACCGACATCTGGGGCGGCATCGACAGTGACGGCATCCGCGCCCTGACCGACGCGACAGGCGCGGAGATCGCCTCCCTCGTCCTCCACGGGGCCGGCGGCCACGTGACGCTCACCTCCGACGGGCAGTACATCTCCGCGTCACGGGTCGCCCTCGACCAGGTGCTCACCCCGCTGCTGCGCGCATAGACGGGACCATGAGCCCGCTCCCGACCCTCTACGTCGGCGCCCAGGTCGTCCTGGCCGTGCCCGACCGGTTCCTCGAATCTCACTTCCACGTCATCCCCGACCAGACCGTCGGACGTGTCACCGGCCGCCGCGGAGACAGGTGGCAGGTGACGTGGGGACCGGATGAGGTCAGCTACTGCGAGACGTTCCAGCTCGACCTCGCACCGCACCAGGACGCACCCGAACAGCCGCCGCAGGCGGTCGCTGCTGAACGGTCGCAGATCCTCATCGACTCGAACATGGGCATGGCGTTCCTCGTCCGCAACACCCAGGACGCCGACCCCGACTCGTTCGGGCAGGAGCAGGACGCCGGGCACACCCGGTGGGCAACCCCGGTCGCGACAGGCCAGGTGTACGCCCCGCAACTGACCGCGTCCGACCTCACCGACCTCGCCGTCGAAGCGGTCGCCCACGGGTGGGACTTCACCCTCACCGTCATCTACGACGACGCGCCCGCAGACTTCACCGCCCAGCTCGTGACCATCGTCACCACCCTCATCCGGAGAGGCCGGCAGGGGCAGGCGGCAGTCATCCTCGACGCGCACGGCGCGACCGTGGAGAAGGTCACCGTCACCCGCGGCGACCAGACCGCCATCATCACCTGCCGCGGCGGGTACATTTCCACCACCGACGACGCTTTCCGAGACGTGTTCCTTCCCCGCCACGTCCGCGCGTACCCCGACGACCGGACCACCGCCGGCCGCCTGATGCGCAAAGCCCGCGCTGCGCTCGCCGCAGGCCGGGAAGCGTTCGTCGAGGTGTGAGAGTGCACGCGTTCCTTGACGTGGACGGCGTCCTCCACGGGCCTCAGGCGAAGTACGGGTTCGAGCGGACGCACACGATCGTCACCCGCATCCCCATCGACCAGGTCCACCCGCGCCTTCGGCCGAGGGAGCGGCGGGAGGAGATGCCGGCGTGGGTCGCCTCCCGCAAGCCGAAGACCACACACGTCACCTACCGGACTACGGTGAAGACGTCGATGCGGCTGCGTGAAGACATCGCCGCGCTCGGGGCGGATGTCAAGATGCTGACGTCCTGGCTCGAGCACGACCAGGTGGACGCGTTCTTCACCCAGACCGGCGGTGCGCCGTTCGAGTACGAGAAGGCGCGGTTCCCCGGCCGCCCGTTCGATGACGAGCTCGGCGCCATCCCCCTCCGGTGGAAGGTCGATGAGCTCATCCGGATCCTGGGCGCCGACCCGCGCCCGTTCATCTGGGTCGACGACGAAGAGGTGCCGATGTGGCGCGAGGAGATCGAAGCGAGGTTCCCGGACCTTCCGAAGCTGCTCATCGCACCCGTCTACGACCTGGGGATCACAGCCAAGAACATGGCCCTGATGAGGGAGTTCGTCACGTCCCTGCGGAAGTGACCCACGGATCACATAGACACTGCGCATAGATGAATGGAACCGGTTCCTCTGGGGGATGAACGGGTTCACGCTCTGAGCTTGGGGGCTCAGAGCCGCTGGGCGGGACTGGGGCAGTTTCCCGCCCAGCACCTCCGTGCATGGGGGGGGCGCGAGGAAAGACCCGGATGCAGCGATGCCCCGGGTCTTTCTGCGTCCCCGTGACCCACGAACCAGCCGGCACTGCGCATGGAGGGGGTAGGCAACCGTACCGAAAGGAACCGACCCCATGACCACCGAACTGCCCCCGCTGACTGGCGCGTACCCCGTCGTCGGCATCGTCACCGACACCTCCAGCGACGGTGTCTCCTGCGGCTGGGTGCTCATCGCCTCAGACGCGACCGGCTCGGAGATCATCGAGTCCGGGGCTGGTGTGGCCGGTGTGGAGCTGCGCCGCAACCTCGCCGAGTTCGCTCTGCTGCACGCGCAGCAGCGTCACGCACTGGTGCGGACATGGTCCAAGAGCATCGCCAAGCAGGTCCACGAGGTCGGCGGTTCCGACTACCTCGATGTGGCCATCAACGCGGTCGCCGACGACGCGTACCGCGCCGCCCGCGACATCGCCATCGCCCTGTGGCACGAGCACGCCTCCAAGACCAAGCCCTCCCCGCTGGTCATCGCCGTCGACGGTTCCCGCTCACGCAACGGTGACGGGTCGTGGGCGTGGATCAACGAATATGGCCGCTGGGACGCTCAGGCGGGACGTTACACGTCGATCCTTATCGCCGAGATGGAGGGAATCCTCAACGCCATCCGCGCGCACAAGGGCACCCGCCCGCTCCACATCCTCTGCGACTCGAAGTTCGCGATCAGCCTCGCCCAGGACGCCCTCGCCGGTGTCCCCGCCGGGGAGCACGTCTCCAACGGCGCCGCCCGCGTCATGGGCCTCATCGCCCGTGCGGGGGAGGGCCGGACCATCACCATCGAATGGGTGAAGGGCCACAACGGGCACCCCCTCAACGACCGTGCCGACCGTCTCGCCGTCCACGCTCGCCGCGCCCGCGACCTCGCAGGCACCGACGCGTTCCTCGAAGTCGCCAACCGGGTCGCGGACCTGTCCGAGGACGTCGTCGCTGCGTAAGGCTCAGCCGACGTAGTACGTCGTCGCGTAGTTCACCAGGAACGACCCGGCAAGGCCGAGGATGGCGATGATCGCCGCCCACTTGGAGGCGGTGCGCAGGCGTCGCTGACGGCGCTCGAATCGGTCTTCGGTGTGGCTCATGTCGTCTTCCTCCGTGCGGGCTTAGCGGGGGTCTTCTTCGCGGCAGGCTTCTTCGCAGCCGTCTTCGCGGCTGATTTCGCAGCCGGCTTGCTCGCCGACTTCGCGGCAGGTTTCTTCGGCATCCCGTCTTTGGACGCCTTCTTCCGGGCCGTGCGTCGCTTCGTCTTGCGAGGCGTCGCCACCCGTGGCGCGGCCATGGTCTTCGACCCGGGCGTCGGGGAGCCGGCGGTGAACGTCAGCGGCTCGGACAGTGCCCACACCCGGCAGAACTCCGCCAGGAACGCCGCAGCGATCGCCGGGTCTTCGATGACCATGCCGTTCTCGATGTTCGACTCGGCACCAGCGGTCAGGTTGAACGACCCGGTCCACACCACGACAGGCCTGGCCTGCTCGTCGAGGCGGACGAGGAACTTGTGGTGCATGAGCGCGCCGAACTTCCCCTTGACCGCGTGACCGGCGCACCGGACCGGTTCCAGGAGCTCATCTGCCGGGGGAGGGTCGGGGAACCCGGCTGTGGGCACGCCGCCTCGCAGGGACATGAGCGGGGCCCGCTCGTGAGACCCGTCCACCCGCAGCGCGAACTCCTTGTTGACGACGAGCGCCACAGGTCGCTCTGAGAGCGCAGCGATCAGTCGCTTGGACTTCACCCAGGCGACCGCCCCGACGATCATCGGGGAGTCGCGGATGAACGCCTCCACAGCGGAGGCAACGTCACCGAAGTACACGGTCACGTCCCCGGAGGTCGTGAACCGGTTCTGGGCACCCCAGTCGTACCCGCCCTTGCTGCGCGGGTGGATGGTGTTGAGGTTCGTCCGGGAAGCCATGTGCTTCCCCTATGCGCGCGCGTGAGCGGGGCCTTCGGCCGCGCGAAAACTGAACCCACGCGCATAGCGGTGACATGGACTACCAATTTGCCCTCCATCGACTGCGAGATGCAGTCGCCCTGTTCAAGGACGCGTTCGGTCGCGTTCCCACCGTCGCGTTCGACGCTGACGGGGTCATCAACCCGTTCGAGGAGCCCTACCTCGAGTACCACAACCGCCGCTACCCGCACCTCCAGGTGACCGGCCCGTTCGAGCGTTTCGACGTCGGCTACGGCCTGGACAAGGAGACTGCGGAGGCGCTGCAGGACTCGATGCGGAACCTCGACTGGTCGACCATCCCCATGTACGAGGAGGCTCTCGAGCTCATCCCCGCCATCATGAACGCCGGCGTTGACCTGTCGGTGTGCACGTCGCACCGCACGGACAACCTGTACTCCGCGTCGGCGAAGTTCCACCGCTTCCACGTGGACTTCGACGGTCTGCTCGACAAGCGCGTCACCGTCACGCTCGACAAGACCCGCCACTTCGCGGACTTCCTCGTCGACGACAAGCCCGAGGTCGAGGGTGAGATCGACCCGTTCTGGGAGCACATCGTCTTCGACCGGCTCTACAACCGTCACATCACGGACCGTCGCCGCGCCGACTGGACGAACATCATCGACGTCCTCGTCGAGGCCATCACTGCCAAGGCTGAGGCCGAGCTCGCCAAGCGTGTCGAGGTGGACGTCCCGTTCGAGGTTCCCGCGAACCTCGCCGACGAGATCCTCACCGGCGAGACCGAGGTCGTCGAGACGGAGGTCGAGGTCGAGGCGGTGGATGTCACCGACGGTGCCGACTACGCCGCCGAGCAGCTCGCCGCCGCCTTCGAGGCTCGCGACGAGGCCGCTGACGTGGAGTACGCCGACGTCCCCGTCGCCGTAGAGTTCGCCGACGAGCCGGTCGCCGCCCCCGACGCGGTCGCCGTGGACATCGAGACCGAGACCACCGTCGAGACGGAGCCCGCGCTCGCCGAGGAGCCGGCAGAGGTCGCCGACCCCATCCTCGCCGACTTCGACAGCCTCATCGCCGGCAAGCCTGCCGCCGTCGAGGTCGAGTCGGTCATCGAGGCCGAGGCCGAGGCCGAGACTGTCGCTTCGGACCTGCCTGAGGTGCCGGACGTGTTCTCGTTCCAGCCGACCTTCGAGGACGAGCCCGTCGTCGAGGCGCCTGCTGCGGAGGAGCCTGCGGTGGAGAAGCCGTCGCTGGGCTGGCTCGGCAAGGCCGAGAAGAAGTCCGGTGGCCTGACAAACCTGTCCTGGGGAGGTAAGAAGTGAGCATCGACACCTCGGAGCGTCGCGTCCAGTCCGCGTCCGGTGCCAGCAAGGGGCAGAAGGACGCGCGGTTCGACCTCATCCCGCCCCGCCAGCTCCGCAAGCTCGCCACCCACTACGGCCTCGGCGCCCGGAAGTACCCGGGCATCGAGCGCAAGGACGGCACGCCCGGTCCTGCCATCGACAACTGGCGCCTGGGCTTCAACTACTCGTCGTCGATCGCAGCTCTCGAGCGTCACTTCAACGCGTGGAAGAGCGGCGAGGACTTCGATGAGGAGACCGGCTCGAACCACCTCGTCGCCGTCATGTGGCATTGCATGACGCTGCTGGAGTTCCAGGACACCCCCGGGTTCCCGGAGGCGTACGACGACCGCCAGCAGCCGCTTGTCAACGCTCTCGGCACGACCATCGAAGAGGTCCGTGCAGCGATCGCCGCGTACGGCGGGGAGCTGCCGACTTCGCCCATCCCGACGAAGCTCGACCCGCTCCCCAAGCCCGGGGAGTGACGCGAAGAAATGCCCCGGCCCCGCCGGGGCGTTTCGAGCTCCACCCCTGCCGTGGAGGTTCCCCGTCGAGACCCTTAGCCGCTCCACCCAGCCGTGGAGGTCACCCGCCAGAACCCACAGGCAGCTCCATCGCCTCCGGGCGCGTGGAGGTCACCCGTCCTGACCCCCAGCACCGCTCCATCGCCTTCGGGCGCGTGGAGGTCACCCGCTGCGACCCCCAGCACCGCTCCATCGCCTCGTGCGCGTGGAGGTCACCCGACCCGCAGTCCTGACTCGCACGCCCCACCTTGCCGTGGGGGTCACCCGCCTCGATCCCCGTACAGCTCCACCGTCTCGCGCTGCGTGGAGGAACGCATAGGGGGAGGAGCCCCTCCGCCCGATGGAAGTGAACCCCTATGACCGACGACCCGTTCGAGATCCTCGGGGTGTCCCGAAACGCCACCGAACCGGTCATCAAGGCCGCGTACAAGGCCCGCATCCGTGAGGTTCACCCTGACGCCGGCGGTGACGCTGCGCTGGCCAGCAAGGTCAACGACGCGTACGCGCTGCTGATGAACCCGACCCGGCGTGCCGAGTGGCTGCGCGAGCACGCCCCCAGGGTGCAGGAGCAGCCGCAGACGCCCCGCCAGCAGCCTCAGGAGCGCGCCCCCTACACGGAGCCTGCCTACGCCCGCGAACAGGCGCAGCGGGCCGCGCAGCAGCGGTGGGAGTCGGTTCCTGAGCCGACGTACGAGACGTTCGACAGCCCCGGCGCGTGGTGGGCGTCCCTCACCGCCATCATCCCGCTCGTCGTGTTCCTCGCCGCAGCGTACCTCACCGGGGGAGTGGTCCCTCTGGTCGTAGCGGTCGTCGCCTCCGTCATCGCCATGCGACGGTCGGTGTGGGCGGCCATCATCGGGCTGGCAGGGTCTGCGGCAGCGCTCACCGAGTACGCGGATCCCACCGCAGTGTTCCACGAGTACGCGTGGGCGCCCGCGGCCGCATACTCGTTCATGGTCATCTGCTGGCTGGTCGCCCGTCGCGCCGCACGGAACCGCCTGTACGCGCACATCGGCGACGTCTTCTACACGACGATGGGCAGGTTCCGTCTCATCCCGTACCGGGCGCAGGCTGTCACCCACGACGGCGGCCGAGACCTCATCCACCTCGAGCGTGCCGACGGGCAGGCCGAATGGCCGTTGCCGACAGCGATGTGGGACGGGCGCGTGACCGCCGGCGACTACGTCCTCGTGTACAAGGGCCGCGTCGTCTACTCCGCCACCACCGACGAACTCAGATACTACGAGAAGGCAGGCGGCGACGCGCTGGGCTGAACGGGCTCAGCCCTCCTCGGGCGCCTCGATGTACGGGGTCTTCTCGTGCAGGAACCACAGCTGGAACAACGCGCCCGTCAGGTGCTTGTCGTCCGCGTACGCGTGACGCGGGTCGTTCGGGACGAACCGCTTGCACACGTACAGGTCCGTGATGCGGGAGTCGTCGTGAATGATCCCGTTCTGAGTCAGCGGGTCAAGCGCCCCACGGCCCAGCTTGTCCACGTCGGGAGGGCCGATGGGGAACGTGATCTTCGTCTTCGGGTGACCGGCAGGGCGGGGCACCCAGAACTCGACCGCGCAGAACAGCGGCCCATCCATCGGGATCATCCCGGCAGGCTTCTGGGTGCGGAGGGCCTTCTCAATGTCGGACCGCCACGGCTTGATCTTCTTGGACACCTCCACGAGCCGGCCACCGCCGACATGCTTCTTCGACCCCTGAGGAGCCGGGACGCCCGGCGCGAAGAACGTGAAGTCAGGGGCCTCAGCGAGGACATGCAGATAGCGGAAGAGGGTCACAAATGCTCTATGCGCGCGAAGAGGACGACGGGGCGTCCGGTGACCTGCGAAATCGAGAGTCACTGCGCATGTAGGTCGTGACGCCGCACCGCGCGGACATCACGACAAGGAGACCACCCGCCATGACTCGCCCCGCACCCCTGTCCCGCCTGCAGCTTCAGCCGCTCGCGCTCGCCGCGACACACTGGACTCTCGACTCGCAGCGGGAGATGTTCGACCTGAACCCGCCGTACCAGCGGGGAAGCGTCTGGACCCTGGGGCAGCGGCAGCGGCTCATCGAGTCGCTCATCCGTCGTATCCCCGTCGGGTCGGTCGTCTACAACGTCCGCAAGAGCTTCATCGGCGGCGGGGGCAAGTTCTACGCCGCCGTCATCGACGGCAAGCAGCGTGTCGAGGCGGTCCGTGCGTTCTTCGACGACGAGTTCAGCGTCCCGGCCTGGTGGTTCGAGGACGACGAGCTGGACGTCCCCGCCGACGGTGAGGTGACCTACTCGGGCCTGTCCGACGTCGGCCGCCGCCGCGCGATGATGTGGTCCCTGCCCGGCCTGGAAGCGCACGTGGACTCCATCGAGGAGGAAGCGCGCCTGTTCGACCTGCTGAACTCCGGCGGCACCGCCCAGACCGACGACGACCTCGCCCGCGCCCGCGCTGTCGCAGGCATCGAGCATGTGCCTGCCGGCCCGCAGGAGGTGTTCATCGTCCAGAACGACATCGGCGATGTGGTGGACGTGTTCGCCGACCCCGACGACGCCAGCGACGCGTACCAGTTCACCGACTCCGGCGCCCTGTACTCCATCATCAAGGACACCGTCTGGCGACCGGGCGAGTACGCCCGCGCCCAGCAGGCCGTTACGGACTGAATCGAGACGTCAACATGACCACCATCACTGCCCCCGGCATTCTGTTCGACGACATGCTCACCGCTCTGCGTCGTGCCGCGATCGCCGCGCTGTTCGAGGGCTCCGACGCTGAGTACATCTCCATCGAGGTGGACCGGTTCGGCGACATGCAGGTTCTCGCTGTCACCGACAAGAACGGCAAGCCTGTGAACCTTCGCGACACTGGCGGCGAGCGCGACGAGCACGGCGACAGCATCCTGCTGCTCCCGCTCAAGCAGGTTGCCGGTTCCCGCGCTATCGGCCTGCGCCCGTTCCACGTCCCCTACGAGCGCCTCGCCGGCGTTCAGAGGGTTGGGCACTACATGGGCTATGGGGCGGGGGACATCGACGGTGACCTGTACGTGTTCCGCCGACCCGTGGCGTAGCCGCGCACATGACAGATGCCCGCAGTTGCGGGTGTTCCCTGGCTCCCGACCGAAAGACTCTCATGGCAACTCGCAAGCAAGGCCACAAGCTCGCCACCACCTGGAACGGCCGTCGCGGTGTCGACGCTGTCACCACGGGCACCTGCCTGTGCAAGAAGTGGCAGACCACCGGGCCGTCGCAGGTTGCTGTCCGCAACGAGTACAACAAGCACCTCGCCGCCGCGAAGAAGGCCACGAAGCCTGCCGCGAAGTCGGCAGGCAAGAAGAAGACGGCGAGCAAGAAACCCGCCGCGAAGAAGGCATGATCAAGACCAGCCGCCGCTACCTCAGCCCGCTGCGCTATCCCGGAGGGAAAGCGTCCATGGCGTCGTTCCTTGCCGACACGTACGCCGGGCAGTACGGGCTCATGGACATCGAAATCTGGCTCGAACCGTTCGCCGGCGGGGCCGGGGCTGCGCTCGCGATGCTGGACACCGACACCGTCGAGGAGGCATGGCTCGTCGACTTCAACCCGGCGATCGCCAGCTTCTGGCAGAACGTCACCTCCGACAACGAAGCGTTCGCACGCCTGGTCGAGCAGACGACACCGACCCGTGACCTGTACGAAGCGTCCCGCGACCTCATCGCCGACCCCGCAGGCGCCGACCGGTTCGAGCTCGGGTACGCCGCGTTCATCGTGAACCGGTGCTCCCGCTCCGGCATCGTCTCCCACACCTCCGGGGCCATGCCGGACGTGACCGCCCGGTTCAACAGCGCCGCGCTCGCCGACCGGATCCGCCACATCGGGACGTTCCGCTCACGCCTGAAGACCATGGAGGGCGACGGCATCTCCTACATCGAAGACCTCGACTTCTCCGGCATCGCCGACGAGGTGTTCGTCTTCGCCGACCCGCCCTACATCCGCGAAGGCGGACGCCTCTACTCCAAGTCCTTCGACGGCGACCTGCACCAGCGGCTCGCCGACGCACTCAACGAAACCGGTGCCCGGTGGCTGCTGACCTACGACGACGCCCCCGAAGTCCTGGACCTCTACCCGGACCGGCGCATCCTGTCCTACGCCATCCGCAACACCGCCAACCGTGCCCGCGTCGCCCACGAGTACGCCATCGTCGCCGACAACGTCTGGATCCCCAACGTCACCGGGCTCACCAACCACGGGCCCGCCGAATGGGTCCAGCGCGTCGCCGCAGCGTAGGGTTTCGCCACCGACGTCGCAGACCCCCGATATGGTTGCGTCATGAGGACACCCGAAGCCCTCGCCGCCATCGGCGTCTGCTTGCTCGCACTCACCGGCTGCTCCACCGCCCCCGCCGTCGACCCTGAGGTGGCGTACATGGAAGAGGTCGGCAAGATCCCGCTGGTAGCAGCGGACAAGGAAACCGGGGAGACCATGCTCCGCGCAGGCCGGGACCTATGCGAAGGGCTGGAGAAGCAGACCCGAGACGAAGTCGCCGAGCGGATCAAGGAGACCCGACTCGGAAGCGACGGAGAGCTCGCGGAAGCTCAGATCGAGGTCCTACGGCTCGCGGTGAAGTACCTCTGCCCCGACCAGGAAACCAAGCTCCCGTAGTCAGCGGGGCCGGCTGTCCCCGTTCACGA
>CALALQ010000371.1 GCA_937925595.1 uncultured Demequina sp. | reverse complement strand
CGTCGCTCTCGGGCCAATCCAGCAGCAGATCCTCAGGGAGTGAATCACCGACTGCGAGCTGCCGATCGCCGAGGCTTTCGAGCTGATCGATCATCTGCGCCTCCAGGTGCAAGCCGTTCCACAGCACCACGTCGGCATTCTGGATCGTCTCGATGTCCTTGGTGGAGGGCTGATAGGTGTGAGGGTCGCCGCCTGGGCCCACCATCGTGGTCACGTCCGCGTCCGGAGCGATATTCGCCACAGCGTCTGCGAGGTACCCGGTCGTGGCGTACACGGTGAGCGCCTCCGTATCCCCCTCGTCCGGCGTGGCCGAGCAACTCGCGATCAGGGTCGCGACGGATACTGCAATCCCCAGGCCGGACGTCGCTCTTAAACGTGTGCGCATGCAGGCTCCACTCTGTAATCGGACGCAGACGCTTTGTATGGCGTCGCGAGTGTGAGCATAGCGAAAAGTTCCCAGCTTTTCGGTGCACCGAATATTTTCGATAGACCGACCTAGATCGCAATGTTCGGGCCCTCCCAAGCAAAGCGAAGTTCCGGCCCTGGGGGATGAATTGCCGGTTGAACGCGACCGCCTGCGCCAGACACAATCGTGCCGATGGGCGCCTGTCGCGCCGCTGATCCGGGTGAATTCGCGCAGATCACGTTGATCACCAGACTCAGCCTCAGTTAGGATCCGGAGGGTCAGGAACGATTTAGGATCGCTTCCGCTGAACCTCCCGGTTTCCGGGTCGGGCGACGGTGCCCCTTCGAGCGGCTCCTGTGCAGACCCGAACTGGGCAGGCGATCGCGGAGGTGCCAGGCCCCCGTCAGGAGCTGGGAATCCGGCGGGGGCCGTCCACACTCGGCCTCGTCTGCTCTCACGCGCTACCGCTGTGAGATAGACCTCGGCGGCACCAGCCATACGGCGCGCCGGAGCAGGTCGGATGCTTCATGGAGGAACTGGAGAGGCGCACGCTTGACCGACACAGCAGCGAGCACATCAACCTCGAGCCCTGGGGCGTTGTCGGCTACATCGAAGTCAGTACGTGAACGTCTTCATCAACTCATCGCGGTGGGCCACTACGGCGCGGCGGCGCAGCTGGTAGAAAACCAGTTCATCGAGGTTTGGTATGGCATGCCGCCAACCGAGCTTCGGCAAGTGATCGAGACGATCCCGGGCTGGCTCCGGGCGCGACATGTGGTCACCGACTACCTGTTCGAACTTCTCGGCGGAAAGCAAGCTGAGGGTCGAGATCGTCTGCTTGGCGACGATTCGCGGGCCGCTGCGTACAGACCCGCGACCGATACGGAGCCCCTACTCGGCGCAATCGAGGTACTCAAACTACGCCTGCGAGGTGAGCTCGCTGCCGCCATGACCGCGTTGAAACGAACCCAACGCAGACTCCACCGCGAGAACTCGCTGGTTGACTCCACCCGAGGGTGGAATCTGTTCGCGTCCGTTCAAGCAGGCAACACCGCTTTGCTCGCCGGTTCACTTGAGCTTGCGCGTGCTTCGTTCACACGGGCTCAACTCATGCCGTCACCCGGCGGCCTTGAGTTCCTCCAGCGAGATTCCTGCATCAAGCTCGCGCTCCTAGAAGCGCTATTCGGTGACGCGAGCCAGGCTACGGAGGAACGTCTGCTACCCAAGCAGACAGCGCGGGTTCGATTCCCGTCATCGGCTCCATTGCGGGGGCCGCGAGCCAAGCGACCAGGGCTTGGATGGACGAACGCGCGGTAAATCGCCACCTGCCCGTCAGTCACAGCTCTTCCCGCCCTGCTTCGCGCAACGTTCGGTCGATCTCAGCAGCCGAGTGCACGACGTGCACGACGGCGTCGAATGCCCGGAACTCATCCGCCTCTTGCAGGCTGACTCCGTCAGACATCCGCCTCTTGCAGGCTGACTCCGTCAGATCTGACGTGAACCTCCACGATGTCCTTTCCCTTAGTGATCAGCACTCGAGCAGAGAATTCAGCCAAGCAGTGCCCCGTCGAAGAACGCGCCCCCCGCATACACGAGCGGCGGCCGCGGCGTGAAGGCAAGCTCGCATACCCGGCCGACGAAAAGCGTGTGGGTCCCGACCCGCACCCGCTCCGTGGTTTCCGCCTCGAGCCATGCCGTGGCGCCGTCCAGGATCGGACTGCCGTGCAGGCCCGGAGCCCACTCGGCATCCGAGAACTTGTCGTCCCGCTTGGATGCGAAGGTCCGCGCGACCTGCTCCTGATCCGCCGCGAGGATGTTCACCGCAAAGTGTTTCGCGGAGAACATCGGCTTGTACGTCGCCGAGCTCGTCTGAATCGACACCATGATGAGCGGGGGATCCAACGTGAGGCTCGAGAAGGCATTAAGGGTTAGCCCGTAGGGCGTGACGTCATCCGTGGTCGTCACCACCGTGACACCCGTGACGAACTTGCCATGCAGGGTCCGCAGATCGGTGGGCTCGAACCCGGTCATGGGAGGTTCCTCTCGGCGGAATTGAATGACAGTACGCCCACAGCGGTGAGGAGCTCGTTCGGACTCCAGGTCGAAACCTCCTCGATGATCCGGCCGTCGGCATCGAAAATGATGAATGCTGAGCCGAAGAAGCGCAGATCGTGTCCCGTCGCAGGCACCCCCATGAAGGTTCCGGTGTGCGTTCCGCTGCCGTGCCACAGGATCGCCGCAGTGTTGCCCTCGATGACGAACATGTCGATCTGCGACGTCAGGTCCTCGAAGGCCGCCCGGGCTCCGAGGATTATGTCCTTCATGTCGTCACGGGTGTAGACCGCGGTCCGGAGCGCATGCGCGCGGCGGAACGCGTCCGTGTGGATGGCATCGAGTGCTTCGACTTTGCCGTGATTCCATGCGGCATCCCACGCGGCGGTCAAGGCGGACCTGAATCGCTCAGCGGCGCCATACTCCTCGGCCTGGTTGATGCTCGCGTCCGCGCTCATTCGGAATCCTCGGAAAAGGCAAAGGAGACCGTCTTGATGTGCGTGTATTCGTGGAGCGCCTGGAAGCCCTTCTCGCGGCCATAGCCGCTGAGTTTGTGGCCGCCAAATGGTTCAGTCACGCCAGCTGCCCACCGATTGACGTAGACCTGCCCAGCATCAAGTTGCTCGGATACTCGCAGTGCCCGCGTCACGTCGCGCGTCCAGAGTCCGGCGGCAAGGCCGTAATCAGAGTCGTTCGCGATCGCGACGGCCTCCGCCTCGTCATCGAATGGAATCACGACGACGACGGGCCCGAAGATCTCTTCGCGAACAAGTTTCGAGTCGAGTGTGATATCACAGAAGACGGTGGGGGGCACGAAATACCCCTTACGATCTGCGACCGCTTTGCCGCCCGTCACCACCGTGACGCCCTCGTGCTGAGCGGTCTCGAACGCCTCCAGCACCTTTTCGTACTGGCCGCGGGTGATCATTGGCCCCATCGACTCGCCAGGCACGATCCCTGCGCTCAGCCGCTTCAGCCCTTCAAGCACCTGGGTGAGGACGCTCCGCTGCACCAAGAGCCTGGTGCCCGCGGAGCACACCTGGCCGGCATTCCAGGTGAACGCACGAAGCGAACCGGCGATCGCCGCCTCGAGGTCTGCGTCCGCGAAGATAAGGTTCGCCGACTTCCCACCAAGTTCAAGAGTAAGCGGAATCACACGCTCGCCCGCAAGCTGTGCGACCTCACGTCCCGCACGCACGGACCCGGTGAACGAGACCTTCCGCACGAGCGGACTTGACACGAGGGCCGTTCCGGTTGCGCGTCCGTCCCCGAGCACAACGTTGAACAGACCAGCTGGCAGCCCTGCTTCGCTCGCGATCCGCGCGAGTTCGACCGTCGCTGACGACGTCGCCTCCGAGGGTTTGACGACCACACCATTCCCGACGGCGAGCGCCGGGGCCGCCGCACGCGCGGCCTGCGTCAGCGGCCCATTCCAAGGAGTGATGATGCCGATCACGCCGAATGGCTCGCGACGCGTGAACGACCGCATGTGCGGGCCCGAATCGAGCACCTCACCGACCGGCGCGTGAACAAGTCCCGCGTAGAAATCGAAGTAGTCCGCCGTCGTCGCCAGCTCTGCCGCGCCCTCCGACGGCGGCTTCCCTGTCTCTTCACGCTCAAGCTCCTCGAGCAGATCGCCCTGACGTCGGATCTCGGCCGCAATCTCCCGCAGGATTCGCGCGCGCTCGAACGGGCTGACCCGCCGCCATTCGAGATGAGCGCGGTGAGCGGTCGCCACTGCGCCGTCGACCAGTTCACGGTCCGCGACCGGCACCGCCGCGCAGACGGTTCCGGTCGCCGGGTTGACAGAGTCGATCCACGAATCGGTCGTGTTCTCCACCTGCGCCCCATCGACCCAATGCGTGAGTCTTCTCATGTGTTGCTCGGTTCCTTTCCTTCAGAACTCTCGTCGCTCCGCGGCTGCGTCGCCTCTACCACGATGCCGAGCGCGTTGCCAGCCGCGGGGAAACCGATGTAGAACGCCAATTGCACGATCGTCTGAATCAGAGCATCCCGCTCGACTCCGAGGCGCTGCGCGGCGCCTACGTAGGTGCGAAGCTGCGCGGTCAAGCCAAGGGCAGCGAAGGCCGACACAGTCACCAGCGCCCGCTCACGGCTCGATAGTCCCGGCTGCTGCCAGACCTCGCCGAAGAGGTTGTCGTCGATGTACCGAGTCAGCTCGGGTGCGGACGCGTGCGCGGGGCCGCTGAGATGCCGCTCGACCGCCGCATCTCCGAGGAGCTGGCGGCGGAAGTCTGTGCCCGGAACCATTTCGGCCGCTCCTTGTACGTCTGACATTCAGTATTCCTTTTCCAGCACTGCGGCGCCCGCCTCCGACAGACGAATGAGAATGACATCGTCCGCCGAAAATCGCACCGAGACGGCGTCGTCGACCCGCCAACGCGTGCCGCGATCGGCCGACGAGGATTCGACACAGATCTCCATCCCAAGCGATGGAACCTCGACATCTGCAAGCTCATGCGACCCAACGAACTCCGTACGCCGGACCACACCCCGGTACGAGTTCTCGTGGGATGATGCGGCATCCACGGCGAAAAGCTGAACGGATTCCGGCCTGATGGCGACCGTGACGTCTTCTCCCTGCGAAAGCACTTCATCGCCGGTCGCGGTCACTTTCGCAGTCCCGATCGCGAGCCGAGCCTTTCCTTCTCCGCACGCCTCTACCCGTCCCTTCACCCGCGAGGAGCGCCCCACGAACTCCAAGACGAACGGCGTACGCGGACGGGAGTACAGATCGCGTGGGCCGCCGACCTGTTCGATCGTTCCCTCTCGCATGACGACGACGCGATCCGAGACACTGAACGCCTCCTCTTGGTCATGCGTGACGAGGATCGTCGTTACGCCGGTCGCCTTCTGCACGCGCCGTACCTCGTCACGGAGCGAGACCCGGAGCTTGGCATCCAGTGCCGAGAATGGCTCGTCGAGCAGGAGGACGTCAGGCTGGATGGCCAGCGCACGCGCCAATGCGACTCGCTGCCTCATGCCTCCAGACAACTGGGCGGGGTATTTGCCGGCCGATGCGCGGAGGCCGACGAGTTCCAGCATTTCGCCAGCCTTCGCCCGGCTCTCCGCCTTCTTGGCCCCGCGGACGCGTGGACCGAACGCGACGTTGTCACGCACCGTCAGGTGATCGAACAACGCATAATCCTGGAAGACCATGCCCATGTTCCGCCTCTGCGGCGGAAGGTGCGTCACGTCTCGATCCTCCTGAACGATCCGGCCGCCGCTCGGATCGATGTACCCAGCAATCATCCGGATAAGCGTGGTCTTTCCACAGCCGGAGGGCCCGAGCAGGGTGAGGAATTCCCCGGCGCGCACTTCGAGGGAGATGTCTCGCACCACCGAGGTGTCGTGAAATCGTTTGGTGACGTGTTCGAGGCGCAGCCGCGACCGCGACCCGCTTTGAGTGTCGTTCATATGGCTCCGTTTCAGGTTCCGGCAAGGCGTTTTATGCCGACAATGCGCATCAGGAGGACGACAGCAAGCGTCGTCAGGACGGTGATGACGGCCGCAACGGCGTACAACGTCGGCGAGAGCGAGAACTGCGTATCGAAGTACAGCTTCACCGGGAGCGTCTGCGTGCCTGCGCCGATGAGAAAGAGCGATACCGGCACATCATCGAACGAAATCAGGAACGAGAACAGCGCGCCTGCGACAATCGCGTCCTTAAGACCCGGAATGGTGACGGTGAAGAAGGTTCGGATGCGCCCCGCTCCCAAGCCGTACGCAGCGAGTTCGACGTTCTCCTTGAGCCCCATTGCGGTCGGCACAATCGCGCCGATCATGTACGGCGTGGCGATGACGATATGCGCGAGCACCAGCCCCCATAGTGTTCCGAGCACCTGCACTCCGGTCAGACGGCCGAAGAGCAGGAAGAACTGCAGCGATGCGACGCCGAACACCACATAGGGAATCTGCATCGGGCTTCGCACGAGCGTGCTCATCGCGGCCTGCCCTCGACCTCGCCAGCGCGCAAGCGCGAGCCCGGCGGGCACGCCGAGCACAATGCTGCCCACAGTAGTGATGGCCGCCAGCGTCAGACTCGTACCCGCAGCATCGAGATAGGACGGGTCGATCGTCGTGAACCACTCCAGCGTCCAACCCGAGGGGGGGAACGCGGAATACCGGTCCTTTCCAAAGGCCGCGACGATCGCGACGATCGTCGGACCCACGAGGACGAGGAGGGCCAGCCCGGCAACGGCACCCATGACGATCCCCACCAGCGAAACTCGGGAGGCTCGAGCCATCAGCTGTTTCATCACGGATTCCCTGGGCGTGGTCATGTGGTCACTTTTCGTCGATCAAACCGAGTAGCGATGAGCAGCACGGCGACGACGATCGCCATGAGGGTCACCGCGAGCGTTGCGGCCATCGGGTAGTTGACGCTCGTGCGGACTTGCTGCGCGATCATCACAGGGAGGATTGCTGCATTCCCGCCGAGCAGTGCGGGGGTCGTGAAGCTCCCCATCGCGTATGCGAAGGTCACGAACGCCGAACCGAGCAACCCGGAACGCGATAGCGGCAACACCACGCGGAGCATGGTGCGAGCACGACTTGCGCCGAGTCCGGCCGCAGCATCCTCGACGCTTTTCGCGACCTGATCGACGACGGGGATCAGCAGCAGTACCGCGAGTGGGAGCACTGCATTGACCGTGCCGACGACAGCTCCGAAGAAGTTGTTCACCAGCTTCAGCGGCTCATGGATGATGCCCATGGCGAGCAGTGCGGAATTGATCGGCCCCGCGTCACCGAGCAGGATCTTCCAGCCGAGCACGCGGACGATCACGCTCGTGAACGACGTGATGATGATGATGCTCAAGAGCGGCCCACGCAACCGTGGATGACGCGAGATGACATACGCCAGCGGAAACCCGAGCGCCAGAACCACGACCACGACGCAGAGCGCAAATCCCAAGGTGGTCTGAATGGTGCCCTGGTAGAGCGGGTTGACGAAGAGGGCCGCGAAGTTGTCGAGAGTCCACGCCGATGCGTCATATGTTCCCGGCCCCGTTCGTGTTGCGAACGCGATCGCGTAGAAGTACAGCTGCGGCGCGAAGCACATGACGAGCTGGAACACCACGAGCGGCA
>CALALQ010000370.1 GCA_937925595.1 uncultured Demequina sp. | reverse complement strand
CCTCCTGGATCCCGCTGACCCCTGACCAGACTCCCTGAGTCCGCGGTGGGCATGTGACGTACCGGCCCGCCGTGGCGGCGAGCGCGGCGTTACGCCGGCACCGCGTTGCTTGACGTGGACCCCACAGCCGGCAGGTGGGTTGTCCTGAGTCATGCCCCCATCGTATTCTTTGACTGACTGATCAGGTAATGATTGGAGAATGGTGCCGAGACGAGCTGATCCGGAGCGGATCGCGCAGAAGCGGGAGCAGATCGCCGTGGAGGCTGGCCGTCTGTTCGCCGCTCAGGGCTATGACCGCACGAGCGTCGCGGAGGTCGCCAAAGCGGTCGGCACGAGTCCGGCCAGTGTCTTCTACTACTTCGAGGACAAGGCTTCCTTGTTCCGGGCGGTGTTCGAGCGTGACCTGCCTGCCGCCGAGGCGTTGATCGCCCGTCATGTCGAAGCGCCCGACCCGGTGACGGCGATCTTGGACGTACTCGACGCCCTGGCCCGAGACGCCGCCGACCCGTCGGCCTCGGGCATGCTGATCGAGCTGCTACGCCGCGCTGGCGATGACCCCGAGCTGCTCGCCGTGGTGGGGCGCACCGCAAACGTCCTACGTGAGGGCCTGGCCGCGCTGATCTCTCGCGGGATCACCGAGGGAGCCATCGACCCGGACCTGGACGCCACCGAGACGGCGGCCTGGTTGCAGGCCATCGTCGATGCGACCTATCTCAACGCCCGTCCAGGGCACTCCCCACATATCGAGTTGCACCGCACCGTGCTGGGTTACCTCAACCCTCCGCAAGGCCGCCAGGAGGAACCTAATGGCTGAGAACACCGTCAACGTATCGATCCCACGGCGATGGATCGTCGGCATGCACGCGGCAGGCGCACTGCTCGGCTTCGGCGCCGCCTTCGTCATCGGACCGCTCGTGACCTGGCTGCTCGGGCTCGCCGGTGACGCACCCGGTCCGCTGCGCTTGGCTGCGGGCCTGCCCCTGGTCTGGGCGATCCCGGTACTCACTCTGGCTGGGCTCGGTGTCGGGTTCTGGTTCGCCAAAGAGTGGCAGAAGGAGAACGGCACCATCACAACCACTCCCGAGGGAGTGACGGTGCACCGTGCCGGGAGCAACCGCTACGTCGCTCGTGAACGCATCGGCGGTGTGTTCACCGACGGTCGCGACCTTATCGTCACCGACAGCGCCACGAACGAGCTGCTGCGCGTCAATACCGACAAGGTGCTCGTCGACAGGCTGCGCGACGCCTTCGAACGCTTCGACTACCCCTGGCAAGGAACACGAGACCCCCACGACCACGCCTTCGCCACCTGGGTCGACGGCAGCGGGCTGCTGGATGCCCGCACGCACGACCTCCTGCGAGCCCGGCAACGTGCGCTGGCCGACAAGCGTCCCGGCGCCGCCGAGGACGCCCGAGACGAACTCCGCAATCTCGGCGTCGCCGTACGCGACCGCCACGGCGCTCAGCAGTACCGGGTCATCGGGCGCGGCGAGTAGTAGCCAGTCGACAGAGGAGAACTCGAACGCATGCATCCGGCAACCCGCTCACGGACTGTCGTGTAA
>CALALQ010000369.1 GCA_937925595.1 uncultured Demequina sp. | reverse complement strand
TCGATCACTGCCGCGCGTTCGCGAGCCAGCACTACGTCCGGCTCCAGCCGAGACTTCTCGCTTCGGAGGAGACGGTCGACACCCAGGTGAACGGCGACCCGATCCTCCTGCGGACGATGCTCGACAACCTGGTCCTCAACGCGGTGCGATTCAGTCCGGCGGGCAACACCGTCGAGGTGAACCTCTTCCGGTCGGATTCAATGGTGTCGATCGCCGTCCGAGATTTCGGCCCGGGCATTCCCCCCGAGCGCCTGGCGACCATCTTCGACCGGTTCTCCCAGGCCCAGGAGGAGCAGCGACGAGGCCGCGGCCACGGGCTCGGGCTCGCAATCGCCCAAGGCATCGCGGAACTGCACGGCGGCTCCGTCTCGGCGGAGAACCACCCGGAGGTCGGCTGCGTGTTCACGGCACGCCTGCCGGTGCTGAACGGGGAGGGGGGGACGGGTGACCGGTAGTGAGCGCCGGTGAGCGCGGAACTGATTGGGCGATGGTGGTCCTCCATCCCCATGTGTAACTGCCCCGGCTGTCCGGGAGGAACGTCTTCCAGGTGCAGATGCCATGAAATAGGTTGGCGCGTCGCAACCGCCCCGCACAAGCGCCGTCGATGCGGGATATCTGACGTTAAGCTCGCCTTCAGCTCAGTTGGGCAAACTGGAGCCGGACCTCACTGCTCGCGTTGAGGTCTGCTGAACAACACCACGATTACGCCGCGCTTCCATATCAGATCTCATGACCGGCGCGGAGTCGCTCAGTCGCGAACGTCATGCAGCCTCACCCACTGCGGGAACTCGAAGCCGAGGTGCTGTCCGATCACAAGGTACGAGCGTGCAAGCCTCTGAATGTCGACCTGGTTGGACACAACCACCGGGGGTGGTGGAGCGCCCGGATCGCCGTGAGCCAAGACCACGGAACCCGATGCGATTCCCGCTGCAACGACAATCGCGAGAACCGTCTTGTGGACGAAGCAGTGCGATCTTGCTGGTGCTGATGGAGTCCTGCTCATCGCCGCATTGTGAAGAGTCGTGAGCGTTCTCGGAAACGTGGTGCGCTTTTGTTCCACACCCGGATCCGTTCGTGCGCCCCGGTAGGATCGGGCTGGCCTTCGGTTCGCTCAGCCCTGTAGGGCTGTCCACCGTCGATAGAACGCCGAGAACTTGATCATGTCGAAGCCTGTGACGCCATTGATCGCGAGCCACTGCTCGAAGAGGAGATCAGCATGCCGACCGAACTCCTGGTAGCCCTCAAGCAGGATCCAGAACTCGCGAGGGTATCCTGGCGCCGCTGAAGGCGGAGGCGCTCCCGGATTACCGTGCGCCCACCAGTCGGGCAATGTTCCGATGGGTGGCGCGGTCCAAATTGAAGCAGTTGATCCGCCCGGGAGGGCCTCGGCGCCGACAACGCCCGCGCTGAGTAGGGCGGCCACAACCAGAGTCTGTCGCGACATCTCAGTGCACCTCGCGGCTCGAGCCACCAGTTGGACGAAGGAGTGTCCAGCCCAGGTCGCGGAATCCTGGAAACCGTCCCATGGTACCGGACAGCACGCGGATGTCTTCGCGATCCAGGACGAGTGTGTCTGCAGAGGCCCCTGCCAGACCTGTGCGGCGCTTCTGGAGCGCAAACTCGTAGCGGAAAGCACGCTCGCGAAGTGCCCAGTGATCCAGGCGTTCAGCGATCTCGTATGCCTTGTTGGTGAAGACCGCCAAGGCACGCTCACAGCGTTCGCCATGAGACGCTACCACATCGCTTGCAGCAATCTCGCATCCGAAAATCGCCCACCAGCCATAACTTTCGAGCCAGTCGCCTCGGGTGACGGGGGCGACGTCAGTTACAGACTCCAGCTCGTGCGCGATTGTGTCGATGGCTCGCAGGGGATCCTCTTTGCCCAACAGAACAGCGGCCACCAAAGATCCGCCCCGGCACGTGTGAGATACGCCCGTGAGCGGTTCCTGACCAACCGACTTCGCAAACGACTCCCACTCCGCGGCTGCACGGTCCAAGTCAGAGAGTGCGGATGTCGCGAGAATCGCTCGACTTGCCGTCTCCTGGATTGCACGCAAGCGTCGACACGACCCGCGGACGTACCGGGCAAATGCCCGCGTCGCCTGATCGTCGGTGGACAGCGGCGTGTTTGATGAGTCAAGTGAGGCGAGCAGCGTGGTCGCCAGACCCTCGCCTTCGAGCGCTTGTCCAAGTGAGTAGTAACAGTTTGCGAGATTGCTCTGAAGCACCATTCGTGCCGAAGGAGACCCCTCGCCTTCGGCAAGACCACGCTGTGCCGCCTGGAGCGCAAGGCCGTAGCGCCCAAGTCCATCCCAGGCACAGTACTCCCGAATCGCTGCTTGAAGTCGCT
>CALALQ010000368.1 GCA_937925595.1 uncultured Demequina sp. | reverse complement strand
GAGCGTCGCCCGCCACTGCACCCGAAGACCGTCCGGCCTGCTACGGGTCACGTTTGCGTGTCGGGGTCGACGAACGGTAGCGATACAGCGGCGAGCTTGGTCTGAAGGTTGATGTCGGAGGTGGCCGCGTAGACAGCCGACCCGGGGTGGCGCGATTGGATCAGCAACGCCGATGCCACGAAGCGATCGTCTGGGACTGTGAGGTCCAGCCAGTCTGGCAGTGCATCTGAACGAGGTTCAATATACTCGAACATCAACGACACACTTCCTTGTACCTTGATCTCCCCTGCACCGCCGTTGCTTCGGACTCCCTTGAGCCTTCGATTGGCGCGTTGCGCAGCTTCTCGCAGCTCGGGCGTCCTGCCGGATCGTTTGAGGTCGTCGAGTTCGCGCAGAACGACCGGAAGAAGGTGGATGAGGTAGCCGTTCCTTAAGACGCTCAGAAACGCGGTGAGGTCCGGATTGTCGATGAGGACGTTCGTGTCCAGCACGATTCGTGTGGCCCAGCGGTCTTCCGTGAGTAGAGCGGCTAGGCGTACGAGCTCTTCAACGTCTGTCCTCATCACCTCGATTGCGGCGGCCGTTGTCTTCGGGATCGAGTGCTCCGAGGCCCTCTTCCGCGTCAGCCACGACTCCAGGTGTTTGATGCGCCCGTCGAGCGTTTTCGTGACCTGTGGTGTCGGATGCGGAAATAGAAGGCGATAACGCGGCGCCCAGTCTCGGAGCTGCGCTAGGAGGGCCATCCGTCGGCTAGTGAGCTCATCATCGCTAGCGCCCCAGCCGTAGTCGGCCGCACCGATGAACAGGATTCCGGAGCCAGGCGAGTTTGGGTTTGTGTAGTTGATGGTTGATGCGGCGATTATCGACACGAATTGCTCCTCGATCGCGCGCAACTCGGACAGGAGCCGATCCTTGTACGGTTCCGGTGCCATTGCTCGCGTCATGTTCTCGCCGTCCTCTCGGGGTCGGGACTTCATCGTGCGCGGACCAGCCCACGACGAGTGATCGGGAGGTTCACGTCCTTCGTTGTCGACTTCCCTTCTATTTTGGAGAGGATGGCGAGCGCGGGTGAAGCACAGCGACGCCTTCAACGAAGTTTCGTAGTTGGGACAGCACGTTCAGCAAGAGCAGCGCACCATCGCCGGAGAGCGCGGCGATGGTGTTGCAGATCACGCCGTCGATGCTGCGTTAGTGCGCCTGGACTCCACTCACGGTGCGCCTTGCGATCTCGGAAAAGCGGCACGCTCGCGAATGCGGAGCACATCCGCGATCACCATGTAGGTCTGGATGACGCACGTGTCGACTTCATAGGCCGTCACATTGGCGTGCACGCCCTTACTTGCGAGCTCGTTGAGGGCACGTAAGCGAGCAGCGACATCCTCAAGCGCCGCTTGAACGACCGCACCGTTCTCATGCGTGCCAACCGCGTCGACAACATACTGCACGAGCCGGTTCACGAACATTGCGTCATTGAGTACTCGTGCCTTCCCATCCAGACCTGTGATGGGTTCCGGGCTGGGTGGATAGAGCTGATCCGCGAGCGTCTTCAGAACACGCCTACAGGATGTGAGAGCGTGTGCCCGGTCCTCGTTGCCGCCGTCCTTCAACCGGCGATACGCCGCCTGAAACTGTTCCAGAGCTGGAGGCGAAATCGTCGTGAGCTGTTTGTCGACGTACGACCGGAAGCGGTCGAATGTCTCCGCTGTCGCCTCTCCGAACGTGAGTTCGTACTCTGTTTCGGTCAGGAACTCCCACAGTCGGTCTTTGATGCGCGCGAGCACGATCTCAAGCGCGATACGCGACTCGACGAGACGCGTGCGACTCTGGACCTGATCTGACACATGCTTGCCGAGGTCGTAGGTGTGCATACCTGGTGGCGGTGCGATCAGGGCTGCAGCCTCCTGCTCCCTGAGCATCTGTGCCAGCTCCTCGATCTGCTGAACACTGCGAAGGTTCGCCTCGTCTTTGTCGGATTGCGTCCTGCGCCGCCTGATGTAGCTGTTGTACTCCGCAGACCACTTGGCGTTTGCCTCAGTGTCGGGGACTGCCTTGAGCAAGCGAGCCGCGAGGGACTCCCGGGTCGTTCCCGACTTATTCGCGTACTCATTCGCGATGTCCGTTGACTCCAGGGTCAGCCAGGCGAGCGCCACAGCATCGCCTCGCAGCGATGCGACACGCTGACATCTCCGTGTGAGTGCCGCGACCGTAACTCCGGGGTCATCGAACCGATCCATCGTCTCCTGTACGAGGGTCGACGCGCGGTCTACATCGGGCACCTGTGAAGGCTATCGGCCTAAATAGCCAGTGGTCTGCGCCGACACGACACCGTGGCTCGCCGTTGAGCATCGGCCGCGACACCGGGCGATGGAGCCCATGGGTTCGTCAGCCGAGGACAGGAAGGACTGGAGCCACTTCATGAGGATCGTTCCCCGCGTGGGTCAGGCGTGGAACGTCGGCGAGACCCAAAGACCGCAGGCTAGCGAGGCTTCCAGTGATGCGATCGTTTTCGCATCCACCCAGGCCGTCCCGTTCAACGCCTTGAGCAGCGTCCCGTGGTTCAGCCCGGCATCCGCGGCGACGGACCGGATGGATCGGTCACCGATCGCTTCGCGTAGGTTGACGGCGAACCGTCGGGCCGCTTCGACGGTCGGGTCGGTTGACGGCACGTCGGGCCACTGGTCGGCGAGTTCGGCCGGGGTGGAGCGGCTGGTGCGCGGCATTCAGGACTTGCCCTTTCGACATGCGGAGGATGGCGGTGGTTGCGGGCTAGGGTGCGTGTGAGAGCCGCGAAGACGGTTGGGTCAACTTGCGTGGTGGTCCAACTTCAAGATGATTTGGCTCAACATCAGTTGTGTGTTGGCTCATCTTCAGTTGTGTCTCACAGCGCGCCTCGCTCACGCGAGCAGGTCGCGGACTGCGAGCCCCCACTCGAAGCCGCACTCGCTGCAATCGAAGATCGGTGCGTCGTCGAACGCGCCCACCCGCTCATCGGCCTCGACGGCGTCGACCTCGAAGTCGAGCGGGCCGTACACGATCACGCGCACCGTGACCCCACCGCAGCGGGGGCACGGGTCTTCGAGCGCCGAGTGGCTCGCCGCGGCAGGCGCGGCGCCCGGCGCGCTGGAGGAGTCTGCGAAGGTCACGTGCTCTCGGTTCAGGGACATCTGCTCGGCCATGGCGATCACGGTACGCGGCCCCACCGACATCCCCCGCATTGGGCCGCGCGAGCCGGCTACAGGGTGCGCGCCCCGACATGCAGGGGGCTTGACACTCCACGCGCCGCCGCTCAGGCTCAAGTGGAGGTCGGCAGACGCCGGGCCGGGGGCGCAAAGGGGATCCGATGCAGGCGACGTTCGGTGTCGAGGAGGAGTTCATCTTCCTCGACCGTGCGACACTCAGGCCGGCCGACGTCGCCGAAGGCTTCTTCGCCCGCCTGTCGGAAGATCCGACCTGGTCGCCCGTGGCGCACCGCGAGTTCCTGGCCTCGCAGATCGAGTACGCGTCGCCGGTGTTCCACACGCTGGACGAGGCCCGGCCCGCGCTGAACGGGTTCCGCGGCCTCGTGGCCGAAG
>CALALQ010000367.1 GCA_937925595.1 uncultured Demequina sp. | reverse complement strand
GGGCACTCGCCGCCCTTGTCGCAGACCGGGCAGTCGAGCGGGTGGTTGATGAGCAGCAGTTCGAGCACACCCTTCTGGGCGCGATCCGCCTCGGCGGAGGTGTGCTGCGTGTTGACGACCATGCCCTCGGTGACGGTCATGGTGCACGACGGCTGCGGCTTGGGGAAGGCACGCAGGTTGCCGTCCGGGCCGGGGCTCGCGACGTCGACGAGGCACTGACGGCATGCGCCGGCAGGCTTCAGGAGGGGGTGGTCGCAGAAGCGCGGGATGTCGATGCCCACCTGCTCGGCGGCACGGATGATGAGCGTTCCCTTGGGAACCTCCACCTCGATGCCGTCGATGGTGGCCTTGACGGTCTCGACAGCTGCGGCTGCGGCCTTATCGGCAGTTGCGGTCACGCGCTCACCTCCACGGTGCTGGCGGTGGCATACGGAAACAGGGCCGACGCTGCGTGGTCAAAGGGGCAGCCGGCGCCCGTGACGTGTGCTTCGTACTCCTCGCGGAACAGCTTGATGGAGGAGGTGATGGACGAGGTCGCACCGTCGCCGAGGGCGCAGAAGGCGCGGCCAAGAATGGAATCGCACGTGTCGAGCAGCTGCTGGATGTCCGCCATGGTCCCCTCGCCGTTCTCGAGGCGCTTGAGGATGAGCGTGAGCCAGTAGGTGCCCTCGCGGCACGGGGTGCACTTTCCGCAGGACTCGTGCTTGTAGAACTCGGTCCAGCGCATGACGGCGCGGACCACACACGTGGTCTCGTCGAAGATCTGCAGGGCGCGCGTGCCGAGCATCGAGCCGGCCGCACCGACGCTCTCGTAGTCGAGAGGTGTGTCGAGGTGCCCCGCGGTGAAGATGGGGGTCGACGATCCGCCAGGAGTCCAGAACTTCAGCTCGTGGCCATCGCGGATGCCGCCCGCGTACTCGAGCAGCTCGCGCAGCGTGATGCCGAGCGGCGCCTCGTACTGGCCGGGCTTGTTGACGTGGCCGGACAGCGAGAAGAAGCCCATGCCCTTGGAGCGCTCGGTGCCCATCGAGGTGAACCACTCGACGCCCTTGTCAACGATCGCGGGGACCGAAGCGATCGACTCGACGTTGTTGACGACGGTGGGACGCGCGTAGAGGCCCTCGACCGCAGGGAACGGGGGCTTTAGGCGCGGCTGGCCGCGGCGACCCTCAAGGGAGTCGAGCAGCGCGGTCTCCTCGCCACAGATGTAGGCGCCGGCACCGGCGTGAACCGTGAGCTCGAGGTTGTAGCCCTTGCCGTGGATGTTCTGGCCAAGGTGACCGGCCTCGTAGGCCTCACGCACTGCCTGCAGCAGGCGGCGGTAGACGTGGACCACCTCTCCGCGCAGGTAGATGAACGCGTGGTTCGAGCCGATCGCGAAGCTCGTGATCGCGACACCCTCGATGAGGGCGTGCGGGTTCGCGAGCATCGTGGGGATGTCCTTGCACGTGCCCGGCTCCGACTCATCGGCGTTGACTACGAGGTAGCGCGGCTTGCCGTCGTCCGGCGGCAGGAATCCCCACTTCATGCCGGTAGGGAAGCCAGCGCCGCCACGGCCGCGAAGGCCGGAGTCCTTGACCGCCTGGATCAGGTCAGTGGGAGGGGTGGCGAGCGCCTTCTTCAGCGCGTTGTAGCCGCCGTTCTTGGTGTACGTGTCGAGGGTCCAGGACTTCTCCTGATCCCAGATCGCGGACAGGACGGGCGTGAGCTGAGTGGTCATGCCTGCTCCGCCTTCCACCCACTGGCCTTTGCGGCCTCAAGTCCTGCCAGCGTCGGGCCGCCTGCTCCCTGGTCCTCATTGGCGAGGCCATCCTCAAAGCCGGCGAGCACGCGCTCGACTTCCTTGAAGGTGCGCACCTTGTTGGGGCCGCGCGTGGGGGTGACGTCCTTGCCGGCGCGGAGGTCGTCGACGACCTGCTTCGCGGACTCCGGGGTCTGGTTGTCGAAGAACTCCCAGTTGACCATCATCACCGGCGCGTAGTCGCACGCGGCGTTGCACTCGATGCGCTCAAGCGTGATCTGGCCGTCCTCGCTGGTCTCGCCGCTGCGCAGGCCGCAGTGGCTGCTGAGCTCGTCCCAGATGCGGTCGCCGCCCATGATCGCGCACAGCGTGTTGGTGCACACTCCCACCTGGTACTCGCCGTTGGGGCGACGCTTGTACTGGGTGTAGAAGGTGGCAACGGCGCTGACCTCTGCATCCGTGAGGCCCAGCTGGTCAGCGCAGAACGAGATGCCGTCAGGGCTCACGAAGCCGTCGACCGACTGCACCAGGTGCAGCAGCGGAAGCAGCGCCGAGCGAGCAACCGGGTAACGGCCAATAATCTGCTGAGCGTCCGCGGTGAGCTGCGCGAGGGTGCCCTCGTCATACGTCATCGGTCCACACCTCCAAGCACCATGTCGATCGTCGCGATGGCGACAACAACGTCGGCGATCTGCCCACCCTGCGTGAGGATCGACAGCGCCTGGAGGTTGTTGAAGCCAGGGTCGCGGAAGTGAGCGCGCCACGGCTTGGTGCCGCCGTCGGACACGAGGTGGCAGCCGAGCAGACCCTTGGGTCCCTCGATCGCCGTGTACACCTGGCCAGCGGGAACGGGGAAGCCCTCCGTCACCAGCTTGAAGTGGTGGATGAGCGCCTCCATCGACTCGCCCATGATGTGGCGAATGTGGTCAAGAGAGTTGCCCTGGCCGTCGGGACCCAGCGCGAGCTGAGCGGGCCATGCAATCTTCTTGTCGGCAACCATGACGGGCTGTCCCTCGAGCTGCTCAAGGCGGTCGGCGCACTGCTCGACGATCTTGAGCGACTCGTAGCACTCCTCGAGGCGCAGGACCACGCGGCTGTACGCGTCGCCGTCCGTCGAGGTGGGCACCTGGAAGTCGTAGGTCTCGTAGCCGCAGTACGGGTCCGTCTTGCGCAGGTCGTAGGGAAGACCAGCGGAGCGCAGGATGGGGCCGGTGACGCCGAGCGCCATGCAGCCAGCGAGGTTGAGGTTCGCGACGTTCTTGAGGCGCAGCTTGAAGATGGGGTTCTCGAGCTGGAGATCGGCGAGCTCATCGAGACGCTGGCGGATCTGGGGAACGATCTTGCGGATGTACTCGACGGTGCCTTCTGGCGCATCCTGGGCCACGCCGCCGGGGCGGATGTAGGCGTTGTTGGTGCGCAGACCCGAGATCATCTCGATGATGCGGAAGGTGTCCTCACGGCCGATGAACGCCGTGGTCATCACCGTCGTGGCACCCATCTCGTTGCCACCGGTGCCGACCGCGACCAGGTGAGAGCCGATGCGGGTGAGCTCCATCATGAGCACGCGCAGCACATTGGCGCGCTCAGGCACGTCGTCCGTGATTCCCAGCAGCTTCTCAACGCCGAGGCAGTACACGGCCTCCTGGAACATCGAGGCCACGTAGTCCATGCGGGTGCAGAACGTCACGCCCTGCGTCCACGTGCGGTACTCCATGTTCTTCTCGATGCCGGTGTGGAGGTAGCCGATGCCAGCGCGGGCCTCGGTGACCGTCTCACCTTCGATCTCGAGCATGACGCGCAGCACGCCGTGGGTGGAGGGGTGCTGGGGTCCCATGTTGACGACGATGCGCTGCTGAGCGAGGCGGGTCGCCTCCTCCGCGATCTCGCTCCAGTCGCCGCCATAGGCGGAGTACTCGGCGGCCTCCGGGTCCTCGGTGAAGGCTCCGGTCGCCTGGTACGTCTGTTCGGCGTTCGCCGACTGCGGGGTCATCGGTACTGCCTCCGGGTGTCGGGCGAGGGGATCTCAGCGCCCTTGTACTCCACAGGGATGCCGCCAAGGGGGTAGTCCTTGCGCTGCGGGTGGCCTACCCAGTCGTCCGGCATCTCGATGCGGGCAAGCGAGGGGTGGCCGTCGAAGATGATGCCGAAGAAGTCCCAGGTCTCGCGCTCATGCCAGTTGTTCATGGGGTAGATCGAGACGATCGAGGGGATGTGGGGGTCCTCCTCGCTCACCGCGACCTCAAGGCGCAGGCGACGGTTGTGGGTGATCGACTGCATCGGGTACACGGCGTGCAGCTCGCGACCGGTCTCCGCGGGATAGTGCACGCCGGAGACGCCAAGGCAGATCTCGAAGCGCAGGTCCTGGTCGTCGCGCAGGTGCTGGGCAACCTCAAGCAGGTGCTCGCGCGCGATGTAGAGGGTGAGCTCGCCGCGGTCGACGACGACGTACTCGATCGCCTCCTGGGCCTTGTCGCCCAGCAGCTCCTCGAGGATGTCGACCACTCCGTCGAACCACTCGCCATACGGGCGGTCGCTGGCACCGGGCATCTCGACCCGGCGCACCAGGCCATCGAAGCCGGAGGTGTCGCCGCGAGCGCCGAACATGCCCTGGCGCACGTTGATGAGGGTCAGGGACTCCCTGCCCTCAGCGTCGGGCACCCTGTCGAGAGAAGCGTCTGTCACCGGAGCAGTCCCACCTGGTCGGAAGTCGGGGTGGCGGCGAGCGCGGCGGCCTCAGCGGCGGCAGCGATCTCGCGGCGGTTGGCGCCAAGCGGCGTGTTCTGGATCTGCTTGTGCAGCTCGAGAAGCGCGTTGAGCAGCATCTCGGGGCGCGGAGGGCAGCCAGGAAGGTAGATGTCGACCGGAACCACGTGGTCAACACCGGGAACGATCGCGTAGTTGTTGAACATGCCGCCACTCGAGGCGCACACGCCCATGGCCAGCACCCACTTGGGCTCCGGCATCTGGTCGTAGACCTGGCGAACGATGGGCGCCATCTTGTTGGACACGCGGCCGGCGACGATCATGAGGTCCGCCTGTCGCGGAGAGCCGCGGAAGACCTCCTGGCCGATGCGCGCAATGTCGAAGCGCGGCGCACCGGTGGCCATCATCTCGATGGCGCAGCAGGCAAGACCGAACGTCGCGGGCCACAGCGAGCCGGACCGAGCCCAGCCGAGCAGTCCCTCGACGGTGCCGAGCATGAACGGCGGTGCGTTCTCTTCAAGCCCCATGTGTCACTCCCACTCAAATCCACCGCGACGCCACTCGTACACGAACGGGATCGTGATGAGGACCACGAAAGTCATGCTCGCGATGAGGCCAAACCACCCCAGCGCGTTGTGCGCGATGGCCCACGGATAAAGGAAGACGACCTCGACGTCGAACACGATGAACGTCATCGCGACGAGGTAGTACTTGATGGGCATGCGCCCGCCCTCGGTTGCCCCGGGCGTAGGCTGCAGACCCGATTCATAGCGGTCCAGCTTGGCCGCATTCTTGCGGTGGGGACCAAGCACTCGCGACGCCGCGACGCCGCCTAGGGCGAGAAGGCCCGCGACCACCATCATCACGATGATCGGCACGTACGGGTTCATGCCAGGTCCTCCTTCTTCACTATGGGCGCGCCGCTAAGCCGCCGGGGCGATTCGGGTCATGAGCGACAGAAGTCGGTCGGCCCACGAACCGCCACGGGGCTCATAGACGTCTGCCAGCAGTCTAGAGACAAATTCCATGATGAGCGGACGGGGCAGTCCGTACCGCGTGCACGCCTTCATGACGCTCGGGTGCTCCACGAGCGACGCGAAAACCCGCCCAAGAGAGTAGTAGCCGCCAAGATCATCCTTCATCATGCGTGCGTAGCTCGCGAGCGCGGCCTCCCTCGCCGACGCTGTTGTCGCCTCTCGCGCCGCCACGGCCGCCTCCGTGGCACGGCGGGCTGCCTGCATCGCGTATGCGATTCCCTCACCGTTGAACGGGTTGACCATGCCGCCCGAGTCGCCGACAAGCATCATCCCCGGCAAGTAGTGGGGCTGACGGTTGAAGGCCATGGGGATCGCAGCACCCTTGATGTCGCCCACCTGCTCGCCGAACTCCCAGTCCTCCGCGGAGTTGTCGAGCCAGTCGCGCATGAGGGCGCGGTGGTCCAGCTTGCTGGGCTTTCCCTTGGCGCTGAGTGTGCCCAAGCCCACATTTGCGGTGCCGTCTCCCAGGGGGAAGATCCACCCATAGCCGGGCAGCAGGTTGGACTTCCCACGCTCGCCATCCCAGATGGTGAGGTGTCCTTCCATCCACTCCTCTTCGTGACGCGGGGTCTCGAAGTACGTGCGGACCGCGACACCCATGGGGCGGTTCTTCTTGCGCTCCACACCAAGACCAAGGGCCATGCGGGCGCTCACGCCGTCGGCCGCGATCACGAGGGCCGCGCGGTACTCGACAGGGTCGCCCGCCTTGCGGCCCTTCTCGTCCACCTCACGCGCGGTGACGCCTACGACGCGGCCGTCCTCTTGGATGGGCGCGTCGACATGCCACGCCTCCCTCACATCCGCTCCCGCTGCGCGAGCATGCTGGGCGAGGCGGTGGTCGAAGTCTGCGCGGGGAAGGCTCAGCCCGTAGTTGGGGAAGGCTTCGAGCTCATGCCAGGGGAACTCAAGACGGTGCCCGCCGCCGATCATCCTCAGACCGCGATTGGGGATCCAACCCTCTTCGCGCGGGGTCTCAAGGCCAATGAGCTGCAGCTCGCGGACGGCGCGAGGGGTGAGGCCGTCTCCGCAGACCTTCTCGCGGGGGAAGCGTGACTTCTCGAGTGCGATGACGTCGAAGCCTTCGCTCGCGAGGTACCGGGCGGCTGCCGCTCCGCCTGGACCTGCGCCAACGACGATGACGTCCGCCTCAGTTTTCACGCCCTCCAGGGTAATCGCGTGCGACTAGGACCTTGAACGCGGAGTCCTGCGCGCTGGGTGTCGATGGCGCCCGGATTCGGAGAGCGCCCGCTTCCTGCGTGTCGCTTAGGGTCCGCCCTGCGCCTCACACCTCCTGCTGGTGGATTCTGCCCGGTCTCTCCCGCCCACGTTCCCCGCTGGTGGATGCTGCCCGGTTGTGGGCACCACACCGGGCAGCATCCACCATCTCGGGCGCAGCCGGGCGGGGCGGGGCGGCGGCGCGGCGCCGGGCCGCGCGGTCCGGGTCAACCGCCGTAGGCTCGCTCTCATGACCGACGCTGGCGTCACCTGGGCAGGAACACACACCTTCGCGGCGCCGCAGCTCGTGGTCGCCCGCTCCATCGATGAGGCCGTCGCGGCCGTCCGAGATTGCGTCGACTCCGGCGCACCAGTGCGTGCGCTCGGCACTCGGCACTCGTTCAACGACATCGCAGACACCACAGGGACGCTCGTGACCCTCACCGAGGTCCCGGCCGATCCCGTCCTCGACGCGGCGGCACACACCGTCACCGTTGGAGCCGGCACCCGCTACGGCATCCTCGCCTCGTGGCTCGAGGCGCACGGCTGGGCGCTGCACAACATGGGATCCCTGCCCCACATCTCGGTGGCGGGCGCTACGCAGACCGGCACTCATGGCTCTGGCATCACCAACGGCTGTCTCACGACGGCGGTGCGCGCTCTCGAGTACATCGATGCCAACGGCGATGTGCGCACGGTGCGAGCGGGCGACCCTGACTTCCCCGCGCTCGCCGTTGGCCTTGGCGCATTCGGCGTCATCACTCGCGTCACGCTCGCGATCGAGCCCACGTACACGGTCGCGCAGTCCATCTGGCGCGGCATCGGGTGGGACACCCTGCTCGACTCCCCCAAGGCGCTGCTGTCCGCCGCGTACTCACTTTCCGTCTTCACTCGCTGGGGAACGCCAGAGCTTGAGCAAGTGTGGGTCAAAGCGAAGGTGGGCGTGGACCCCGCCCTGGCACCGGACTGGATGGGGGGCGCGGCCATGACGCATCACACACTGCTTGCCGAGGGCAATCCCGCGGACCTCACTGACCACGACGGCACACCCGGCCCGTGGCTCACGCGGCTGCCGCACTTCCGGCTCGACGGCACGCCGTCAAATGGCAACGAGATTCAGACGGAGTACGTAGTGGACCTGGCCGACGCTGCGGCAGCTCTGCGTGCGGTGCGGGCTTTGGCGGAGGCGATCGACCCGCTGCTCCTGATCACCGAGTTGCGGACGATTGCGGCAGATGAGCTGTGGCTGTCTGGCGCCTACCGGCGCGACACGCTCGCGATCCACTTCACGTGGCGCCCGTTGGCACAGGAGGTGGCTGCGGTACTGCCTGCTGTCGAGGAGGCGCTCGCGCCATTCGCCGCGAGGCCGCACTGGGGCAAGTGGCACGCGTTCGACGCAACGCGCCTTGACGAGGTGCACCCACGGCTGGGGGCAGCACGCGACGTGTTCGAGCGACTCGACCCGGCTGGGCGCTTCGCCAACGATCATCTGCGGCGGCTGGGAGTGCGAGCGTCCTGAGGCCGGAGGCGTGGTGAAGATCACGCACCCCGTCCCTCCCGGATGGCACCGTGCGGGCGACCGCAGTCGTAGGCTATTTCGGTGACGGTCCACCTCCCCTCACCGGGTCCGCTGACGGTGCGAACCGTCGCCATCGACGACCCCGGCCCGCTCCTCGACGTGCTGCCGGAGCCCGGCATCTCGTGGGTGCGCCGCGAAGAGGGAATGGTCGCATGGGGCGAGATCGCACGCATCGACACTTCTGGTCCCGGCCGCATCGACGACGCTGCCGCGTGGTGGCGCCGCCTTGTGCGCCACACGCAGGTCCGCGACGAGGTCCGCACTCGCGGCACCGGCTTTGTCGCGTTTGGCTCGTTCTCCTTCGCCGACGACTCCGCGATCGGCGGCTCGCTGGTGGTGCCGCGCTTTGTGGTGGGCTCTCACGAGGGCACGCATTGGTTCACCGTCATCAGCGAAGATTCGTCTGAGGAGCTGCCCAGCCTGGCCGACGCTCGGGTGCTGGTCTCTTCCCCCGCACCTTTGGGCCCGGTGGAGATCGCGGATGGTGACGAGGAGCGCTGGCGCGCTTCGGTGAGCGCGGCGATTGAGCGGATCAGTTCTGGAGAACTCGAGAAGGTGGTGCTGGCACGCGCCGTGACGGCGGTGGCCCAGCGGCCCGTTGATGTGCGGTCTGTGCTCGCGCCGCTCGCCGCCGAGTACCCGACATGCTGGGCGTTCCACGTGGACGGGCTGGTGGGAGCGACCCCCGAGCTGCTGGTCCGCGTGGACCACGGTCTTGTCGCTTCGCGAGTGCTTGCCGGGACCATTCGCATGACGGGCGACGACATGGGCGACCTGGCGCGCGCTGGCGCCTTGGCGCGTTCGTCGAAGGACCGCGAGGAGCATGAGTACGCGGTGCGGTCTGTGACGCAGGTGCTCGCGAACCATTGTGGTTCCGTCAACGTCCCCGATGAGCCTTCTGTGCTGCACCTTCCCAACGTCATGCATCTGGCGACGGATGTCACCGGTGTGCTGTCGCACAACGTGTCTGCGCTGGAGCTGGTGCGGGAGCTGCACCCCAGCGCAGCGGTGTGCGGCACTCCCACCCTCGCTGCGGCCCGGGTCATCGATGATCTTGAGGGGCTGGATCGTGGGCGGTACGCCGGGCCCGTGGGTTGGATTGATGCGGCGGGTGACGGCGAATGGTGCATCGGCTTGAGATCCGCGGAGATCTCTTCCGAGGATCCGCGTCGACTGCGCCTGTTCGCAGGCTGCGGCATTGTGGCCGCCTCTGATCCTGCGGACGAGTGGGCCGAGTCGGAGGCCAAGCTCGAACCGATGCGCCGGGCGCTCGGCATGCCGTAATCCCAGGCCACCGCGGGCCGCACCACTCGCGCCCCGGGCATTACCGCTCGCGCCCCGGGCATTACCGCTCGCGCCCCGGGCATTACCGCTCGCGCCTCGGGCATTACCGCTCGCGCCTCGGGCATTCCCGCTCGCGCCTCGGGCATGGCTTCGCGCGCCCCGCGCGGTCAGGCTGCGAGGCGTGCGGAGCTTGAAGGTTGTCGTCGTCGACGGGGATCGACCTTGGCAGGCGGGATGACGCTCACCTCGTGCCGCTCGTTGATCTCGACGATCCATCCGCAGTCGTGCACCCGATGGTGACAGCCCACACACAGCATCACGGTGTTGTCTGCGCTCGTGCGTCCTCCCACTGACCACCATTCGATGTGGTGGGCATCGCACCAGGTAAGTGGGGCATGGCACATCGCACAGCCCTTGTCCCGCTCACCGGCTGCAATCCGCTGCGCCTTGGTCGCGTACCGGGTGGCCCTCCCCACATCGAGCGGCAGCGAGTCGCCGCCCATGACCACGGGGATGAACTCGGCGTCGATCGCCATGCGACGCAGTGCCTGCAATGAGATCGGCACCTCGAGCGAGTCGCACGTGCCCAGACCGGCACCTTCGCGCAGAGCCTTCTCCTCGACGCGCACAACCATCGTGGTCTTGGGGCGCGTGGTCGCCTGCTCGCAGCCTTGGGCATGGCGCGCGAGTGCCACGAGGACGTCGACATTGATCTGGCCGATGGTCCGCTTCTGGTCATCCGCCCATTCGCGCTGGCCTTGCATCGCGGCGGACGCCTCAGCGTCGAACCAGGCGAGTACGTGTCCCGCGCTCTCGACGTCGAGCACACCGCCGACGCCCACCATGCCATCGGGTCGCGTGTAGAACTTGAGCTCCCGCTCGGGCCGCTGCGACTCCTGACGCGCGGCGTACCCCTCAGGATCGAGTGCTGCGAACCTCTGCAGGCACAAGATGCGCAGTTCGCGCAGCCGCAGCCGGTGCGCGCGCTCCACGAGTTCGGCCTCCAGGCCCGCAACCTCGACGGTCATGTCCTCGAGCGTCTTGGCGATCACCCGCAGCTTGGGCTCGCCCAAGATCCCCTCGCGCGCGGCCTTCGCCAGTGGAGACAGCTGCATCACCGGAGCGACGGGCCGTGCCGGAGCCACGGGACGAGGCGCAGGCACCTCGGCCTCCGCCGCGAGGAGCTCCTCGAGCGGATCCGCCTGCCCGTCCGCCACGGGCGCAACGGGCCACTCAAACCCGGCCCCAGCGTCGGGCCCCGGCACAGACCCCGGCACAGGCGCTGGCACCGCGACCTCACGCGCCATGGTGCGGCTCAATCCAATGAGGCGCTCGGCGTCCGCCCGCGCCAGCCCCGTCACGCCCTCCAACATCGCGGGCGCGCTGGCGTAGCCCTTCCAACGGGCGTACCGGTTAGGTGGTTCGGAGAGGTCGTCGAGACGACCGGCGAGCGGCGCGATCAGGGCGTCGAGCAGGTTGCGGCCGTGCACGAGCTCCTTGATCCACGCGAGGGCGGTGTCGCCGGACAGCGCGCTGGGATCGACGCCGGCCAGTTCGGCCAGCGCCTCAATGCGCCGCTGCAGCGATTCCACCCCGTCCATGTCACTACCCCATCACGAGGGTCTGACATGGGGCCGTTCGCCCCCCTGATCTGTGCATGCACTAAGCCAATCAGAGGGGTCCGACATGGTTCGTTGCAGGCCATTTACCAGGCACAACGGGCGGCCGGGCTCAACGCACGACGCCACCATTTCCGTTGTGCGCCGGCACCACTGCCTCCACAACCTGCACCCCGCGAGCGGCCCGGCGCAGCGCCATCCGCAGCTCGTCCGCCGACTCCGCCCGCGCGTACCCGGCCCCATACGCGGCGCACAGCGGCTCGATCGCCACCCCGTGCGGCGTCGTGAACACGCGCTCGACGTTCTCCGCTGGAGCGGACGCATGCTCGAGCCCGCCAAAGATGGTTCCGCCGCCGTCATTGACTACCACGATCCGCACGTCCGGCCGCGTCTCGCGCGGTCCGATGAGCAGCCCGCCAACGTCGTGCAGGAACGTCACGTCGCCCATGAGCGCCTCGACCGGCCGGCGCGCACCAAGCGCCACGCCCACGGCCGTCGACACCGTCCCATCAATCCCGGACAGGCCGCGGTTCGCGAGCAGCAGCGGCGCGTTTCCCACGGGCCACGCGGGCGCCACGCGATCAATCGACCGGATCGGCCCCGACGACCCCACCACCGCAATTGAGTCGGCATGCAGCGCCTCGAGCCAGGTCGCGGCCGCGAGCCTTCCGCTCCACTCCAGTTCCACTTGATTGCCCGACGCTGCCTCCAGCCACGCGTCGAGCCACGCCGAATCTGGGGCTGAGTCGGGCCGGTCCAGCCATGCGCGGGGGACGCGCGGCAGCACCTGCTTCGCGTGGAGGGGGGCCTCGCGCCAGCGCGCGCCATGGGCGGCGACGAACAGCACCTTGGCGTTGGCGATGAGCGACTGGATGCCGCGAGTGAGCGTGGGGCGACCGATGACGATCACCTGCTCCACAGCGTCGGCCAGCTGCTTTCCCGCGTCCGAGGCGAGCAGGCTGACATACCCGGCCACGCACGCGTGACCGGTGCGGGCGCCGGAGGTGGGCTCGGCGAGGAGGGGCCAGCCGTGTGCCTCTGCGACGATGCGCGCGGCGTCACCCGCGCCGTCGCCGGCGATGACCACGCCGCGAGAGACCGCGGGCAGCGGCTCGCCCATGATGTCGCCGGGCAGTCCCACCGCGAGGGCACCGGAGAACACCGGCTCGACGCGACCGGTCTCCGGCCATGCTCCGCCGTCGGCGCCAAGCGGCTCGCGGAACTCGATGTTGAGATGTACGGGACCGGGCGCGGCGAGCGGCTCGTTGCTCGATGAGTCACCGGTAGCGAGCGCGGCGGCCTGGGCGGCGATGCGCGTGGCGCGACCCGTGGGCTCGCCCTCTGAGGGGGCCGCGACATCAGCTGACCAGCGCACGAAAGTGCCGAACAGCCCCACCTGGTCGGTGGTCTGGTTGGCGCCAACGCCGCGCAGCTCGCGGGGACGGTCGGCAGTGATCAAGATGATGGGGACTCCCGCGTGGTGCGCCTCCATCACGGCGGGCATGAGGTTGCCCACGGCCGTGCCGGAAGTGGTCACCACCGCGACGGGTCGCGGGGTGCCGGCCGCCGCCAAACCGCGAGCGAGCCCTAACGCCAAGAACGCTGCAGAGCGCTCATCAATCCGCACATGCAGCGTCACCTTCGGCGCGCCCTCGGTGCCCTTCGAGGCTTCCGCGAGCGCATGTGCCACCGGGCCCGATCGCGAGCCGGGGCACAGGACATAGTCCTCGACTCCATGCACCGCGAGCGCGGCGACTAACTCTCGAGCGAACTCAGCGGACGGGTTACTCACACAATCACCTCCAGTGGTCGTGCGGTGAGTACCCCATTCACTGGAACAAGACTCTCGGCAACCGTGTCCGTCGCCAACAGCTGGCTGGTGCCAAGCCCACAGGCAAACGGCAGCTCCGGCAGGGCCCTCGCGAGCGCCACGCCAGCGGCAAGCCCAACGGATGACTCCATCGCGGAGGACACCACCACGGGCAGCCCCGCCCGCTCGGCGATTTCGAGGCACGCCTTCACCCCGCCTAAGGGAGCGACCTTGAGCACGATGATGTCGGCGGCCTCTGCGGCGACCACAGCGTCGGCGTCCCCGGGAAGGCGCACCGACTCATCCGCCGCGACCAAGGTGTCCACCCGCCGCCTCAGGGCCGCGAGGTCCGCAACCGTCGCGCACGGCTGCTCCACATACTCGAGCCCGTCGAGCCCGCCACGGCGCACCGCCAACTCAAGTTCCGTCAGGGCACGCACCGCGTCATCAACATCCCAGGCCCCATTCGCGTCGACGCGCACGCGGCCACCAGGGCCGAGCGCACCCGCGACCGCCTCCACTCGCGCCGCATCCTGCAGCACCGATCCGTGTCCGCCCACCTTCACCTTCGCGGTGCGGCAGCCGGACTCGATCACCATCTCCGCGGCCCGCGCGGCGGGCACCTCGGGGATGATCGCATTGACGGGGATCTCATCCCGGACGGGCTCAGGCCACTCGCCGCGGGCCGCCTCCATGGCCGCCTTCCACCAGCGCGTGGCGCGCCGCGGCGTGTAGTCGGCGAAGGGCGAGTACTCACCCCAATAGTCGGTCCCGTCGGGTCCCTTGGTGTGCAGCAGCACCCCGGATCGCTCCGTCACCCCACGGAACCGCGTGTGCAGTTCTACGCGAAAAGGCCGGAAGTCCATGCTCCTAACCTACGCGGTGCGCGGCGTCGCTAGGCTCGCCTCATGAGCGACGTACCCTCCCAGGTCAGCGATCTCATGGATCCCACGCAGTGGCGAGCCATCGAAGGATTTCCCGACGCTGACATCACCTATCACCGTTGGGTCGACCGGTCTGGGGGCACCGAGAAGGACCTTCCGGCCGTCCGCATCGCGTTCAACCGGCCCGAGGTGCGCAATGCGTTCCGCCCGCAGACGGTCGACGAGCTCTACCGCGCGCTCGACCATGCTCGCCAGACCATCGACGTCGCCGCGATCATCATCACGGGCAACGGACCCGCGGCCGACGGCGTGCACGCCTTCTGCTCCGGCGGCGACCAGCGCATCCGCGGTCGCGACGGCTACCTGTACGAGGGCAGCGCATCGGATGCCCCCGCCTATGGCGGCCGGCTCCACATACTCGAGGTGCAGCGACTCATGCGCACCTCCCCCAAGGTGACGATCGCCGCCGTCAACGGCTGGGCGGCAGGAGGTGGCCACAGCCTGCACGTCGTTGCCGACCTGTCCTTGGCGAGCCGAGAGCACGCAAGGTTCAAGCAGACTGACGCCAACGTCGGCTCGTTTGATGCGGGCTACGGCAGCGCGCTCCTTGCTCGCCAAGTGGGCGACAAGCGCGCGAGAGAGATCTTCTTCCTTGCTCGCGAGTACTCCGCCGAGGACGCCGAGCGCTGGGGCGCCGTGAACGAGGCCGTCCCCCACGCCGAGCTCGAGTCGCGAGCGCTCGAGTACGCGCGCATCATCGCGACCAAGTCGCCGCAGGCGATTCGCATGCTGAAGTTCGCCTTCAACCTTGCCGACGACGGCCTTGCCGGCCAGCAGGTGTTCGCGGGCGAGGCCACGCGCATGGCGTACATGACGGAGGAGGCCCAAGAGGGACGCGACGCGTTCCTCGAGCGCAGGGACCCCGACTGGACCAAGTTCCCGTACGCCTACTGACTCGGTTGCGGTATCTGAGTGTCGCGAAACGCCCGTTTCGCGACACTCAGATACCGCAACGGGGTGGCGGGGTGCGTTTGTCCGCGCTCGAGTTACTTGTCGAACTCCACCGAGCTGCGGTGGTTGCTGTTCGACGGCACCAGCTCAATCCACGTCTGACCCGGCGCGAGCAGCACCTCCTCGCCGTTGCCGTCCTTGAGCACGAAGCGGTTGAACTGGCCCTTCTTTGACCACGTGATGTCGATGCGCTTGCCGTCGGTCGCGACCCAGCCCTTGCCCTTCTTGCCGGCAAGGAGCGTCTCGGGCACGGACATGCCCTGGGGCGTGGCGCCCGTCTCCTGGATGGTGACCCACAGCACCACCACATTGGTCGCGGTGAGCTGCTTGCCGCTTTGTACCACGTGCGGCTTGCTGCCCTCGAACCGCTTCCACAGCCCGCTCTGCGCGTCCCAGTCCCAGTGCGGCTGAGCGTGGCCGGAGAAGCGGATGTAGATGGACTTGGTGGCCTTGCCATCCATTGCGGCCGACGCCATGGTCGCCGGATACGCGAACTTCCACTGCTCCTTGGGGGCCTTGGCACCCTTGGACTGCTCCTGGAATCGCGCCAGGTACCCGTGGAGGTTGTGCGGCGCGGGCTTGTCCTTGGTTCGGAAGAAGCCGCCGGAGCCGACGTCCTGCGCGATCAGCGTGATGCCGGACGCCGCCGCCTGGTTGATGAACCGGCGCTGCGCTCCTGAGAAGATCAGCGGCCCGCGGAACGAGCCGACGATATTGCGGTCCATGGGGCGCATCGAGCGAATGGGGCCAACGGTTTCCGGATAGTCGCTCTGGTAGATCGCCACGAGGCGAGAGATGCCGTACTCGACCATCTCCTCGAACACCACATCCGCGAACTCGAGGTTGCTCTGCGGCCGCGCGGCGGTGGTGTTCTCAACCTTCACGGAGAGCGCTGGCCGGTTCAGATCGGCGTCCGACGCTGCCGTTGCGTCGAGCCCCGTCAGCGGCCAGATCACGGCGGGCCGGGGGTCCGGCGGCGGTGTGGGGGCGGTGGAGCGCTCGACTGCGTCGGGGGATGCGGTCACCGTGGTGTTCGGCTCGACGATCGTTTCCGGTGCGCATGCCGCCATGAGCAGCGCCGCAATTGACGCTCCAACGAGCGTCACCCCTCGAGCCATTCGCATAGGGCGATCCTAAGCGCCGCTTACGCTGGTGCCGTGGATGACGTGCGGTTGGATGAAGAGCCTGTCAGGCAGATCGCTGCCGTCTTGCGCGACCCCTCCAAGGCGCTGCTCGTCCCCACGTCGGGCTCAACGGGCGCCCCGCGAGAGGTGAGACTCACCGGGGAGGCCCTCGCGGCGTCGGGCAATGCGACGCATGCGGCGCTGTCTGGACCGGGCAGCTGGCTGCTTGCCACCCCTATCGATCGCATTGCCGGGATCATGGTCGCGGTGCGCTCAATGCTCGCCGGAACCCCCCTGGGCCACCTGCCCCATGGAACGTTCACGGGCGCGGGCTTCGCGTCCTACGTCGAGGGGTGGAACACCGACGGCCCTCGCTACGTCTCGCTCGTGCCCACCCAGCTCCATCGCGTGCTCGAGTCGCCTGCGGGGCGCGCGGCGCTCGCTACGTTCGACGCCGTGCTCGTGGGCGGCGCTCCCCTTCACCGCGACGCGCCTAGCGAGGTGGTCACCACCTACGGCTCCACCGAGACGTGTGGCGGCTGCGTCTATGACGGCCTGCCCATTGGCGACACCCAGTTCCGCCTGGTGGACGGCCGGGTATGGCTTTCCGGCCCGACGCTCGCGCTGGGTTACGTCGATGGCGACGACTCCGCGTTTGTCACCGACGACGGAGTGCGGTGGTTTGTGACGAGCGACATTGGGGAGGTGGATGAGGACGGGCGTCTGCGCATCCTTGGCCGCGCCGATCACGTCATCAACACGGGCGGCGTCAAGGTGCACCCCGTGGCCGTCGAGCGCGCGCTGGAGAGCCTTCCGTACGTCGACGCGGCGATCGTCGTTGGCCTTCCCGACCCCGAATGGGGGGCGAGGGCCGTGGCGCTGGTTGAGACAGCGTCGGGCATACCTCAGTGGCGGCTGGTGCGCGAGGCGCTGCGGTCGGATCTGCCCGCCCCCGCCATCCCCCGCGACGGCTGGGCGGTCGAGACCTTGCCCACGCTCGCATCTGGAAAGATCGACAGGAGTGCCGCGCAGGAACTGGCGGCGAAGCTTGCACTGGAGGACCGATGACGTCGTTCGACGACTGGCTGGCGGGAGCTCGTCCGCGCACTCTGTGGACGGCGATCACGCCGGTGCTGGTCGGCACGGCGGCTGCCGCACAGGTGGGCGATGCGGATCTGCTGCGCGCGCTCCTCGCTCTGGGAGTGGCGATCGCGCTGCAGGTGGGCGTGAACTACGCGAACGACTACTCGGATGGCGTGCGCGGCACGGACGTGAACCGCATCGGGCCTGACCGCCTCGTGGCGACGGGCAAGGCGACTCCTACTGCGGTGAAGCGCGCGGCGATCGGCAGCTTCGTGGTTGGCGCGCTTTTGGGTCTCGCGCTCGTGGCGCTCAGCGGCTTCTGGTGGCTGCTCATCCTGGGTGCGCTCTCGATCGTCGCCGCCTGGTACTACACCGGCTCGGACCGCCCCTACGGCTACTCCGGCTGGGGCGAGGTGAGCGTCTTCATCTTCTTTGGCCCCATCGCGACGCTCGGCACGATGTATACGCAGGCAGGCCGGGTGACCTGGTGGGCGCTGCTCGCGTCGTGCGGCCTTGGCCTGTTCGCGGTGGCGATGCTGCTGGTCAACAACATTCGCGACATAGAGACCGACGCTGTGGCAGGCAAGCGCACCCTTGCAGTTCGCGTTGGGGACCGGCGCGCGCGTCAGCTCTATGGGCTGTCCGTGCTGCTGCCGCTGGCGCTTGCGGTGTTCGTAGCGTTCGCTCAGCCACTCGTGCTGATCACGCTAGTGCTGCTGCTCCCTGCGGTGCTGCTCGCGCTGGGAGCGCGACTGCGCATCGGCGCGGCGCTTGGGCCGCTATTCCTTGGAACTGCGGCCGTCGGGCTCGTCTACGGGTGCCTGCTCGCCGTCGGTATCGCGATCTGAACTGCCACAATCTGAACTGCCGCGCTCTGAACCAGAGGTGAAGGCACCGCCAATCTCGGCGTCCTCCTCAGCGTCGGCCTCCCTGATGCCACGCTCCGAGCGGTCCAGCCAGCGATCCATCTGCTCAGCTGCGGCCGCGCGCAGGCCGGGCAGCGCAAGGTAGCCGATGAGCCACGCCAGGACGAACGCGGCGATGATGACGAGGATGTCCTGCCACTTCACCACGAACCACAGAAAGCTCAGCACGGCGGCGAAGATCGCCATCCGGGCAAGCCAATAAACGAGCACGCGCATAGTGACGAGGGTAGCCGCGACTACAGTGTGCCCATGAAGTACCTGGTGCTGCTGGTGCTGTACGCCGCCCTTGTCGCGTACTGCCTCACGGATGTGATGAACCGGCGCGAGTCGTCCCCATATGGGCTCCACAAGGTGCTGTGGGTGTTCTTCATTCTCTTTGTGCCGTACGTGGGGGCGATCTTCTGGATCATCGCGCGCTTTCGCGGCGGGTCAAGCCGTCCGGCGCCCGGCCCCAAGGGGCCCGACGACGACCCCGACTACCTGCGCTGGCTGCGCGACCAGAAGCGGCGCGACGAGAAGCGGTAGCTCGCTATCAGGCGACCTGACCTACGTCTTCGACCATCGGTCCGTGTCGCGCAGCGCCGGACTGAGAGCGTCACGGATCTGCGATCCTGGCTTGCCGGGCGACGGGATATTCTCCACTCCGCTCAACACCACCAACTCCCTAACTGGCTCGTCACCCGTGGCGTAGGCGTGATCAAGCCAAGCCAGGATGCTCCGGCAGTCCTCTGGCACCGCGCCGACCAGTTAGTGATCAACCAGTCGATGACTTCACCAACAAAGAGATGTGGGAGTACCTCGATTCGGGGAGGCCACCCCCGTACCGGCTGACAGCCCGAGAGAAGTGGATAGAATTATCGCCTCGCGCGGAACGACGCCCTAGCGACTCGACCTCTCCTGGTGGGGGTTAGCACGGCGAGACCAAACGGACGAGACGTGAACGGCGAGTGCGAGCGCGACCGCGGGCAGGGCCAAATGCCACACCCAGTAGGACGTCGCAAGGACCACGTAGGGCTCCAGGGTGCCCGGCGGAGTCGGCACGCTCAGTACGTGCTCGGCACTCCGCCACAGGACGCTTCTATTTGCCACAACGATTGCCACCTCGCCGAAGCACGCAAGCGCTAGCAGGAAAGTCGCGCTGACGCGCCCCGCCTCTCGTTGCATAGCCGATGCGAGCGCCGTGCAAACAGCCGGCACTAGCGGGACCACTAGGAGGATCGGTACAGCGTACAGCGCCTGAGCAGCCATCCAGAGTCCGCCAACTATCTCAACTCCCAGAGCGACCAGGGTCCATCCGCGCGGGTGCAAGGACGCGAGAACGTGCATCGGAGTTCAGCCTGCCCCATGAAGTACCCGCTCGGCTCCAAATGCGAGCGCTCGTCCAGGACTCTTACCTTTGGCGCTATCCGCGAGTATCCGCACTCCCACGCTACCCCTCACAACGTAGGCCTCTACCGAAGGGTAGGGCGAGCCATAGATATCCACTTCGACGGTGCCATCTTGGCGCCAGTTCATCCTGAGTTGTTGCTTGAGCGCCGGGGTGGCCCATGGGAGAGAAACTACGGAGTCCACGCCAACGTAGTCAATGAGCAAATCGGCGGCAGGCCTCGTTCGGCTGTTGAGGGTGTGGCATCCGTGTCGCTCGCTGCAGATACTGAAACGGTCCACCTGGCCGGGCGCAGCCGTCGTCACTTCGAGGTGGCGCACATTTGGGCCAGCACACTTGTCCTCGTCATCGTCGCAAGACGTGTTCAACCTAATATCGAGCACACCTGTGGCTTCGTCCACGTTCCATGAAACCCTTGACCGTCTAAGAACGGTGTCACGGTGACTCGACATGCCACGGTCGTCTCCGCGCGACTTGAAGTCCCCGCCCAGAATGTTGGAGCCCACTGCAGCTTCTTCGATGAAGAAGCCCCCGTACGTGCTGGATTTCGCGTTCGGCACAAAATGCACCTCATGCCTGGCACCGGTCGCAACCGAATCCCGCGCGCGTTGATGCATACCGATCGAGAGGCGAGAACCGTTAGCGCAGTCGATCATCTCTTGTCCGCTTAGGCCGTAGCAGAGACCGCTCGCATCAGAGTAGGCGACTGGGTTGTTCGCCGAATATGCGTACGGGTCGAGCGTCCTTGGGTCGCCCGGGTTCATGAGTGGGTCCGGTGACAAGAACCTGCCCAAGT
>CALALQ010000366.1 GCA_937925595.1 uncultured Demequina sp. | reverse complement strand
ACGTCGAAACCTGCGAGCTTGGCGAACCGCACCTCGATGTCTTCGAGGAGGTGGAGTGCTTCCCTCACATCGAACTCGCCGGCGCCGGTGTGGGCAGCCTTGTGCCGGGATGCGAGAAGCTCCCGCAGCTGCTCGCACAGCACCATGAGCTTCGGCTTCCCGTACGCGAGGGCGACAGCCTCGATGCGGGCGGCGAGCATCCCACCCCTGACGAGGTGGTGGATGGTGTTCTGATCGGACTCGACCGCGTCAGCGAGCAGCTCCACGACGCACTTGAACTGGTCGAGCAGCTCCTCGAACGTGCAGTGAGGGTACGGACGCTGCACGGCGACGACCTGGTCGCCGTCGCACACCATGAGGTGCTCCTTCCCGGGAGCCCACGCACCCAGGTGCGGGAGCTGGTCCTGGATGACGGAGGCGATGGCGTCACCGTCTCGGTCGCGGCGGTGAGGGTTCTCCCGCAGTGTCCGCCTGTACGTCTCCCGGGTCAGGTGCTCCCTGACGGTGCCGATCGCCTCATCCCACGCGTCGATGCTCAGGGTCGTCCCACGGTCTCGCACCCACTGGTCGAACTTCTCGGCCACGCGCTCCCCGGAGTGCGCCTCAATGCCTTCGCGGATGTCGTCGGCAGTGAGCAGGTTCGGGTCTTCCTCTTCCGGCAGGTGCGGGGCGTCAGCGAGCGCGCTGACCCACTGGCCGTGCGTCAGCGACGAGCGGACGGCGATGAGCGCTTCGACGGTCACCCGGGCGCGAACATCCAGGTCGAAGTGGGTGAGCCACGCTCCGAACTCCTCATCAGAGGAACCGTCATCCAGGCCCGCCTCCCTGAGGCTTGCAGGAAGGAACGCCGACGAGTACCAGGAGGACACCTCGTCAGGGGTGAGTGTGGTTGTCAGGCGGCTACGCAAGGCCGAGCTCCTTCATGTACGAGTGGGTGGTGAGCATCTCGGAGATGCCAGCGGCGGCGAGCGCGTCACGGAAGTCGCCGTCGACGACCCCGCCGGCGCCGATAGTCTCGAGCGCGGCGGACACCTCGTGGAGGATGGCGGCGACCTTCTTCGGCCCGGACGGGTTCTCGTGGGCGAGGGCGACACCGGCTTCGTACATCGCGAGCTGGCGGAGAGTGAGGTACTCGAACGCGGCCGCGGCGAGCGTCAGCCGGTGCGCGTCGGTCGCGTCCGTGGCGCCCGTGTTCACGAGGGATGCGGGGAGCACAGCGGTGACGTGATGGTCGATGCGGGTTCCGCGCAGGAACAGGGAGAACCCGGTGCCGCTGTTGCGTTCGAACGCGACCCGGATGGCGTCCCCGGCGGCAGCACGGCGAAGGAGCTCTGCCTGCTTGCTGCCGTACGGGCGACGGGAGGCGGCGAACCCCTTGAACGCGAGCGCGTCATCCAGGCGCAGCGAGCACCACGCGAACACGGAGCGGGCGTGATAGATCGCGTCCAGCAGGTTCCCGGTCTCGTTCACGAGCACGTCGCGGGAGACGCCTTCGAGCCGGTCGAGAGTGCCGAACGGGAGGTTCTGGGCAGCGAGGTTGGTGGGGGCGGTCACGGTCTGTCCTTTCAGAACGACGTGGCGGTGACGGTGATGTCCTCGGGCGGGGTGATGCCGCCTGGAAGACCGGCAGCGAACGCCTTGGCACGGTCGGTCTCCGCCTTCGCAGCGTCCTTGGCGGCGGCGGCGATGTGCTTGTCGATGTCGCGGCCGATGAAGGCGAGGCTCTTCGCGAGGGTCTTGCGCTCGGCGGTCAGCTCTTTGGCCTTCTTCGTCGCCTTCTTGTGCTTCTCCACCAGTTCCGACTCGGGCCTGAACGTGTAGCGGACCCGCTTGGCGCGGGCGCCGCGGCCTTCGGTGGAGAAGTATTCCTTCTCGGGTCGGGTCGCCAGCAGGAAGTCACGGAGCGGACCTTCGGGGAGTGCCTGGGCCTCAGCCATCGCCTGCTCCATCTGCTCCGCCTTCGGGAGGGCCTCGGCGAGCTTGGTGATGAGCTCAGACACGTCACGGACGCCGACGGCGCGTTTGTCCTTGCCCCAGTGGTCCCGTTGCTCAGCGGTCGGGTACGTCGCGGGTGTCACGGAACGGCTGTGGGAGGTGCCGGGGAGGACGCTCACGATCTTCTCGCTGATGGGCTTGGCTTCGGCGAGACACTCCTCAAGGTGGGTGACCACCTTCCGGTTCCCTTCGAGCGTTTCGAGGCGGCTCAGGGCACGCTGGTAGTCGTTCTTCGCGTACTGGTGCTTGTCGGCGGTCTCGGCCGGGTTCTTCGACAGCAGCCACCACACCTTCCGCTGACCGGAGATGTACTGGTCGCGTTCGGTGGTGAGCGCGGCGTACGCGCGGCGTTCCGCGTAGTTCTCTTCGGCGGTGAGGAACTGGTCGGCTTGCGCGGTGTCGAGGGTGAAGTCGTGGGCCTTATCGCCGACAATCTCGTCGAGGACGTCGTCCCAGCGGCCGTCAACCTCCACGGTGACCTTGATGCCGCCGCCACGTACCGGGGCGGTCGTCTCAACGTGCGCGTCCTCGTCGCTGAGGATGTCAGCGTCCGGGAACAGGCGGCGAAGAACGGCGATGGTGTCCTCAGGTGCGGGGCCATCGAGCCGGCCGAACCGCGCGGCCCACGCCTTCTCGATGCCGGGGAGGTCGTCTGCGGTCAGGCCCTGGGCGTCAAGGGCGGACAGGAGCTCAGCGGGGATGGTCATGGGTGTCCTTCGCGTTGGGGGTGGTCACCTCCTCCATGCGCAGTGGGCACCGGTTCGGCAGGTCACATGACGAAGGCCGGCACCGTCTGCGGGTGCCGGCCTTCTCGCGCGCGGGTCAGTCGTCGATCGCGGAGTCGAGGATCTTCCCGAGCTCGTCGCCCGCCTCGTCGTCCTCGTCGGCGGCCGCAGCAGCGTACGCACCGTCGATCATGTCCTTGAGGCCGTTGGCGGCAGCCACGACGAAGTTGACGGTCGTCTCCTTCACCGCACCCTGCAGGTACGCGGTGACCGGGGCGGCGTCGTCGGTGGCGGGGAGGGCTTCGAGGACGGTGAACGTCGCCTCCCACAGATCCAGCAGCGCGTTCGCCTGGCACAGGGACGCCGGGTGTCCTTCCATCGTGTGGGCGGCGCGGACGAACTCGGCCAGGTAGATCGCGTGCTGATGATAGGCCTGCGACAGGGCGATCGCTTCCAGGTCATGCTCGGGCTGGACGCCATGGAGGGGACGGGTGGCGAGCACTGCCTCCTCCGGGGTGCGGGGCACCGGGAGGTAGTCGACGGTGATGGTGTGAGAGTGGGCCTGGTCGCCCTCACCGTGGGTGATGTCGAACGAGAACGTGTCGTCACCGCCGCGGACGGCGCGGAACTGCTCGCTGAGGGCGAGGTTGCGCTCGTGGACGTGGGTGAGGAACTCCTCGGGGAACATCGACGGCGGGAAAGCGTCGGGCTCAGGGGCCGTAGCGAACGGGTCGCGGTAGCTGTCGATGGTGATCTCAGTCATGAGGGGGTTCGGCCTCCGTGGGCGCAGAGAAGGGAAGGGTGCGCGACTGCGCACCCTTCCCCTATGCGTCAGAACGTGTAGACCTCAGCCGGGGCGCGGAGTGCCAGCGCGGACTCGTACAGGGGCCAGTTCTTGTCGATGGTGAAGCCAGGGTCGGTCTTCTTCCGGTACGCCTCGAGCGACGCCCGCTGGGCACGGGACCAGCCGCGCTGCGCCTTCGTGAGCTCAGCCGGGGTCGTCTTCGCCAGCTCCGGGCGGACGAGCATGGTGATGGCGATACGGCCCGCAGCGATCGCGTCAGCAGCAGCGCCGTGCGCTTCCTCCTCAGACAGCTCCACCCCGTAGACCGGTGCGGTCGCCGTCAGAGTCCGCTTCCCCTTCCGGTACGGGTCCATCTGCTTGTCGACGACGAACGTGTCGATGATGCTCAGGCCCTCGACGAACGAGACCGGGTCCTCGTGGCCGGCCCGGGCCGCTTCGTGGGCGATGAGGGTGAAGTCGTAGGACGCGTTGTGAGCGACGATGGGGATGCCCTGCTGTCGGAGCACGTCGAGCGCGTCGAGGATCTCCGGGATGACCTCCGCGAACGGGCGGCCCTCGGCGAGCGCCTGCTCAGTGGTGACACCGTGGACGTTCGCTGCAGCTTCGGGAATCTCGTACCCGTCGGGAGTGATCATCCACTCACGGCCGAAGACGATGTTGCCCTTCTCGTCGAGCACGCCGACATACGCGGTGACGATGCGGGCGACCGCCGGGTCAATGCCGGTGGTTTCCAGGTCGAACACCCCGGTGTGGCTGTACTCGGTGACGAACTTGCCGTTGCTGTCGTAGAGGGCGTACACGCCGTCTCCTTCGCTCATGACGCCGTACTTCTGGCCACTGTGGTCGTGGACTTCGGCGACGAGCTCAGGGGTCTGGAACTCGTCGGTCTCAGCGGGGGTCTGCGCGGCGGTGTCGAGGGTGGCGTCGGCGGCCTGGTGGGGCTTCTCGCCGAACTGCTGGGTGCGGTGCTCGCGCGGCTGGTCAGGGGTAGACATGGGGTGCTTCCGGTGGCGGGTGGTGGTTGGACCCCGCCCCTATGCGTGCGGGATGCCCCAAGGAGGTCGCAGCCTGCTCTGCGGCCGGGCTGACAGCGCGATGGGCTGCCCGAACAGCCCGGGTGCGGCAGTTGCCGCAGGGTATGTGGTGGCGGGGACCACCGCCTGAACTGTCACGCACTTCCGCCCCACGGCCGGAGCGCATAGTCAAGGTCCACCGGATCTGGTCCGCAATCACCTTCAACGTCTGCATGACACTGACCGAAGGCGAGCCGTGGGCGCCTATTGGAGTGCATCATCATGACGAAGAACAGCAAGGTAAAGAAGGACGCGAAGGCGTTCCAGGCAGCCACGGGCGTTCCCTACGCTGCGGCGCGGCGCGCAACTGCAGGTCGCGACGACGTGGACGAGCAGGCCCGCCTCCACCAGCGGGCCGGCACGCTGCTCACGCAGGCCGCAGCGATGGAGTCTTGGCCGCCGGACTGGACGCGTGGCGCAGCCCGGGGAGCCGACCGCAGGCTCCAGTTCGCGGAGTTCCAAGCTAGCCCGGACCTCGAAATCTACGAGCACGAAGGGAAGCGGGTCTACGGCCTTCCGTACATGACCCGCCAGGGCACAGACCTAGACCTGGCCATGTTCGACGACATCACCGAGTGGGGATGGGTCTTCCCCACACGCGCCCGCGCGCTCCCCTACCGCACCCCCAACGGTGCCGAGCACCCGCGCGCGTTCACGGTCGTCTGGACAGCCGGTGACCTCCCCGAGGACCTGACCGTGTTCAACCCGCTCTGGTACTGAGCCGAACGAAGCCGCCGGTGCGCCCTGTGCCACCGGCGGCTTCCGCGCGTTCGAGTTCGGGTGGGCACGCGCATAGAGGCGGCGTTCACCACCCTCACCACAGGAGCACACCATGCCCGCCTCTACCCGCCTCCGCTTCCTGCTCAACCGAGCACGGAACATCAACGTCTCCTCGGTCACAGACCGGGCACGGCAGGCGGCGCGCACGCACGGACGGTCCACCGCCAGTGTCGTCTGCGACATGCTGTGGCAGGCCGGGTTCCACGGCGTCGGGTTCCAGGACTACGTCGACTACGACTTCGCCATTCTGAACCGTCGGGAGCGGGCCACGTACATGACCTCCCCGTTCTCCCACCAGCTCGCCCAGAAGTTCGACGACCCCGCCTTCCGACACCTCTTCCACGACAAGGCGAAGTTCAACGCCGTCTTCGACAGCTTCCTCGGCCGCGAGTGGATGACAGCCGAGCCCGGCAACGCAGACAAGCTCGAAGCGTTCGGGCGCCGCAAGGGCGTCCTCATCACGAAGGAGCCGATGGGCCGTGCCGGGCACGGTGTCCACCGGTACACCGCCAGCCGTGTCGGCGACTGGGCCGGGTTCCACCGCGGGCTCCTCGAACGCGGTGAGACCCTCATCGAGGAGAACATCACCCAGCACCGTGACCTGGCCGCGTTCTGCGCCGGAACGGTCAACACGACCCGTGTGACCGCGTTCTTCGACGGCCACACCGTCCACATCCTGTCGATGGCGCAGAAGTTCGGCCGCGGTGAAGTGTCCGATCAGAACCTCGCCGGCGGCTTCTACGTCATGCTCGACGAGCGCGGCCACGCCGTCGGCGCAGGGTACGACTCCCGCGGAAACATCTACTCCCACCACCCGGAGTCGGGCCTGCGTGTCGCAGACTTCCAACTGCCGATGTTCGATGAGGTCGTCGCGTTCATCGACAAGGTCGCCCGGGTCGTCCCCGGCATCCGCTACGTCGGGTGGGACATCGCCCTCACCCCCGCCGGTCCCGTCCTCGTGGAGGGGAACTGGGCTGCAGGGGTGTACGAGAACAAGCCGACCGCGTCCGGTGTCCGCACCGGCACGAAGGCCCGGTTCCTCGAAGTCGTCGGTCGCCCCTGATTACGGGACGATTGCCGCGACGGTGTTGAACCCGTTGCTGGACTCCCCGTCCGCGAGTGTCACCGGTGAGCAACCGCCGCTCTGGACAGGGACGATGGTGTCGTCCGGAAGGCCCCCGGCGTCTTCGATCGCTTCGTCGGGCCGTGACCCGACGCCGACCTTCCCGTTGAACCCGGATGGCTTGCCGACGGCAGCGAGGTAGCCGCCCGCTTCGGAGCGGACGACGGCAGCGAACGCTGTTCCCTTCGGGCCTGACTGGTTGATGGTGACGCACCCGTCGAACTTGGTGGTGCCGAGGGCGAACCCGTGATCGCGAGCGAACTCGGACAACTCGTACGCGCGCAGGTAGCCCCGCTCCTCATTGAGGGCGAGCTGCTGCGCGGCGACGATGTTCTTGAGCTCTGTGCGTGCGCTGGACTCTTCGGCACTGTCAATCCACCCGGGCATCTGGATGGCGCCGAACGTCGCTGTCGCGACGGTGACGATGATGCCACCGAGGATGATGAAGGGATGGGCCATGACTGCTCCTGAGATTCGGGCTGTTCACCCGTTACCCTGCGGCGAACCTCACAGGTACGGGGTCGGAAGCAGCACGGTCGCCCGCAGCGGCTTCTCCCCGAACGTCTCCTGCATGACAGCGTCCACGCTCACCTGAGCGAGGTCGGTGGACAGCCACATCGAGGTGGGGACGTGCGCGGGCATCGTACCGCCGGCGATCGTGAACGACCCAGTGTGTCCGGTCAGTTCCATCCCGCCGCGGTTGAAGAACGTGAACTTCGCGCCCGGCTTGAGGCCGGTCAGGGACGTGGCCACGGACGAGACGGGAGAGCCGGTGCATCCGGTGTTGTCGAAGTTCTCGATGGTGCGGTGGAGGGTCGCCAGTGACCCTGCAGGCTCGAACCAGAACGTGCTCCGCATGCACGGGGATGCGGTGCTCTCGAAGGACGACACGTTCGCTCCTCCCCCAGCGGTCTTCTTGAGGATGCTGACGACCTTCTTGTCGGCGGTGACGGTGACCGTGTCAGCGAACCCGACGGTGGCACGGAGGTCTTCCAGGAGCGTCGTCGCGGTCGTTGACCGGGTGACCGCTTCGGTCATGTTCGCGCCGGTGCGGGAGACGGTGATGGCCGCGGTCGCGATGGTGAACAGCACGATGGGGGCTGCGACCATCGCTGCGACCCGGGCGAACATCGACCCGCGCTCGTCGTCGCGGAGCTTCATGAACACACCCATCAGCGGCTCACCTTCGTCACAGCCCACACGTCACGGTCGGGCTTGCCTGCATCTGCCGGGGCCACCCATCGCCCCTGGGCGTCGTCGAACTCGAGGGTCATCTTGGTGAGGGTGACGGTCGCAGAGACGTCTTTCACGCCAGCGCGGGGCGCGGCGATCGCGAGGCGCACCTCCATGTTGTCGCCGGTGATGACCGCGTCGGAGTACGTCACACTCGGGCCGGGAACGTAGAGCCCGTTCAGCGAGGTCGGGAGGTAGGCGCCGCTGTTGACCAGGTCGCGGACGACGGTGAGAGCCGCGGCCGGGGTGGTCGTGGCGGCACGCTCGGAGAGGTCAGCGGCGACAGCGGACGCTGCGGTGCGGGCGGCCGCGTCGATGTCGTACTTCGCTGCCTGGCGGGACGCGGTGGTGCCCCCGACGGTGAGGACGGCGGCGGTGGCGAGGATGACGAGGACGGACACGATGACGAACACCGGTCCGATGCCGGCGCCACCTCGGCGGTCTCGACGGAGCTTGGCGAGTGCGGCACGGATCATGGGGTGGTCCTCGGGCGGAAGGTCGTCTCGGTGGAGATGATGCACTGGGCGGGGTCTTCGGCGCAGTCCTCAGCGGTCTTCTGGCCGCCTCCGCCAGCGGTGCCGGCGACGTAGGTGATCTGGACGGCGAGGTCGGTGCGGTGGATGGTCCAGGAGACGGGGACGGTGCGGCCGTCGACGTCGATGTCGGCGACGGCGGTCGGGGTGGCTGGGTCGATGGGGCCGGTGCCAGTGAGCTTCCCGACGGGGATGCTCTCGTAGGCGTAGTAGCCGAGAGCGGCCGCCTGCTGGACCTTTTCGGACAGGACCCGCTTGACGGCGGCGTTGTGGGCGGTGGTGTTCGCGCTGGTGATACCGACGGCAAGGGAGGTGGCGACGGTCGCACCGATGAGCGAGTAGAGCGCGACGGACGCCATCACGAGCCAGGGTGACTGGCCGCGCTCGTCCTTCCACAGCTTCCTGAGGTTCTTCATGGTCATTCCCCTATGCGCTGACGCAGGAACGTGAAAGGGGGGCCAGGTGAGTGCCCGTTCTCACCTGACCCCCGGGGTGGACCGCCTCGGATGAGGACGGCGGTCTCAGGGAAGGTTGCCTGCCCGGGCAACCTTCACGACTTACGGCGTGACAGCAGCCAGCGCTTCGGTCCAGTCGGCCGGCAGCGTGGTGCCGGTCACCTTCTTGATGGGACCGGTGTTCTCGCGGATGTAGATGACACCGCCGGTCTCGCTGGACTGGGACTTCGCGGCGACGATGTAGTCGGAGCCGTTGATGTAGACCTCGACCTCGTTCGCGTACGAGACCTTGACACCCGTCTTGGCGACGTTCGCAGCGTCGTTGATCTCGTCGAGCTCGAGCGGTGCGCCGACGGTGGTGACCGCGGCGGCCTCAGCGAGCGAGATGGTGCCGACGTCGTTCTGGGCGGACGCGTTGTGCGCCGAGTTCACCCAGCCGGGAACGGACAGCACACCGAAAGCTGCTGTGATGACAGAGATGGCGATGCCACCAAGGACAAGGAACGGGTTTGCCATGATCGGGCCTCCAAGATTGACGGCCGCAGATTCGGCCTTCTACAGGGGAGAGCCAGACCACCGTTCGCACCTCTTTGAGGTGCGTTAGCTGGGCAGTGAGATCCAGAACGCCAGCGGCACGCCGACCGCGACAGGGGTAGCGGTTGCCCGTGTCAGAGCGCCCCACAGGCCGGCGATGGCGAACGTGGACAGCACCAGCAGGCCCGTGGCGATGACGGCGGTCACCGTGTCAGGGGCCGCTGCGGCGACGGCCAGGACCACCGGAGGCAGGAGCTTCACGTCTCCCCCGCCGATCAGGTCCGACTCCCACATCACCCACAGGAGGGCGAGGACGACCGCCGCGCACAGGAACGCGACGGGCGGCAGCCCGTTCATTCCCCAGAGGCTGAGGGCAGCGCCGGCGGAGAACCCGGCGAGCGTGTTCGGGATCCGGTACTCCATCGCGTCGAACCCGGCGATCGCGACGAGGACGGCCAGCATCATGGCGACCGCGTACGGGGCACCGCTGACGAGCGCAGCCGTGAAGACCACGGCTGAGCTCGTTGCGGCGAGGACTCGGGTGCTCATCCGCCGGAGTACGACAGGGTCGCGCCGAAGATTTCCAGCGGCGGGATGGTCACCAGGATGGCGGTCGTCGAGAACAGGACCGTCGAGACGACCGACACCACGTTCGAGACGCTCTCCACGCTCTGCTTGCCGGCGATCTTCGACTCCTTCTCGTAGACCGACCGCAGGTTCTTGATGGACTGCAGCGTCTGACCCGACCGCTGACCGGTCGCGAGGATGCTGCGCGCCAGGCGCGGGAACATCTCGTCGTCCAGGAACTGCGCGAACGTCTTCTCACCGCGGGTAAGACCGTTGCTGATCATGCGGAGGTGACGGCGGATGGCACGGTTCTCGGTCGCGTTGGCGGTCGCCAGCAGCGCTTCACGCTCCGTGGAGCCGACAGACAGGTACGAGTCGAGGGTGTTGAACATCTGGAACGCCTCGGAGGTCTGGTGCGACTTTCCGATGAGCGGGGCGGCCATCTTGTACCGGTCGATGGCGATACGCACCCGCAGGTCCGACCGTCCCCACCCGAACCACCAGACGACGGTGAACAAGGTGAGGGTGAGCAGGGCGATGCAGACGTACTTGGTGACCTCGCTGAAGACCAGGACGACGTTCGTGAACATGCCGATGGGCATGTTCAGCTGCTCGTACAGGGTCACGAACACCGGCATGACCATCCACGCGACCGCGAACAGCGTCGCCAGCGACAGCAGGGCGATGACCAGCGGCTGGGCGACCGCGAACCGGAGCTCGCGGGAGTTGTCGTTGGACTCGTCCATCAGCTCCACCGCGGTGCGGAGGGCCGCGGCGGGCTTGGCGGTCTTCTCGCCGACGCGGAGCATGTTGTGCACCACGGGCGGGAACAGGTCTTCGGGGGCGAATGCGTCCACGAGGGTCATGTTCTCGAGCAGCAGGCGGTCGGTGATGCGGTCGAACGCGTCACCGATGCGGTTGCCGGCGAACTCCTCCGCCATCATCTTGACGGCGTCGTACTCGGCGGGGCTGGTCTCGAGGATGATGGCCAGGGACCGGACGGCGTTGGCGATGTCGAGGGTCTTCGGCTTGGACGTGCCCTGCCAGAAACCTTCCTTGCCGCCGTTCTTCTTGATGGCCTCGCGACGCTTCTGGAGCTTGCGCCACTCCATCTGCGCCTTCTTGTCCATCTTCGCCTTGACGCGCTGCTCGTTGGCGAGGAGCTTCTCCTCGTCCATGGCCTCGCGCTTGCGCTTGATTTCGAGGGTCTTCTCCTCCTTGGCCTTGAACTGCGCGCGCTTCTTCTCGGCGAGAGCCTTGACCTTGGCGTCTTCCTTCTTCGCCTTCTTCTCAGCGCTGGTGAGCTTCTTCGGCTCGTCGAGCTCGATTCCGCTGAACGCGGCGGACTCCTTGGCGGCCTTCTCCGCTTCGGCTTCTGCCTTCTTCGCGGCCTTCTCCGCGGCGCGCTGCTCGCGCTTGCTGAGCGGCTTGGGCTCGGTGTCCTCGGTCCAGGCGACGTCGCCGTCCGCGTCGAGGGCGGGAGCGTCGGCGGCAGCCTTCTTCGCGGCGCGGCGCTCCTTCCACGAGGTCTTCGCGGGCTTGTCCTCCGCCGGGGCCTGGTCGGCGGCCGGGGTCTCGAACGCGTCGAATGCGGGTGCCGCAGTCTCCCAGGCGGGGGCCGAGGCGTCGGAGAGCTCCTCGCTGACGGTGACGTCGCCTGCGTCCTCAGTGTCTCCGGCGACCGGCTTGTTCTTCTTCGCGGCCTTCTCGGCGGCACGGCACTCACGTTCAGCAGCCTTGGCGGCCTTCGCGTCGGCCTTCGCCTGGCGGGCGAGGTCACGCTTGCTGACGGGGGCTTCTGCCGGGGCGGCCCCGACGGTGACCGTCTCTTCGAATGCCGGCTCGGCGTCGGCGGCACGCTCGTCGAACATGTCCGGGGTGGCCGCTACCGGGTCGTAGGCCTTGCGGCCCAGGAACCGGTCCACGGCATTGCGGAACCCGAGCATAAACCTCGGCGGCTCCGGGAGCACGTCATCGTCGAGGGCAACGATCGCGTCCGGGTCCCACTTCTCCTCGGCGCCGCCCAGGTCGCCCCACGCGTCCGGCACCGTCTTGAAGGTGTCGAAGGCCGGGGTGACGTTCTCGAGCACCTTGTCCCAGTCGGGGGTGACCGGGAGCGGGGCGGGCACCACGCGGGCGGCCGGCTCGAACGGGCGAGCGAACTCAGGAGTCGCAGCCTGGATGGCGGGTGCGGCAGACTCCGGCAGCGACGGGGTCTCCCAGTCGGGGCTCACGAACTCGACCGCCGGCGTGGCGGCCGGGATGATGACAGGCTCAGGGGCCGGGGCAGGCTCGGGAGCCGCGATGGGCTCCACGGCCGCGGGCGCGGCCTCGGCCTCAGGTGCCAGGCCCCACGGCAGCGGGGTGGACACCGTCTCCGGCGCGTACGGCTTGTCACCGCCGTTGCGAAGCCGCCATTCCCGGCGGGAGAGGCGCTCTTCCTCGCTCATCGGACCTCCCCCATCTGGCGCAGGCGCGCCTCAATCTCGGCCCACCGGTCGGCGTAGAACTCCATCGTCTCGAGGGTGATGCGGCCCGACCTGTACAGCTCGAACAGGTCGTCGTCCTTCGAGAACGTGCCCGGGCTCTGCTTCACAGCCGACGAGCCCATCAGGCCTCGCAGGTCCGTGTCGCGGTCGCGGAGCATCGAGGAGACGATGTTGTCGACGGTCAGCATCTCGCGGACCGGGACGACCTTCCCGTCAGCGGACGGGATGAGGGTCTGCACGACAACACCCTTGAGGGTGACCGCCAGGCGCTGGCTGATGTCGTTCTGCTCCTCAGCGGGGAACGCGCCGATGAACGTGGCCAGAGCTTCCGAGACACCGGACGCGTGCGAGGTAGCCAGCACCAGCGCACCCTCACCGGCCGATTCGAGTGCGGCACGCTTGGTCTGCAGGTCGCGGAGCTCACCGATGAGGATGATGGACGGCTTCGAGCGCTTCGCAGTCTGCAGGCCCTGGTAGAACGAGTCGAGGTCGGTGTGGACCTCACGCTGGGACACCAGGGACATGTTCGACGGGTGGATGAACTCGATGGGGTCTTCGAGCGTGTAGATGTGACGGGCCTGCGTCTTGTTCACCTCGTTGACCAGCGCCGCCTGCAGCGTGGACTTACCCGAACCGGTCGGACCTTCGAACAGGACCAGGCCGGAGGTGTTGTTCATGACCAGGTCGACCAAGGCCTGCGGGACGGGGTTGTTCTTGAACCTGGGGCTCTCGATGGAAGGCGGCTCCACCGGCAGTAGACGGGCGTTCAGGGCCAGACGACCCGCCTCGCCGTGCTGGCGGCGCCACGTCATACGGAGGCGAACGTCAGCGAGCTTGGCGGCCGCTTCCAGGGTGCCAGCCCCGCCGAACGCGAGCTCGACGGCTCCGCCGCGCTCCTGGCCGAGGGCTTCGGCCCAGCACAGCAGCGTCCAGTCGTCCACCTCGTGGGCGGTGCGCAGGTCCTTGCCGTTCTCGTGGACCCAGATGCGGTCACCGCCGATGAACTGGATGTCCGAGGCGTCCTCGTACTCCACCTGGATGGCCTTGAGCGTCCGGATGAGGTGGGCCATCCGCTCTTCCAGCAGACCCGGCTGCGCCAGTCGCTGCTTCAGTTGTTCCTTATTCACGACCAAGCACTCCCTGCACTTCTTCGACGGTGGTCACGCCTTCGGCGATGAGTTCCTGTGCGCACTCCCAGAGCGTCCGCATGCCCGAGCTCTTCGCCACGGCCTGCAGGTCCGTGGTGGACGCCTTGTTCGCCAGAGCGTCGATGAAGGCGTCATCGAGGATCAGGATTTCGTGGACGGGGCGGACACCGGAGAAGCCGGTACCGCTGCACAGCGGGCACGAGATTCCGGGGATGCCGGCGCAGGTCTCGCACATGGTTCGGATGAGCCGCTGGCTGATGACGGTGCGCAGCTGCGCGCCGAGCGTGTGCGGCTTGGAGTCGGCGAGCTCCATCAGCTGGAGCACCGCGCCGACGGAGTCGTTGGCGTGGATGGAGGAGAGCACCTGCGCACCTGCGTTGCCGATTTCGAGGGCCGCGGAGGCCTGCTCGTAGTTCCGGATCTCACCGATCATCAGGACTTCGAGGTCGGAACGGCGGATGGCGGTGAGCACCTCGGGCCAGCCGTTGCCGGCGTCAGCGTTGATGTCGATCTGCTCGACACCGTCGATGGTGAGTTCCACGGGGTCTTCGACAGCCCAGACGGAGCGCTGGTCAGTGCCGATGCCTTTGAGGATGGCCCGCATGGTCGTGGACTTACCGGAGCCCATGGGGCCGGCAACCAGCGTCAGACCGTTCGGGTACGACATGGCCCGGTCGAGCATCACCCGGTTGTGGGCGGTCATCTTCAGGTCGTCGATTTCGAGGAGACGCTCGGTGGACGGAAGACGCAGCGCCATGGTGTCGCCGGCCATGGTCGGGAACAGGGCGACACGGATGTCGATGAATCGGTCTGCGCCTTCGGGCCGGAACTTGTAGAGGCCGTCCTCAGGCTTGACCGCCCGACCCGACGAGATGCCGGACGCGGTCTTGAGGCCGGTCATCACACGCTTGGCGGACACGCCCTGGAGGCCGGCGACCGGCTGCATCTTGCGGTGGATGCGGGCTGAGACCAGGAGCTTGGCGTTGGCGCCTTCCTCACCGGTGTCGGTGCGCTCGGTGTCCAGGTGGTACGTGAACTTGAGGTCGGACCAGCGCTGGCGGACAGCGGCGGTCAGTAGCATCTCCAGCCACTCGTTGTTGTTGGTTGCTGCGGAAAGGTCAAGCACGGCGACCTGCCTTCGCTGCGGCCTTCTCGCTGGCGATGCGGACGGCGAAGATGGTCTCGATGTTGGAGACGGCGTTGCCGAGCTTGGTGTAGCTGCCGGTGCGGTCGTGGTGGCTGATGAGCTTGCCGCAGGTGTCGCACTTGAGCTCACGGGGCGTGGCGCCGGAGACGAGCATCCGGTGGTCGGAAGCGTCGAGGACGAGCTGGACACCCTCAGAGATGTCGTTGAGGAACGCCTGGGCGGGAATGCCGTTGGGCTGACCGTCGGGGACGTTCTCGCCCTTGGTGAGCTCCTCGAGGTACATGTACGACGAGTTCAGCTCTTTGAGGACGGTCGGGTCGGAGAACCGGGGGCTGCGGGTGAGGGCGTCGAACGTGTCGATCATCGCCTCAGCGGTGGCGGTCAGGTGTTCGGTGGTCATGAGTGGTCTCCGGAGAGTGCGGTGCGAAGGTCTCGGGCGAGGTCTTCGAGCTGGTTGGCGATGGCCGCCCAGTTGTGGTGCAGGTCTGCGGGAAGGCCGGAGCCTTCCTGCAGGGCTCGTGCTGCGGCGGCGGCTTCACGGCCGATGTCCAGCAGTTCCCCTATGCGCTTGGTGTCCCTAAGGCGCTGGTACGAGGCGGCCTGTCCCGGGTCGCTTCCGACGAGGGTGGACAGGGCATCGAGGCGGGCCTTGCGGTCGGCTTCGGGGAGCGCGTCGAGGGCGGCTGCCATGCCGTTTCGGGCGGCTTCCGGCAGCACGCTCAGCTGCGGGTACCGGGCGAGCACGTCCACGCCGATGGCGGCTGCCTTGACTTCTTTGAGGACACGGTCGACGGGGGCGCCTTCCCGGCCGATGCGGGCAAGACCGGTCACGGCGACGCGGCGGACCGAGGCGGGCTGGGAGTGGTCTTCGGCGTAGCGGACGATCGTGTCCACGCGGTCCATGGTGGAGCGCGAGACTCCGGTCTCAGCGGTCGCCAGCTCGCTGGACCAGTGCTTGCGGCGCTCAGCGACGGGCAGGCCCTGACGGCGCTGGGGTGCCTTCCCGACCATCTCCCGCAGGCGCCGACGGGCGGCAGCGGCTTCGACGGCGGTGTACTGCGTGCGGGCGGCGTTGGCGGCCAGTTCTCGGCGCAGCAGCTCCTCGTCGGTGTGCCCTCCGACGGTGACGTCGGGGTCGATGAGGACGGGAACCTCGTCGATGCCGAGGTTGCGGAGCGCTTCGAGGCGCTGCAGGCCGTCGATGAGCACGCCTGTGGTGTCCACGAGGACCGGGTACAGGAGCCCGAGCTCCTGGATGGAGTCGGTGAGCTCGTCGATGGACTCGTGTGCGATGTCGCGGATGCGGTCACCGACGCGGATGTCGTCGATGTGCATGGTCCGCTGCGGGGTGACCAGGGGCTCGTTGCTCATGCGGTCACCTGCAGGGCGTCAGCGATGCGGGAGGCGATGTGGGGCTCGACGGCGGGGGCGACGTGTCCGGCGGCGGCCAGGGCGATGATGCCGGGCTTGCCGGTCGGGGTGCCGAAGACGATCTCCGTCAGCGCCTTCCACTGCCCCGGGGTCATCTCCGGGCGGACGACGTCCCGGACGGCCTGCGCACGGGACAGGGTGGCACGCTGCGATGGGGAGCCGGCGACGATGTCGGCCAGGACGTCCACGAAGAACGCCCGCTGGTCGAGGGTGAACCCGACCATGACGAGGACGCTGTCGAGGACGGCGAGGGCCTTGGCGTGGGTGGCGGCGACGGCGGGGTCCTGCTCGTCGGGGTCGGTGTCGAAGGGCGTGTAGGCCACCTCGATGTCGTCGAGGCTCGACAGGCCCCGGATGCTGCTGGCGTGGGCGCGGCGGGCGGCGGCGGCCGAGGTTCCCTTGGCGTTGGCGACAGCTTCGGCTTCGAACGCGTGACGGACGGCCTGGGCGGTGTACGCCCACAGGTCGCAGGTCTCGTCGGCGAGGACGGACTCGGGCGCGAAGATCCACACCTCGAGGGCGTGGGAGAGCGCGTCGGCGGGGTCGGCGCCGAAGCGGCGGGCGACGGGGGCGAGCTTTTCGACGGCGACCTCGAAGAGGGCTCGCGCGTCAGGGGTCGACCAGTGCCGGTGGTCACTGCGGGCAGCGGTGACGACCTCACGCAGGTCTGGGCGGGCGGTGGTGGGCATTCGAGTGTGCCTTTCGGGCTGGGCTGCCCGATACCCTGCGGCACATCACAGTCCCCGCTGCCTCCCCGCTCCTGGCAAGGCCGCGCCAAGCCCGGAACTGCCGTCTGACCTGGGGTTTGCTAAGGCATGCGAGCGCATAGCTTGCCAGATGGCAAGGACGTGGCAAGCGCCAAAATCGTGAAAAAGCCAGGTCAGGACGGGAATCCTGAAACCTGGCAAGGTGGGC
>CALALQ010000365.1 GCA_937925595.1 uncultured Demequina sp. | reverse complement strand
TCCAGCACGATGCGGCCATCCATGCCTTCGTCCAGGCCGCCGACCTCGGACCCGAAGTGACCGCCCGCCTGGCCGCGCTCCGTGACCGCCGCGGCGTGGACCTTCCCTCGCATTACCGCGCCGCCACCCGCCCAGACGCCGACTGGCTCGCTATCCGCCACGCCCTCGCCTCCACCGATATCCACGCCCGCCTCGGCGAGGACGTCCCCCAGCCCGCCCGCGCCGTCATCCTCGCCAACGACAGCAACCCCGCCGTCGCCACCGCCTACGCCAGCCTCCAAGCCAACAGGGCCGCGGTCGAAGCCGCCTGGATCCAGGCCGTCAATCAGCAATGACGCCAGCAAGTGATGCGTGGGTCCGGGTGAGCAGTTGCCGTCGCCGTACGGGTACTGATATGAGTGCTCGTGCCGAACGCTGCCCGCTCGCATCGCGAATCTACCATCACCCGATGCCCAAGCCGCCCCCCCGCACACCCGAGCCGAAACTCTGGAAAAACATCGCCGCCATGCTCGAGGAGATGGACGACCGATCGCTCCGCGGACTGGTGCATGATCTCTACAAGCTCGCCCCGGAGAACCGCGCGTTCTTGGCGGCCTGGATCGGTAATGAGGATGCGTCGGTCGAACTGCTTGGCGGGTACAAGGCGAAGATCACGGCGCAGTTCTTCTCGCGCGGAGGTCCACGACTCAACGGCGGCTGCGATCTGGCGCTGTGCCGACGCCTCATGAAGGAGTATCGCCGCGTCACCACGGCACCTGAGATGCTCGGCGGGTTCGGTATCCGCGGCACCATCGACCTCGGTCTGCACTACATCGAGGTCGGCACGAACTACGTGAACGAGATCGGCTGGGACGAGGAGCGGCCGTACAACAGCATGGGTGCGGTGGCCGCGGAGACCTCGAAGCTGTGCCAGAACAAGAGCGGGCAGAAGTGGGCCAGCGTGTTCTTGCCTCGAGTCCGAGCCGTCGCCAAAGCTGCCCGCCACATCGGCTACGGGTTCGGCGATGATCTCGCCGACATGGCTGCGGTGTTCGAGGAGACCGCCGCCGCCTTCGAGACAAAGCGAGCGAAGCGAGAGTGGTGATCGCTGTCGCGCCGCGACGGAGCACCTATGCCGCCACCCGGTAGTAGTGCCTCAGAACCCCGCCGAGCCGGGTTCGGCAGCGGACCGCCACCGGGTGAACTGCCAAGCGCAGCGGGGGAGGCCTATCCACCGGCGTGCGGAACTTGATCGCGGAGTGCGGGCGCTCCCGGTTGTAGTGCTCGATGAACTCAGCGATGAGGTGATCGAGGTGCCGCGTGCCCAGCACGATGAACTTGTCGAGGCACTCGTCCTGCACGGTCTGGATAAACCGCTCGACGTGGGCGTTGAGGTTCGGAGCGCGGTGCGGCAGGCGCACCGGAGTGATGTCGTGAGCCCTCAGTGCTTCGTCAAACGGTCGTCCGAACTTGGTGTCGCTGTCCCGGGTGAGCACGCGGCACTCGGTTGCGCCGTCGCCCGCCGCGGCCTTGAACAGCGGAACCTGCGCAGCGACCCACGCGGCATCCGGGTGCTCCGTGCTCGCCGTGGCGACGGCCCGGCGCGTGGCGACGTTCACGAAGACGAGCGTGTACGCGTCGCGGAAACCCCATGTCGTGACGATCCGGTGCCGCAGGAAGTCGCACGCCCAAAGGGTCTTGGCGTGGGACTTGATGAACTGGTCCCAGGTCGCCTCGCCGCGCTCCGGACCGGTCGGCAGCCCTGCATCCTTTAAGATGTTGACGACCGTGCTGCGGGAGACCTTGACGCCGAGTTTCTTGAGCTCGCCGAGGATGCGGGTGTAGCCCCAGCCGGTCTCCTTCGCCAGTCTCAGTACCAGCCGCCGAATCTGTTCGGGCGACTTTGGCCGTCCCGGCTTTCGCCCGGTCTTCTTCTTGACCCGGCGCTTGTCAGCGTCCCGGATCCACCGCAGGAAGGTCTGTGGACTGACGATCGACACCAGCGCCTTGATGGCCGACTCGAGGGGCTTGGCCAGGCGGACCAGCCGCGACCGCTCCCCGGGCGTGACCCGGACCGGCCCGTCGATCTTCGAGCGGAGGACCTCGTTCTCGGCTTTCAGGTATTGAATCTGGCGGCGCAGGTCGGCTTGGGTGGACCCGGCAAGGACATCAAACAGGCGGCGGAAGAGGTTCGGCATCACCGAATCGTCTGGGGCCACTGGCTATTTCGGTGGAGGCGGGGTTGGTCCATCCATGAAATAGCTGAGTGCACTCTCGACCAACGCCTCAGCCTCGGCATTCGATTCGCCCGTTGCCGCGCACAGGTGACTGAGCGCCGGCACCCACCTGCGGTCCATCAAGTCTGCGAGCCGTTCGCGGTGGATTCTGGCTCTCGCTTCCTCTGTTAGGAATGGGGGCAGTATGCAGAGCGCCAGGCACTGCAGCCCGGTGTATTCGCGAGCCATGAAGTAGAGCCAGTACGGAAATGCCGCATCGAGTTCGCTGACATAGTTGCGGACAGCGGGAATCTCGAACAACTCCTCTGGGGAATCGTCATAGCCAAAGAACGTGACGTTGACGCGTGTTCGAAAGGCCTGAATCCTGGCCGGCGATTGGAGCAATCCCTTCAGGGTCGCGATCGGTCCGGACGTGTCGCCGCACTCAACCTCGTTGCGGCTGATCACGACCGTCAGAAAGTCGAAGTCCGAAAGGTCCATTGGACGGATTCCATGCGGGTATTGGTCCCGCCGGGGCGAATCGTATCACAGCCCTCGATGTGGTTCGGGTAGTGGCCGGCATATCTGAGGCGACGTGACGATGAACAAGTGTGGTCGGGAACCCTCAATCCTCGGGGCTCCGCGGTGGGGGGCGGGGGGAGTGTGCAAAAACGTGCGACTTTGAGACTCGGCACCGCCGAGCAGCGATTCTGGCTCGCCCAACCCCCCAATCCGGTCTCAACCAGTCGTCGGCGTGAGACTTCTCAGCCTGGCCGCAACCGGCGGGCGCGGCGGCAGAACGCGGGCGTCGCCCATATCGTCCCGGCGGGACCGCGCGGAGGTCACCCCGCGACGCCAATGGACGGGGCTGGAGTATTTGCACCCCGCTGGCGGCCCTGAAAACGCGGTTTCCGCCGATTCCCGTTAACGCCCCGTGTCGATCGCACACCCATCGGGCCACCCCGAGAGTGGTCCGCCAACCCTCCGAAACGGTCTTGTACAGGGAGCCGTGCGCCGGGGTCGTTTCGTATTGGCGAAAGTCGATGGAGGGGCTGGCAGCAGGGCGTGTGGGGGGCGCGCTCAACAAGGTCTGGCTGGAAGCGAAGGAGTTCTTCGTCTCCACCGCGTCCGGCATGTGGTATGGGGCGCTCGCCGCTGCGGAGATCGTCGTCCACGCCCTTGAGATCGCGTGGATCGAGACCACGGCGTTCCTCTCCAAGACCTGGACCAACTTCACTACCGGCTTTCAGCAGGTGTGGGAGTCGGCATCGTCCTGGGTCGCCAAGCGGATGCTGGAGATCCAGGGGCTGTTCGACTCCGGGCTCGACGTGGACGCCGCGAAGAGGGCCGTCGATGATCAACTCGAATCCCGCCTGGCGGAACTGGAGAGCACAGCGCAGCGACAGGTGGCCGAGCGCGAAGGGCAGCGTGCCGCCGAGCGCGAACAGGCCGCAGCCCTGCACGAAGCCACGCTCGCCGGCATCGGCCGCGACTTTGAGGAGGCCCAGGCCGCGCTCAGGGCGGACACCGAGGCGGGGCTCGCGGCGTCGCAGGCGGCGCTCGAAGCCGCGAAGCAGAAGCTCGCCGAGGCCATCGAGCAGGCACGGCTGAAGCGGGAAGCGACGGATGCGGAGCGCGGCCCGGCGAGTGCGCCGCGCGACCTCATGGCCGAGTTCGAGGGCCGCCTGGCGGGCCTGGGTGAGGTTATCGCCAAGGGCGTCAGCGTCCGAGGCACGTTCAACGCCCGTGCCGCGCAGGGGCTGGAGTCCGACGGCGGGGCCGCGGAGCGCACCGCCAAGGCGACCGAGCAGACCGCGAAGCACACCAAGCGTCTGGCCGATGCCGCCCAGAGCGGCGGCCTGACGTTCGCGTAGAGGAGGCGAGTCCGTGGCGATCACGGTGACGGAAAAGTTCGAGAGCCGACGGTCCACCAAGGGAGACAACCCCTCGGCGGAGCTGGTCTACATCGTCCGCGGCACCAACGACGACCTCGCCGCGCGGGCGCAGGCCGAGACGACCAGCCCCGGCACCTACGACAGCCTGCCCCGGCAGTCCATCTCCGTCGAGCCCATCGGGGATGAGCTCTGGGAGGCGGTCGTCCGCTACGGCCGCACCTCCGCCTCGCTGCCCACCCCCGGCGAGAGCATCTTCTCCTTCGACACCGGGGGCGGCACCCAGCACATCACCCAGAGCAAAGAGACCGTCTCCTCGCACGCGCCCTCGGGCGCGTCCGCCCCGGACTTCGGCGGCGCGATCGGCGTGACCGCGGACGGCGTCGAGGGCGTGGACATCACCGTCCCGGTGTACCAGTTCGCCGAGACGCACTACTTCGCCGACGAGCAGGTGACCGCCGCGTACAAGGGGACCCTCTTCTCGCTTACGGGCAAGGTCAACAGCGGATCGTTCAAGGGGTTCCAGCCGGCGAGGTGCTGTTCCTGGGTGCGACGGGCTCACGGCGCGGCACCGGCCCTGAGGACGACTGGGAGATCACCTTCCGCTTCGCGGCCAGTCCCAATGCCAGCGGCATCTCCGTTGGCCCGATAAGCGGCATCAGCAAGAAGGGCTGGGAGTACCTCTGGGTGCGGTACGCCGACCAGGAGGACACGGGGTCGCACGCGATCGTGAAGCGCCCGGTCGCGGCCTATGTCGAGCGTGTGTACGACGAAGGGAACTTCGCAGGGCTGGGGATCTGATCAATGGGAGATGTGTTCCGCAAAGTCCGGTCGGGCCAGCCGCTCCGAATCCCTGCGGCCGCGTACAACGCCTTCGTCGATGCGGCGGTCGATCTGCGCCGGCGAGAGCGGAACGCCAACGCCGGGCCGGCGCTGGAGCCCGCGCAGCGCGGCATCGCTTTGGTTCGCAACGACTCCGACGAGGAGATCGAGCCGTACCACGCGCTGGCAATCACCGGCGTGCTCGTGCAGCCCGACAACGAGGACCAGGAGCGGACGTTTCACAGCCGCACGCCGCTGACGGGCGAAGTCGCAACCGACGAGTCCCCATCGCTCTCGTTCGTGCTCGCGCTGCAGCCCATCAAGCCGGGCGACCTGGGGCGCTGCGTGCTCACGGGCGTCACGCCCGCGCGGGTCTTCATCACCAACGAAACGGACACGACCTGTGAGCTGGCCGCCGAGGAGACGGTTCTGGCCAGTACGCCGATGGGCGGCATCCCCATCCTGTGGAAGGAAGACGGCACCGGCGAGAAGTGGGCCGTCATCGAGATGGGCCAGCCCTCGCCCGGGCGCGTCACGGCGATCCTCGGGGCAGCGCAGCCCATCCCCACGGAGAACAACCGCTGGCGCTATCCGTGGGTCGAGGCCCGGATCGACGGCGATCCCGGCAGCGACACCTACCTCCGCTATGTCCCCGTGCCCGACGGACTGTCGTCGCAGTTGGCCGGTGGCGGCGAGGACCCAACGCGGCTGGCTATCAACCGCTTTGAAGCTCACCACATGAACGACTTCGATCCCGGCTCTGGCTTCGGCGGGCTGCTGGGACTCGGGCCGGTGTGCGAGTTGCCCGGCGTGCTGCCCAAGTGTCCGCCCGCGCGGTCGCTCAAGCCCAGGCTCGTTCCCATACCCGAGGGCGTCTGCGTGCAGCTGACCTGCGAGCGCAACAGCAAGGGCAGACCGGTGTGGGTGTTCGAGGCGATGAGCCTGATCGAGATCGCCGACCCCGCCGATGAGGACCGCAAGTTCAACATCTACATCGAGGGAGGCGTATGACCTCGACTCCCGCCCCAACCAAGCCGACCATCGACGCCCGCCGCGAGCACGAGCGGAAGAAGTACGTCGCGCTGGCCGCGCGGCCCGCCGCACCGGGCACCGGGTATGGCGCAACCAACCACGGGGCGGCCGCAATCCCGCTGGTGCAGCGCTTCAAGCCCCGCTTCGTGGTGGACTTCGGGTGCGGTCGGAACGACTTCATCGGCGCACTGCGGCGGACAGGTATCGATGGGCTCGGCATCGACTTCGCCTTCCCCGAGGCGGACATCACGCGGGCGATGCACAAGACCGGCCTGCTCGACGGCGTGGCTGACGTGGTGACGAGCTTCGATGCCCTGGAACACCTGCTCCCCGAGGACGTTGACGCGGTGCTCGCGGAGATGCAGCGGGTCGGTCGCCCGAGGGCGCACTTCGTGTTCTCGATCTGCACGCGACCGAGCCGAACCACCGTCGCCGGGGAGGGGCTGCACCCGACGGTGCGACCGCTGGCATGGTGGCTGGATCGCATTGGTCAGGTCGGCACGGTGACTGCGCCGAAGGCCGAGGGTCGGTACATCGTCGGTCGGTTCGCTGCCAAGGAGGGCTGCGGCTGTGCGTGAGAACCAGTCGGACATCGCGGCGCTTCAGGCGGGGCTCAAGGCGCGCAGGCCCGCGCGGGACGGCCTGCGCCTCTACACCGCCGACTTCGACTCCGTGTCCCTTGCGGGCTTCTACCGCGGGCGTTCGGCGTTCCTGATCCTCTCGGGGCCGTCGCTCACGCAGGTTGACCTCACGCAGCTCAACAAGCGCGGCATCGTCACGATGGGGGTGAACAACTCCTGGTCCGTGCATCGCCCGACGCTGTGGACGTGCGTGGACGATCCCAGCCGATTCATTGACACGGGCTGGAAAGACCCGGGCATCCTGAAGTTCGTCCCGACGTGCTGCTGGGACAAGCGGCTCCGCATCCAGAATCCCGACGGCACCATGCGCAACAGCGCCTTCCGCGTGCGGCAGATGCCGAGCGTGCTGTTCTTCCGCCGCGCCGA
>CALALQ010000364.1 GCA_937925595.1 uncultured Demequina sp. | reverse complement strand
GTGTTGAGACAGTATTGAGAAGACCTGCGGATCTCCGCGGGTCTTTTCTGTTTCTCGCTTGCTGTCCCGAAGGTCAGTCGAAGAACCCGAGTCGAGTGGCTTCCACGACGGCTGCGACGCGGTTACGCGTGCCGAGCTTATTGAAGACACCTTCGACATGAGTGGCAACGGTCCGAGGAGACAGCTCGAGATGATCGCCGATCTCCGCGTTGCTCATGCCGTCTCGCATCAGCCAGATGACCTGGAGCTCGCGTGGCGTCAACTGACGCGCGAGCTGCTCGTACCGATCAAGTGCGAACGACGTGAACAAGGACTGAAGCTCACCGACCGGTTCCTTGCGTTCAAGGGGAAAGCTTCGGTCCGCCATGTTCATGATGAGGATCCCCTTGGTGCGTGATCGCTCGTCCCGCAGGGGGATGGTCATGCCGTTGTTGAATCCGGCGGGCTTCAGGATCTCCTGGGCGCTATAGGAGTAGCAGAACTCGGGGGTGTCTTCCCAGCTGAGCAGTCCGCCTTCGCGCAGGGGGCGGGCGAACTCGGGCCTGACCTCCAGGTGACGTGCGAAGAAATCGGCGGCTGCGTCCGGGTAGCCCTCATTGGCGATGACGGTGAAGCCGTCTCCTCGAGGGTTCCGGCACATCAGCATCATCGCCTCCGTGCCCGACGCGGACTTGCTGTAGTTCAGCGCGGCACTCAGCCGAACGGCGGCAGACGGCGAAGACAGCTCAGTGACGAGGCGCGCCGTGAGTCGATCCATGGGGTGGTACCTCCGGTGCGGGTGCGGATCGATCATAGATCCGCCTCCGAAGCGAAACATGTGTCGCGGTTGCCTGCGAAACCAGAACGTAACGGAAACGTAATGGCCGCCTCCGTCAATCGACGGATTCGCTCCCGGCGCGACCGTCAATAGCTTGATTGCACCGCGTTGAGAAAGGCCCGACGACATGAACCACCCTGCCGCTTCCGCACCATTGCGCGACGCGCTCACGACTGCCAAGTCAGCTCCCCAGGCATATTTTGCGGGGGTGGATCGTGCGATTCAGGCGCTTGCGAACCTCGGGTCGGCGGTCAGCGATGCCGACGCGCGGATGCTCGCATCCTTCGCCGAACATGGGGCCGTCGACGAAGCCGAGCAGATCCTCAGGCGATATGTGCTGCTCAACTGCGCGGTGGACGCTCACGGATATGCGGTGAACGTCCTGGGTGCGGCGCCGGCGCAACTGGTCGAGAAGGGCTGGCGCAGCTTTCTTGTTCGTGTGGAGAACCCGAACGGGCTGGTGGAGCGTCCCCATCTGATCTGCAACCCAGTCCCGGGATTCCGTCAGGCCCCGGTTCCCGGCGAATTCAGCCTCGGGATGAGCATGAACCAGATCCCGTTCAATACCGATCGACTCGATAAATCCGGGATGATCGAAAGCGCATGGCTCCAGGCCGCGCTGGACGACGAGACCCCGTTGACGGGTTTTCCCGTGGAGTACCGCGTCCTGAACATCTACGCCGCAGCTGGGGAGGACCGTGTCGGACACGTCGGGCTGACCCTCGTCGACGACTCGCCGATTGGACTTCACACGGGCCGGCAGCAGGCGACGATTCCGTTCGAGGTGTCGCCTTCCTTCGATGTGTTCTTCGACATCCGCGACGCGGACGGGGAGACCTGCGTCGCTTCCCTGACGATCTCCGATGAGTTCGGGAGGATCTATCCGCCGCAGGCGATGCGGGTTGCGCCCGATATGCGCTTCCAGCCTCAGATCTACCGGGGTGACGGCGAGTCCGTTCGCCTCCCGGCGGGCGAGTACCGTATCGTCGCGCGTCGCGGGCCCGAATACCTGCCCGTATCCAGTGACCTCCGCGTCTCCGGCCCTGGGGCGCGCGCTGAGATCCGGCTGGAGCGCTGGATCGATGCAGAGTCGCGCGGATGGTATTCCGGCGATCCTCACATCCACGCCGCGGGGTGCTCGCACTACGAGAGCCCCACTGAGGGTGTGCGGCCGGAGACGATGATTCGTCAGGTTCGCGGTGAGGCTCTGGCCATGGGCGGCGTCCTGACATGGGGGCCCGGCTATTACTACCAGAAGCAGTTCTTCACAGGGAGCGCCATCAGCCCGGAGGCGACGCTCGAACACCCGGAACTGCAGGAAGCGAACAACCAGGGTTTCACCACGGCGCCGACGGATAAGGACGCGCGCAGCACGCTCCGATACGACGTGGAGGTCTCGGGCTTTCCCTCCAGTCACCTCGGTCACGTCATGCTCCTCGACCTCGTTGACCAGGACTACCCCGGCGCAAGCATGATCAACGACTGGCCGTCGTTCACCCTGCCCGTCATGAAGTGGGCGAAAGAGCAGGGAGCGGTCGTCGGCTACGCGCACTGCGGTTTCGGCATGGCCGTTCCGTCGGGAGACCTGCCCAGCCTCGAAATGCCGCTGTTCAACAGCATCGGCACGAACGAGGCGATCGTGGACGTGACACATGGACTGGCTGATTTCCTTGCCGGAGCCGAAGCCGAGCCCGCGATGGAGATGAGTGCGTGGTATCACATGCTCAACTGCGGGTTCCGCATCGCGATGGTGGGCGAGACCGACTATCCGTGCATCTTCGACGAACGTCCTGGGGTCGGGCGCACCTACGTCCAGCTGGACAAGGCGCCGCAGGGCCAGGAGGGCTGGGCCCAGTGGGTGCGCGGACTCGCTGACGGGCGCCTCTACTTCGGCGATGGGCGGACGCATGTGTTCGATTTCGCCGTGAACGGCGTGCGCAGCGGCAGCACACTGAACTTGCCCGGTCCGGCTCGTCGCGTCACCATCCACGCCGAGCTAGCCGCCTACCTCGAGCCTGAGCCGACAGCGGAGACGGAACAGATCCGGAACTCCCCCGCCTTCGCTCGGCCGTCTTGGCACATCGAACGGGCCCGCCTCGGAGACAGCCGCTCAATTCCGGTCGAGATCGTCGTCAATGGGCAGGCCGTGGAGACGAAGACGATCGTTGCGGACGGAATCTCGCAGACGATCACCGCGGAGATCGACATCGCAGACTCCAGCTGGGTCGCGTTGCGAGTGCTTCCCAGCGTCCACACGCACCCGGTGTTCATTGAGGTCGATGACAAGCCCATCAGGGCGAGCGCGCAGAGCGCGCAATGGTGCCGAACCGCGGTGGATGTGCTGTGGGACGAAAAGGTGGGGTTCATTCGTCCTGAGGAGCAGGATGCGGCGCGTGCGGCTTTCCAGCATGCTCGTGAAACCTATGACGCGATCTTCGCGGATGCACAGAGGCGCGATCGATGAGCCACAACCGCAGCGCCGACCTCGTGCATCCCGCAGTCGCAGGCGGGTGTGGATGCTCGCACGAAGCTGAGACGTGCACGTGCGCGCACATGCCGCAGATCGATGCCCCGAGCTGCCATTCGATTCCCGCCGACGCGATCGACGGGACGCTTGCCCTCGTCGTCAACCCCGAAGCCCGTGTCTACGCCACGGTGGAGCAGTTTGCGGTCCACGGGACCACGATCGGCGCACCCGTCGAGCTTGACGTCGCCGTCATCAACAGCGGGTTCGTCACCGCAGCCATCCAGGTCGATCTCGTGGGGCCGGTCGACGGCAGCATCGAGATCGAGTGGGATCGCTCGGCGCTCACGGGGGCACCCCAGGAGCGTCGCACGCTGCGGCTCATCCCGCATGCAGAGGGGTGGATCGACGTGACCCTCGTCTTCGCATTCCCTGGTGAGCCCGCCGACCTGGGCGGTCGCGACAGAGTTCACCTGCTCGTGCGGTCGGCTAATAGGTCGCATGCGCAGGTGTGACTCGATCCACCGTTCGGAGTCATCGCCAGAGACCGCACGCCGACTCGGTCGTCACCGGGTGTGCGGGCGCGGTCGGTGACGCCATCCAAGACCCATCATCCCGAAACAGCACACAGCAAGGAGAATCATCATGAAACGCTCACCATTCTGGAGAGCAGGCCTGGCGGCGGCCGCCGCCCTGGCCGTGGCCGCGGGTACCGCCGGCTGCTCGAGCTCCTCGTCCGAGGGTGCCGACGGCGACACGATCCGCATCGGCTATTCGGTTCACACGCTGGCGAACCCCTTCTTCGCCGGCGCGCTCAAGGGCCTGGAGGAGGGCGCTGACGAGTACGGCTACGAACTGACCGTGGCGAACGCGGACAGTGTGCTCGACAAGCAGATCAGCGATATCTCGAGCATGGTCAGTCAGGGAATCGACTACCTGTTCCTCACCCCTCTCGACGGCAAGGCGGTTACGCCGTCGATCGAAGCTGCTCAGAAGGCCGGGATCAGCGTGTATGTGCTCGCAGATGCCGTCCCGGCCCCGGTCGAGGCCACCCTGGTCTCGGCGCCCGACGAGGTCGGACGTCAGGCAGGTCAAGCCACGATCGAATACCTGACCGCGAAGTTCGGCGAGCCGCGGGGCAAGGTGGTCGAGGTTACCGGTGTCACGGGGATCACGGCGGCCTCCGGACGCACGGAAGGCTTCGCGGAGGTGCTGTCGCAGTACCCCGACGTCGAGCTGGTCGCTCAGCAGGACGGAAAGTTCATGAGTGAGCCGTCCTACGAAGTGATGTCGAGCATCCTCCAGGCTCAGCCGGAGATCGACGCGATCTTCGCCGCCAACGATGCATCCGCAGCCGGAGTCATCGCCGCGATGAAGGAAGCAGGGCGCTTCTTCCCGATCGGTGACCCCGAGCACGTCTTCATCGTCGGCAGCGACGGGTCGCCGCCTGGAATCGACGCTGTTCGTGCGGGCGAGCTCGACGCCACGATCAGCCTCAACCCGCTGGAGATGGGTCGCCTCGCGATGGAGATCGTGCACCAGGTCGAGGGCGGGCAGAACCCGGAGACCGACCTCGCGCTGCCGGTCTTCCTGATGACGCCCGAGAACATCGACAGCGACGAGGCCAAGGCTTACGGCATCTGGGCTGACGAGGTCGAATAACGATGGAAAAGGCTGTGATCGAGCTCCGCGGAGTCACCAAGTCGTACCCGGGAGTGACAGCACTAGATGACGTCAACTTCGCACTCCGTGAGGGCTCGGTCACAGCCTTGGCGGGTGAGAACGGCGCTGGCAAGTCCACCTTCATCAAAGTGCTTGCCGGCGCGGTCAAACCGGACGCCGGAGAGCTCCTCGTCAACGGCGATGCGGTTCACTCCACGCCGGCGAGCCTCATCCGCGCGGGTGTGAGCGTGATCTATCAGGAGCTCACTGACGTCCCTGACATGTCGGTTGCTGAGAACCTGTTCCTCGGTGATGTGCCGAGCGTCGGTGGTGTCGTCCGGGGACGGAAGACCTACGAGCACGCCCGCGACGCGCTCCGCCGCGTCGGCCTGGACTCGCTTGATCCCATGGTGCCCGTGCGCAGTCTCTCGCCGTCGGAGCGTCAGCTGGTCGAGATCGCACGATGCCTTGCGCGAAACGCCCGGGTGCTCGTATTTGACGAGCCCACGTCCTCCCTCGCCGAGAGCGAAGTCCAGACACTCCTCGCGATCATCGACAAGCTGCGGGCAGAAGGTCTGAGCGTCCTTTATGTGAGCCATCATCTCGATGAGCTCTTCCGGATCGCGGACCGCGTGGCCGTGTTGCGGGATGGGAAGCTCGTCGCAGACCGGAACATCGAGGAATGGGACGAGGATTCGCTGATCCGGGCGATGATCGCAAAGGACCTCGAGCACGCTTATCCCTGGTCTTTCCGAGAGTTGGGCGCTGAGCGGCTGCGCGTCGAGGATCTCACCGCTCCCGGTGTTTCCGGGGTGAACCTGCGTGTGGCCGAGCGTGAGATCGTCGGGATCGTGGGATTGGCCGGTGCGGGCCGCACCGAACTGATGAAGGCGATCGCGGGGAGCGTGCGCAGCCGACAGGGGCGCGTGACCGTGGCAGGAGCACGGGTGCGCAATGGGAGCATCGCCGCCGCACGACGCGCCGGGATCGTCTACGCCCCGGAAGACCGCAAACGGGAGGGCCTGGTCCTCGAGGCGAGCGTAGAGGACAACCTGTCTTACGGTCTCTACCCACAATTCGCCGTCGGCGGCTTCATCCGCAGGGTGATCAAAGCTCGTCTGGCAGCGCGTCGGGCGTCGACCTTCGGCGTCAAGGTCGACTCGGTGACCCGTGCGGTGGGGCGCCTCTCAGGCGGAAACCAGCAGAAGGTGCTGATGGCACGCGTCGCAGCCGTCGATCCCGCGATCGTCCTGCTCGACGACCCCACTCGAGGCGTGGACGTCGGCGCCAAGGCCAGCATTCACTCCCACGTCATCTCGCTCGCCGAGAGGGGCACGGGGGTCATACTCACCAGTTCTGACACCGACGAGGTGCTCGCAATGGCCGACCGCGTCTATGTGATGCGCTCGGGCCGCATCGTCGGGGAGCTGTCCCGTGACCACTTCGACCGCGAGGCGGTCTTGAAACTTGCGGCCGCAGGCTAGCGCGCCGCGTCCCTTAGGAGAACCATGACTCAGACTACTGTGACGGATGCCCGCCCCGAGGTGGCAACGTCCGTCGGGACCGATGCCGGCAGCTATGTCAAGCGACTGCTGACGAGCAATGTCGCAGCGATCGCCTTCGCCCTCATCTTGGCGTGCGTGCTCATGGGGGTGCTCTCGGATCGCTTCTTCACCGTGAGCAACCTCACGTCCGTGCTCGTGCAGTCCTCTGTCGTCGGCATTGCCGCAGTGGGAGCGACATTCGTCATCATCACGAGCGGAATCGATCTCTCGGTCGGCGCGAACCTCGCCCTGTCAGGAATCATCGTCGCCACCCTCTTCGGCACGGGGTTGGACCCGCTGGTGGGCATTGCCCTCACGATCCTTGCTGCTGCAGCGGTCGGGGCTTTCAATGGAGCGAGCGTGGCCCTGCTCAAGCTGGCGCCCTTCATCGTGACCCTCGCAGTGATGGGCATGGCGCGTGGTCTCACGCTCCACATCAGTCAGGGCGCCAGCCTGTACGACCTTCCCGCCGCGTACACCTGGTTCGGCAATGGCAATCTGTTCGGCATTCCTGCGCCGATCATCCTGATGGCGGCGGCGTTCGCCGTCGGTCACTTCCTTCTGCGCGGCACGACCTACGGTCACCGGGTGTACGCCGTGGGCGGTAATCGTGAAGCGGCCCGCCTCGCGGGGATCAATGACACGCGAGTGATCTTCTCGGTCTACGTCATCGCGGGCATCGCAGCCGGTGTCGCGGCGCTGGTGTCCGCGGGGCGCCTCGGTGCGGCGACGCCTAACGCCGGCACGGGGCTGGAGCTGCAGGTCATTGCTGCGGTCGTCATCGGCGGCTCTAGTCTGTTCGGCGGAAAAGGGACCATGATGGGCACCCTCGTCGGCGTCCTGCTCATCAGCGTCATCAATAACGGGCTCATCCTGCTGAACGTCAACCCGTTCCTTGTGCAGTTCGTGCAGGGCGCCCTGATCTTCGTTGCCGTCCTCCTGGACGCGGCGAACGGTCGCCGCGTCACCTCTCGGCTGAAGCGTCGGACACCGATCGTCAAGTGAGGGCATGCCGTCGGCGGGTGACCCCGTGGTTCATTGGCGGCGCCGAGGGGGCCCGTCGATCAACCACCCGCCGTCTCGGCATCTCGCTCGTCGCGGTTGAGGCTGTCCTCGCAGGCATGCATCTCATGGACGCAGTCCGAGCGCCGGGCACGGTCACGATGCTCAGCCTGCTGGTGGCCGCAGTGTGCCTCGTGTGCGCGATCCATGGGATGCTTCACCCGAGCACGCGGGGATGGATCGCGGTGATCGGCATGTCGCTGATCATGCTGACACTCCACTCACTTCACGGTCTTCCGGCGTCGGACCGTCTGCCACGGGCGACGCTCCCTCATGGGAGACATGTCATCCATGTCGACTCCATGGGGGCAGAGTCGGGGCATGCGGTCGGTGAATTCGGGATGATCATATGGATCCTGATGGGGGCTTCGGTTCTCATCGCGGTCGTGGCGCTCGCTTTGGGGCGCTCTCTGATCAGCACCGCCGACCGCCCTGCCGAGTCAGGCTGACCTGAAAGGCCCCGGTTCGCCGGGGCCTTTCGTGTTTCCCTCCGCCCGAGACTTTCTGCCAGGCTGGGGTTCTCCCCGGGAGTTCCCCTGCGGATCTCCGCGGGTCTTTTCTGTTTCAGCGCCGGCGCGCGGGTTCCGCG
>CALALQ010000363.1 GCA_937925595.1 uncultured Demequina sp. | reverse complement strand
GTCGAGGGCATCGTGATCGGCAGGTTGCAGATGCCCGACGCCGCGCAGTTGTTCACTCGGGGCGACCCGGATGCTCTGCAAGAGGCGCGCGACACGATCGAAGCGATCGACGCTCGCCTGTCCAACGCCGCTGACTTGTTCGCGACGGGCGGCATTGACGCGGCGCAGTTGGCGCGCATCACCGAGCGGCTGCGCGGCGACCGCGAGAAGGCCACGGCTGCGATGGAGGCGGCGCTACCCGCGGCAATCCCCGCCGACCTAATCGGAGCCGACGTCCAGCAGACGTGGGAAGGACTGTCCATGGACGTCAAGCGCACCGTGCTGGACACACTCATTACAGTGACAATCCTGCCGAGTGGAAGTGGAAAGGACTTCGACCCGGACACGGTGCGCGTCGTGTGGAAGAGCTGACCCCGCTCAGTTTGCTAGTGCGGCGGGCGTCTGGGCCGCGTGACGCGTATCCGGCCCGTAGTGCTTGTTCCACCACACGTTATGCCCGCAGTACTGGCACTTCTTGTAGAACGGCAGGTAGATGAGCCCGACTCCGGCCGTGCAGATCGCGATCGTCCAGATGATGGCCATCCGCCCGATGTGCGTTCCCCCACCTTCACACGACTTGCAGCCGATACAGCCCTTCTGGGCGTAGATGTTGAGATGGTTCGACATGACGGCTCTCAGCCCTCGCACACGTCGCCGGTCACGAATCCTGACGGATGCTCGGCGGCGCTATACCCCGACGTGAGAGGGCTGACGCCATCAGATACCTCAACCCGGTTCGCCGCGGGGAAGTTGTCGCCGGCCTGTGCTGCGTGATCACAGAGGTACAGCATCGCCTCCTCGGCTATCTGCTGTGCCTGCTCGTTGGTCGTCTCGGTCGGCACGTAGATGTACGCCTTACCAGCAGACAACGACACGCTGTCGAAGGTGACGCCCGACTCGGTCAGGAACGCTTCCAGATCGAGCGGGGCGACCTCGGCTGGCGTCTCGGACGCGGTCGGCTCGGTGGCAGCCTTCTGCGTCGGCTCGGCTGCTGCCGGTGGGTTGTCGTCGCCGTTCGGGTTGACGATGGCGCTGATCCCGCCAACGACGAGGAACGCCGCGATGAGCCAGACCCACCACTTGAGGTACCACGGCTTCTTCGGCACGACTGCGGGCGAGGACGGCTGCTCGGACATGCGTGACGCTCCTTCGGCAATGTGACTCATAGTCCGTGGACTCATTGTCAGCTTAGCCAGAGCGTGGGGAGGTGCCCATTCCTCCCCATCGCGCCGCCTTCGGTGCACGCGTGCGCGAACTCAGGAACGAGCAGGGTTGGTCACAGGAGGACTTCGCGCACCGCGCGGAGCTCGACCGCACCTATGTCTCGGGCATCGAGCGCGGCCGGAGGAACCCGACGCTCGACATCATCCACCGCCTCGCCCACACGCTTGGCGTGCCCGCCGCCGACCTACTAGCCGAGCGCGAATAGTCCCCGGCGACCGGCACCCCAGTCGCCGGCGCTGGCTCTGTGGTCGTCCGTGCGCGTCTCAGCGACCCCACCGGGTGCCCCACCACGCACCCCGGAGGCCCAATGCGGCACAGAGGCAAACACGCCGGGAAACGCCAATGCAACCCCCCAGTATGGCGGTGCGGCATAATAGCAAACATGCAATCCAACGTCAAGCTCCGCGAGGTGCTCGTGGCCTGCCCGAAAGGCAGCGCACACAAGCGACTCGTGAGGTTGCGTCGATACGAATG
>CALALQ010000362.1 GCA_937925595.1 uncultured Demequina sp. | reverse complement strand
TCACCGCCGCGGCACGCGGCGTCGCCGCAACGACGCGCACCGTCGGCGTCGGGATCGCGCGCACCGCCGGAGCCGTGGCTTTCGGCGCGGGCGCTGCCGGACGAGCTGCGGGCGTCGCCTTGCGCGCCTTCCGCTTGGCGCGCTTGCTCTTGCGCTGCTTGCGCGGCTTCGCCTCGACCGCGTCGGTCTCGACCTCGCTGCTGGTGGGCGGCGCGGGGTCGCTGGCCGCGGCCGGCGCATCCGCCGCCGGCGGGGTCGCCGGAGCAGGCGCTGCGGTCTCTTCGTCGGCCTCTTCCTCGGCGGCCGGGGCATCCGATTCCTCGACAGCAGGCTTCTCAGGCGAGGACGGGGCTTCCGGTGCCGGGCTGCTGTCGGTGACGGTCGGAGCGACCGCGGGTGGCTGCCCACCTGCGGGCTCGACCGGCGCGTCGCTCTCTGGCGCGTCTGGCTCGTCGGTGACGTCGCCGACGGCCTCACCCAGATCCAGGACGGCGGCTGACTCGTCAACCTCCGCTGCCCCGTCCTCCACGGCGGGGTCCCGCTGCGCGAACGCCACGGTCGGAGCGATCGACGTGATCGCCAACGCGGCGGCGGTGACCGCCGCCTGCGCCTTCAACAAGGTCATGAGATCTCCGCTCCTCGCTCAGTTGATCGGATCGGTCACGCAGCGGAAGGCCTTGGCGCCTTCGTAACGGTCTGCAGTGAGCGCAACGGCGCCGGTTTGGCTCGTCACGTACAACACGTCGAGCGCGCCCGGGAACTGGCTCGACGGATACACGTCCGACGTCAACTCCCCCCCGGGGGTGAGCGTCACGCGAGTAAGTGCTGCCTGCATCTCCCCGTGTGTAGGCAACCGCCGGCCGGGCCCTGGGGGCTTGCCAACACTGAGGCACTCCAACACCGCGGCACCGTAAGCAAGGGGACGACGTGCCGTCTCCTCAACGCACGTCCCGGCCGTGGGAAACGTGTCCGCCGGGCACTTGACCAGCAGCTGCTGCGTTGCCTCAACGCTGAGGCTATCCGCAGATGCCGCTCGCGGCACGCGGCCAAGCTTCGACTCGCGGATCTCAACACCCGTGAGCGAGTTGCGCTTGATTTTCGTGCCGGGGACCGAGCGGTTCTTCAGGTCCTTGCCGCTGATCTTCACGGCCGCGTAGGACGACCCACCGAGCGCGATGAAGACAGCCAGCGTCGACATGACGTTGGCGTAGGTGAGACGGGAGCGGAGCGATCGGAACACCTGATCTCCTTGACTGGCGGGCTCGCTGCCCTGACCCCGGGGACGCCGGAAAGTTTCGCGCTTGGGTGTCATGGTCCGCTCACCCGCACCCGCACGACCCGCGAAACGCCGGCCGTGAACGGGTAGCCCGCCTCTGCCGGCAGCCGGACCCGGAAGAAGTAGTCGACGACACCCGAGGTGCGCCGGAACTTGTAACGAACCTGGAACTGCCCGGCGGCGTCCGTACGCACGGTCTTGAAGGTTTGCCACCGCCCGGGCTGTTTGACCTGCATCTCGATCAGCTTGCCCTCGGGCGGCAACGGGAGCGTACTCACCGGTCCGCTGAAGATGACTGTCTGACCGTTGCGCAGCCGATGCTTGTTGACGCGCAATGTCGTGCTCGCCGGGACCGTCATCGCCAACTCGCTGTGTGTCGGCAAAATGACCGACGAACCGGCGTACACGAAGCGAAGCGTGCGGTTGGCGATACCGGAAGCTGTGTAGCGGAAGCCGCCATCCGGCGCTGTCTGCACCGTGTCGATTACCTCTTCGACACCAAAGGGAGAGACCGCCACCACGCTCACGTTGGCTCCCGCGATCCCCGAGCCGTCCGGTGCGACGAGCCGGCCGCCGACCTGAGCTGATTCGCCGAACAGCACCCGCGCGCTCTGCGACGGCACGACGACGCGCTTGCGGACAACACGGATCCGGCCCTTCCTACGGACCCGCTCACGCACCGTCCGCTCCTGCTCGAACGTCGTCTGTAGCGCTGAGACGACTCGTACAGGCAAATTCAACGTCATCGACTGACCGTCGGAGCGGAGTGTGGTCGATGCCTCGTTGCCCGCGTGGTCCACCGCGCGGGCGCGCAGCTGGTACAGACCAGGGGCGAACTTGGTGTCGTCAATCCGGGCGACGAACCGCTCCCCCTCGCGCTGCACCGGCAGCGTCTGCCAGACCCCGGAGTTCACGGCGCCTAGTTCGATGCCCCCGTCAACCACGCCAGAAACAGAGTCGGTAGCTCTGACTGCCACGAGCGTCGGATCACTCGGCACCGGAATCTCGAAACCGAGCTGTGGCGGCTCAGGGTCGTATCGCAACCTCGCAGGTACCGACGCCATCAAGTCCGAGGCGTTACCTGCTGCGTCACGCCGCCAGAGCGATACCGTCCATTCCCCTGGCTTAGGCACCGGGACACCGAGTCGTGCGATGTTCGGTCCTGCGGTTTCGGACGTGATGCAGTTGCCCCCAGCGACGGGACAGAGTTTGCGGACAGCCGCGACAATAGGCGCGCGGTCCGCCTCAAACGGATTTGTCCACTTGACCGCGAAGTCGTTGCGTTTGCGCCATGTCTCGCCGCCCTCCACGCCGACGTCGACACGAGCGGGCGCTGTTCGGTCGATCCGAGCGGTCAACTCTTGTGACCGTCCCACATTGCCTGCGGGGTCCGTTGCGACCACTACGAGCGGATGGGAGCCTTCCGCTGCGCGGGCGAGGTTCGGAATGATCTGTCCCTGACCATTCGGACACGGCACCGCCGTTGTGAAAGACACCCGCGGATCCGACTGCGTAGGCGGAGTGGCAAGCACACAGGGACGGTCGTGAGTCCCTGCCGGAACGTTGCCGATCAACAGCTGCGCAGACTCCACTCCCGCTGTGTCGACGGCGTCGTAGTTCACCGGTTGGTCTCCATTGATCCACTCGCCGCGCGTCAGCGCAGTGTCCTGGTGCACCTGAACGGTCGGCGGGACGTCGTCTTGCACGGTCACCGCCGCGCTGTACGTGCTGATCTCGTTGCGCCCTGAGGCGGAGCAGTACCTGCGCTTCGAATCTCCGACGCAGACGACGCGATGGACGATCCTGACGGCCCCTCTGACGTCGAACCCCGTGAAATGGAGCTTGCCCCTCTGCCGGTGCTTCTTCTTGGGGCACGCTTTGTTCGCGGGGCGGTTGTGGATCACGAGGGGCTTGGCGTTCGGCACCTCGGCCCACACCTGGAGGGCGTACCGGCAGTCCGTTCGTTTCGACTGGCCCTTCCAGTCGTAGGCGAGGAACGTTGAGCCTGGGGGTGCCTCGAGCGACACCTGCGCGTACGCGCCGCGCTTGACGTTCCTCTTCGAGCGAACCGTGTTGCCGACGATCAGCCCTCCCACGCCCTCGTTCCGGCTCGCGCATGCCTTCGTGATCCGCATGCCACGGGTCGCGAAGAGATTGAACGCATCCGTGACCGGCGGAGCTCCGTCGGAGCAGTTGGCCACCCGGTAGACACCCGCGGTCGCCTGCCCCGGCATCAGCGCCGCTGCGGCGAGCCCCATGCTCGTTCCTGCCAACAAGCCAAGACGTCGTCTTGCCATCGATCGCCCCCACGTCGACTTCCGGTTCATCACCGCCACGTCCCCTGTAGGTCCTGGCGTGAGAAGTTCGCCCCCCTGAGTGGCGACCGCTCCCGACGCCTACCTGCCAAAGGGTTCGTATCGGTTTGGCAAGAAGACGGTCAACCGGTGCTTCTGGAAAGTGGCGAAATCGAGGGGTCGAAATCGCAAAGGTCCAGCAAACCGGCGCAATGGGGTTCCGCGTTGGTAAGCCTGATCAACATGGACTTCTGGCAATGATGTTCGCTTGCTGACTTGAGCGTCCGGCTGGGCGCTGGGGTGTGGCGGGAAATGTCCGCGAGGCGGACACGAGCGAACACACCCCCGGTTCGCTCAGCGCTCACCGACCATCGGTCCAGCCCGCGGCGAGCCACTTGTGACCGGCGGTCCGTGTCCGCGGCGCCGCGCCGTCCGGTAGCTTCGACCTGCTGCTGGACGGCCTGAGCGGCATCTCACCGCTGCCGGCGACCGCGATCCCGCTCGGCATCTACAACTTCACCGAGGCGATGAGCAACGTGGAGTCCGCCGCCGCGGCGGGCGACCGCTACAACCTGCGCCACGTGCTGCTGGCCGACGGCACCGGCGCCGTCGTCGGCGCGACGCTCGGCTCGCCGTTCCCGCCCGCCGTCTACATCGGCCACCCAGGCTGGAAGGCCGCCGGCGGCCGCATCTCCTACTCGCTCGCCAGCGGCGTGCTGATCTTCCTGCTGTGCGCGTTCGGGCTGTTCCCGCTGCTCGCCGCGCTGCTGCCGATCCCCGCGATCGTCCCGATCCTGCTCTTCATCGGCCTCGTGATCGGCTCGCAGGCGTTCGTCGCCGTGCCCAAGGCGCACTACGCGGCCGTGGTGCTGGCGGCGATCCCGTCGCTCGCCCAGTGGGGCTCGGGCATGGTCCACGACGCGCTGCTGGCCGCCGGGACGAGCGTGCAGGAGGTCGGCGCGGACACGCTGGCCGCGGGCGGCGTGCTGTACGGCGGCCTGGCGACGATCGGCGCCGGCTCGGTGCTCGTCGGCATGGTGCTGGGCACGATCGCGGTGTTCGTGATCGACCGCCGCTTCCTGCACGCCGCGGTCGCGTGCGGGGTCGGCGCCACGCTGACGCTCGTCGGCCTGATCCACAGCGAGGAGGTGCACCTGTTCTCCAACCCGCGGCTCGCGCTCGGCTACGCGCTGGCCGGTGTGGTGTGCCTGGCGTACGCGGCGCTGCGGCTCCCGCCGCGCGATCCGGACCTGTCGGACCCGATGGATCTGGAGGTCGCCGCGGAGCGCAGCCGCTTCGAGCGCGAGGAGGACAGGGTGGCTGTCCCCGCCTGAAGACTGGGGCTGGCCCCAATCGACATCCGGGCGAGGAGCGGTACCTTGGCTACATGAGCACCGCGCTTGCCGACCTTGACCTCGGGCCCAAGCCCAGCCGCAAGGAACGGGCGGCCCGGACCGTGAACGCGGCCCTGCGCGGGGGAGTCCTCGCCGGGGCCGTCGCCGCGCTCGCCTGGCTGCTCGCCGTCGTGCTGAGCGGCACCGTGTTCCTCCTGCTCGTCGTCGCGACGGTGATCGCGCTCGTGTACACCGTCGTGCGCGGCGACAAGGCGCGCATGGGCATCTGGGGGCTGATCGCGGTCGCGTGGGCGCTCGTGCTCGCCGAGAAGTGGGTCGTCAACCAGAACGGCGGGATCATCGTCGCCGGCGCCGCCTACCTGGGCGTCGTGCTGGGCGCGCGGCGGGCGGGCATCGCCAAGAAGTCGATGCCGCTGCTGCTGTACCCGCTGATCTCGCTGGCGATCGTCATCGGCGCCGGGACGAGCATCTTCCACCCGTGGGGCGTCTCGTGGCTGTGGCTGTTCGCCGTCCTCGGTCCCGTGCTCGGCGCGCGCACCCTCCTCAACCCCTCTCCCCGGGAGCACAAGCCCTAGCCATGTTGATCGTCAACTACCGCGTCGACCCGTCGGTCGCCGCGGCGCTCCTCCCTGCCCATATCCGGCCGCGGATCGTCAACGGCCACGCCGTCGGCGGCCTGCTCGTGCGCGGCGACACGGTCGAGTACCGGCTCGCGGTCGAGTCGGGCGCCTACCTGCTCAACAGCGAGTCGGGCCCGATGATCGCCGAGCAGCTCTCCCGCCAGACCTACGCGTCGTTCGCCGGCGAGGAGACCGTCGACGTCTCCGTGCGGCCGGGCCGCCGCTGGCGCAGCCGCCTGTTCGGCGACGCCGAGGACGCGGCCCGCTTCGCCGGCGTGCGCACCGCCGTGCCCGTCGCCATCGACTGGGTGCGCTCGAGCTTCTTCACCCGGCTCGGCGCGACCGCCGACTGCGCGCTGCTTCAGAGTTAGGGTACCCTAATTCGGCGTGTACACGACTGGCACGCTGCTGCGCACGACCCAGGTGACACCGCGAATGCTGCGGCTGACGTTCTCGGTTCCGGGCTGTGAGCCCACCGAGCGGCCCGACGACTGGCTGATGCTGTTCTTCGGCGAGCCCGGCGACCACTCGCGGCGCCGCAACTACACGGTCCGCGCCGTGCGGCCGGAGCGCGAGGAGCTCGACATCGACTTCGCGCTCCACGACGGCGGGCTCGCCGCGACCTGGGCGCGCACGGCACGGCCGGGCGACCAGCTCGTGTGGAGCCCGGCCGCGGGCGGCTACGCGCTGCCCGCGGACGCCGAGTGGCAGCTGCTCGTCGGCGACCTGACCGCGCTGCCGGCGATCGGGCGGATGCTCGAGGACGTCCGCGTCCCGACGACCGTCGTGCTCGAGACCGAGGACCCGGCCGACCGCCAGCCGTTCGACGCCGACGTGCGCTGGCTGCACGGCACCTGCTGCTTGAACGAGGTCGTCCGCTCGTTCCCGGAGCCGGCCGGCCCGGGCTACATCTGGATGGCGGGCCAGACGCAGATCGTCCGCGACGCCCGCCGCTACCTGCGCCACGAGCGCGGGCTGGACAAGTCGCGCTACTCGCTCACGGGCTACTGGATGCCGCGCAGCGAGCAGTGGCTGGAGCGCTACCGCCCGCACGCCGCCGAGCTGAGCGCGATCTGGGAGCGCGGCGAGGCCGAGGGCCTCGACGAGGAAGTGCTGATGGACGAGTACGAAGCCGCGCTGGAGCGCGTCGGCCTCTAGCGCAACCGCGCGGACCGCCGCGTGTTCTGAGGGTCACGTGCGAACCCTGATCGCTGCGCTCGCCCTCATCATGCTCGCCGCCCCCGTGGCCCACGGGCGCGTGCTGATCGTCGCCACGGGCACCGATCAGGTGCCGCTGATCGACACCCGCACGAGCGAGCCGGAGCCCGTGCGCGTGCCCGGCGCCGCCCGGGCCGTGGCGGCCACGCCCGACGGCCTGCACGCATTGATCGCGAGCGGCCGCACAGTCACGGTGTTCGACCTGCACACGCGCGCGGCGGTCGCGACGACGCGGCTCGGCGGCGCGCCCACGGCGCTCGCGATCTCGCCCGACGGTGCCCGCGCGTGGGCGGCGCGGCGCAACGCGCTGGAGGTGCTCGACCCGGCCACGGGCCAGCGCCTCGGCCTGCGGCGGCTGGACGGG
>CALALQ010000361.1 GCA_937925595.1 uncultured Demequina sp. | reverse complement strand
AGGGCGGGCTCCGCATCCTTCCCGACACCGTGCTCGCAGACGTCACGCCGGAGGACAGCGCGATGCTGATCCTCGCGGGCAACGACATCTGGCCGACCGACGCCTACACCCCGTTCGTCGACAAGACCCGGCAATTCCTCGACGCCGGCGTTCCGGTGGCCGCGATCTGTGGCGCGACCGGAGCGCTCGCGGCTGCCGGCCTGCTCGACGAGCGGCCGCACACGAGCAACGCTCGGGAATTCCTGCAGAGCGTCGGATACGGTGGCGCCGATCTGTACCGGGACGAACCCGCGGTCACGGACGGCGATCTCATCACCGCGAGCGGCATCGCCCCGGTCGACTTCGCCCGCGCGATCTTCGCCCGGCTCGACATGTACGAACCGCGCGTCCTCGACGCCTGGTACGCCCTCTACGGCGAGCGCGACCCGCGCGGCTACTACGACCTCATGGCGTCCGGGTCGTGACGGAACAGTACGCGGCGGGGCAGAACGCGAGTGAGCAGAACGCCGCCGAGCAGCACCCGGCCGAGCTGCTCAGCGCGGCCGCACTGACGGCCTTCCGCCTCAACGGGCAGTTCCTCGCGCTGGCCGAGAGCCTGGCGCGTCCCGTGGGCCTGACCGCGGCCTGGTGGCAGGTCCTCGGTGCGGTCTCCCCCGAGCCACTGCCGGTGTCCGCGATCGCCCGCGAGATGGGCATCACCCGGCAGAGCGTGCAGCGCATCGCCGATCTCCTCGTCGACAAGGGCCTGGCGGAGTACCGACCCAATCCGGCGCACCGTCGCGCCAAACTCGTCGCGATGACGCCTGCCGGCCGCGACGCGATCCGGGCCATCGGCCCCGCCCACGCCGACGCCGCGCGAGCCCTGTGCGAGGAGACCGGTGCCGAGGAACTGGCGCGGATCGTGGAGGGCATGCGTGCGTTGTCAGCCGCCCTCGATCGGTCGGCCGATCAGCTCCCCGACGGGCGACGCGGCGGGAAGTGACGGATGAGCCCTTCCTGCACGACGGTCGCGACGAGTTCGCCCTCGATGGTGAAGTAGCGGCCCGTCGCCATCCCACGGGAACCGGCCGCCACCGGGGATTCCGTGGCGTACAGGTGCCATTCGTCGAAGCGGAGCGGACGGTGGAACCAGATCGAATGGTTGACCGTCGCCGCCACGATCCGGTCGAGCCCCCACGACAGGCCGTGCGTGGTGAGGATCGAATCGAGGACGGTCGTGTCGGACGCGTAGGCCAGCGTGGCGACGTGGAGCAGCGGATCGTCGGGCAGTTGCCCGTCGGCGCGCATCCACACGCGGTTGTGGCCGAGCTTCTCCCCCGTTCCCCGCAACACCCAGGCGGGGTCGTTGGCGTACCGCATGTCGATCGGCTTGAGCGCGCCGACGAAATGCGGCAACTGCTCCTCGAAGCCGCGCAGGCGTTCGCCGATCGGCGGGAGCGCTTCGGGCAGTGGAACATCAGGAACGGTCACCGAGTGTTCGAGGCCCTTGCCCCACCGCTGGAAGGCGGCGAGCATGACGAACAGTTCCTGGTCGTCCTGGTAAGCGGTGACCATTCGGTTCGCGAAGTCGCGGCCGTCCCGGTGGGTGACGACGTGGTAGTCGATGGGCCGCTTGACGTCGCCGCCCCGGATGAAATGGGCGTTGATCGCGTGCACCGGACGATCACCCACGGTGCGTCCGGCCGCGATGAGCGCCTGCGCGACGAGCTGACCGCCGAAGGTGCGGCTGCCGACCTGTGCGGGATGACCGCCACGGAAGACGTTCTCCTCGACCTGCTCCAGATCGAGCAGGCCGAGGAGAACGTCGAGATCCGTCGTGTCCGACAGTGTCACCGGCTGTCTTTCTCGCCCAGCCGGTGCACGTGGATGAGGTTGGTCGAACCCGAGCGTCCCGGAGGCGCCCCGGCGACGATCACCACGAGATCGCCGCGCTGGTACCGACCGAGCGACAGCAACGCCGCGTCGACCTGTTCGACCATCTGGTCGGTGGTGTCGACCGGCTCGACCGAGAAGGTCTCGGTGCCCCACGTCAGCGCCAGCTGGTTGCGGATGTGCGGGACCGGCGTGAAGGCGAGCAGCGGCAGCGGGGTGTGCAGCCGCGCGAGTCGTCGCACGGTGTCGCCCGACTGGGTGAACGCGACGAGCGCCTTGGCGTCGAGACGCTCGCCGATGTCGCGGGCAGCATACGAGATGACACCGCGCTTGGTGCGCGGAACATGCGTCAGCGCAGGCACTTCCGTCGAATCCGACTCGACGGCGGCGATGATGCGCGCCATCGTGCGGACCGTTTCGACGGGGAACTTGCCGACCGATGTCTCACCCGAGAGCATCACGGCGGCGGCACCGTCGAGCACGGCGTTGGCCA
>CALALQ010000360.1 GCA_937925595.1 uncultured Demequina sp. | reverse complement strand
GCCGATGAAGGGACGGTTCGGATAACGTCCGGAAGGGATTTCGGCGATGCCCACGAAGGCAGCTTCGAGGGGACTTCCCGCCATGGGGTTGAATCCGAGATCGGTTGAGGAGAGTGTCATGTGTCAGCCTTCCAGGGGGTTACGTCGCTTGGCCAGCAGCGCCCATCGCACGGTCATCACCGTCTCGTCGTTCTGATTGATCACGGTGTAGTCGAGGGTGAGGATGCCCTGGTCTGGCTTGCGTGCAGGTTCGGCAGCCACCACTTCGACCCGTACGTGCACGGTGTCGCCGGGACGCACCGGTTTGAGGGCGCGGATCGATTGGACCTCGCGCATCGCGACGATAGCCTCGCCGTAGAAGCCGGCCAGGGCTACCAGGCCCACCGCGACGCAGAAGATGAAGGGTCCGTGCGCGATTCGGGTTCCGAACTGGGTCCTACTGGCGTACTGCTCGTCGGTGTGCAGGGGGTAGTGGTCACCGGTCAGGCCGGCGAACATGGAGATGTCGGACACGTCGATGGTGCGGCCACCGGTGACGCAGACCGTGCCGACGGGGAAGTCTTCGAAGTAGCGGTCGACCTGGAATGTCCCCGCGCCGGCTGCGGCCGCTGGTGCCGTGTTGGTCACTGTTCGGGCTCCATTCCCAGATCGATGGCAGCGAGCGCTTCGTGCGCAAGGCCGAGACTCAGATCGGCTTCCATGACCCTCCGCAGCTGACGGGTCAACACCTTGCGGGCGTACCGGCGGGCCAGAAGCGGCTTTTCGGCGATCCCACGGGCGAGCTCCCAGGCACGGGGCAGCAGTTCCTGCTCGCTGAGGACTTCGTTGACCGCGCCATACTCACAGGCGGTGCGAGCGTCTAGTTCTTCACCGGTCAGCAGGAAGTACCGTCCGCGGTTCGAACCGAGCACGTGCGGCCACACCACGTGGGCACCGTCGCCGGGCACGATGCCGGACGGGAAGTGCGGTCCGTCCTGGAAGGTGGCGGTCTCGGCAGCGAGGACGATATCCGACATGACGGGGATTTCCGGATGGTTGGTCACCGGTCCGTTGACTGCCGCGATGATCGGCACTTCGATGCTGAGCAGGTTGTTGAGCAGGCGCTGGCCCTCGAAGATGATCTCGTCCCAGTCGTGTGGGGTGCCGAGGTTGAACGTGGTGAAGTCGATCTCGTTGCAGAACGACGGACCGGTGCCGGTGAGGATGACGACCTTGTTCTGCCGGTCACAGGCGATGTCGTGGAAGCAGTATGCCAGTTCGTCGTGCGCCGTGGAGGTCCACACCAGACTCTTGCCCTCGGTGTGAACGGTGGCCAGGAGAATACCGTCCTCTCGTTCCAGGCGGATGTTGTCGTACTTCTGGGAGTACTCCTCGAAAGGTGTGGCCAATTGCTTCATGGAACTTCCTCCATTCGCGTCACCATGCTCGTAGAACAATCGTTTGTTTTTTGACTGTAACATTGAGTGATACCGGTAACAAGACCAGCCGTGCTGGCACGGAAACCGGGATAGACAACAATCAGAAGTGAGACCGTGCTGCCCGAATTGCACGGCCACACGCTCGAAAGGAGTCGCCATGCGCCGGCAGACCCGCACCCGTGCTTCGGCACCGAAGAAACCGACCAAGCAAGAACGACTCATGGCCGCAGCGGTGCGACTGTTCAGCCAGCAAGGCTATGCGGGTACCTCCGTGCGCGATCTCGGCGAGGCACTGGGAATCCAACCGGGCAGCGTGTACGCCCACATCGACAGCAAGCACACGATGCTGGTCCAGCTCATCGAAACCGGCATCGACCAGTATCTCGACGCCGTAGCCGACCTGTCCGGCACCCCGACCGAACAACTGCGCCGTTTCGTCGAGGCCCATGTGCGGGTCGTGGCCGAAGATGTCGACTATGCGCGAGTCGTCTACCACCAGTGGCGCCACATCCAACCCCCCGACCGCTCCCGAATCGTCGCCAAGCGCTACGCCTACGAGCATCGCCTGCGAGGCATCATCGACGCCGGGATAGCGGCAGGTGAATTCGCTTCCGACCTCGATCGCTCGACCGCCGTACGCGCCGTCCTCGGCATGGTGAATTGGTGCCCGGAATGGTTTCCTTCGGACGGATCCGAGCCCGCTGAGACAGTCGCCGCGGGCCTGGCCGACATCGTGCTGGCCAGCGTACGAGCAGGTCACGGCGCACACCATTCCTAAACAGACTGCCCGATTACAGCCCCGACAAGCGAATCCGGCACAGCGGACTCAACGCGCCGGGCATGCAGCAACCAGCGACCATCAACTTTGATGAACTCGTCGCGATACCGACCCAGAGCGGCCAGACACACCGTGTCACCTTCGACCCGCACCGCCAGCACGTGCGCACTGCCCCGCGCTCGATCCACCGAGACCTTC
>CALALQ010000359.1 GCA_937925595.1 uncultured Demequina sp. | reverse complement strand
CAGCCGCATCAGGGGGGCTTCCACTCCTACCGCCCTCGAACGGTAGCAGTTGCCGGCGCCCACGTCCGGACCACCGGAGCGTCGCCCGGGGCCATGTGCCTTTCGGGAAACGGTTTCCGGCCCGCTCCCAACCTCGACCGTCGCGGGCTGTACCATCGGGCATGAGCACCGCAGCCACCCCCGCGTCCGCGTCCGCCGCCAACCCCCTGGGCATGTCCGAGGTCGCCTCCCGCAGCAAGCCCTACGGCGAGCTGCTTCAGTGGCTGCGCGACGCCGCGGTGCTCGACTCGGTCCGCTCGCTGCTCTCCTGGGATCAGGAGACCATCATGCCCCCCGCCGCGGCCGACCTCCGCGCCGACCAGCTCGCGGCGCTGTCGTCGCTCGGGCACGAGAAGCGCACGCACGAGCGGGTGGGCGAACTCCTGGCGGCGTGCGAGGCCGACGCGAACCTCAAGGCCGACGCCGACGCGCAGGCGAACCTGCGTGAGATCCGGCGCGACTACGACCGGTCCACCAAACTGCCCACGCGCCTGGTCGCGGAGATGGCCCGGACCTTCAGCCAGGCGATGGACGCGTGGAAGGACGCCCGCGCCAAGTCCGACTTCCGCGCTTTCGCGCCCTGGCTCGAGAAGGTCGTCGCGCTCAACCGCGAGAAGGCCCAGTGCTACGCCGGTGCGTCCGCGAGCGGGTCTGCGCTCTACGACGCGCTCATGGACGACTTCGAGCCGGACATGACCGCCGACCGGGTGAGCGCGCTGTTCGCGCCGCTCCGCAAGCGGCTGGTCGCGCTGCTCGAAGAGGTTCGCGCCTCGAGCAAGCAGCCCGACGAGAAGCCCCTGCGTGTGAAAGTCCCGATCGCGCTGCAGAAGGAGTTCAACACCTTCGTCGCCGCGAGCGTGGGCTTCGACCTGTCGGGCGGGCGGCTCGACATCTCGGCCCACCCCTTCAGCGAGACCGTCGGCCCGGGCGACATCCGCATGACGACCCGCTACCGCGACGACGGCGTGCCCGAGGCGCTGCTGACGACGCTGCACGAGTCGGGCCACTCGCTCTACGAGCAGAACCTGCCCAAGCGCACGCGCTTCGGCCAGCCGCTTGGCTCGGCTATCTCGCTGGGCATCCACGAGAGCCAGAGCCGCATGTGGGAGAACCTCGTCGGGCGCTCGCTGGCCTTCTGGCAGTGGTGCCTGCCCGAGATGAACAAGCGGCTGGGCGGCGCCTTCGCCCCCTTCCAGCCCCGCGACCTCTTCCTCGCGGTCAACGCCGTCAAGCCCCACTTCATCCGCGTCGAGTCCGACGAGGTCACGTACAACCTGCACATCATGCTGCGCTTCGACCTGGAGCGCGCGCTCATCACGGGCGACCTGGCCGTCAAGGACGTCCCCGGCGCGTGGAACGCGCGCATGCGATCGGACCTCGGGCTTGAGGTGAAGGAAGACCGCGTGGGCTGCCTGCAGGACGTGCACTGGTCGACCGGCGCCATCGGGTACTTCCCGACGTACTCGCTGGGCAACCTTTACGGCGCTCAGTTCTGGCAGACCATCAACCGCGACATCCCCGACCTGGAGGCCCGCATCGCCCGCGGCGACTTCGCGCCCCTCCTCGACTGGACCGCCCGCAACATCCACGCCCAGGGACGCCGGCACTCGGCGATGGACCTGTGCGAGCGGGTCACGGGCCGGGCGCTCTCACACGAGGCCCTGTGCGACTACCTGGAGAAGAAGGTCCACGGGCTGTACGCCTAATCTTGGGGGGGACATCGGAATGGGCCACGATATCTAGTATGTTCAGCCCGATACCGGGTGTCCCAGTGCCGATTTTCGCCTTGTCTTGCTCCCAATTTCCTACTAATTTAGTCGAAATTAGTAGCAAATTGGGATGAGACGACCCCCTCAGACGCCACGACTCGACGACCTCCTGCACCGCCACGCCGAGCGGATCGGCGATGTCATTGGCGACCCCCGGTACGCCGAGTTCGTCCGGGCCAACGAGGCGCACTACCGCCACTGGGCCAAGACCCGGTTCCTCGCCCGGCAGCAGGGGCTCGACCCCGAGCTCGCCTGGCTGCTCATCAAGCTCCACCGCAACCAGCGCTACATCACCGTCCCGCTCCGCGGGGACACGACCAACGTGCGGTTTCTCGTCCCCGACCGCGCCAGCGAAGAGCTGATGCGCATCGACCAGCAGCTCGCCGGGCTCCTCGGGCCAGACGAGGGCGCGCTCACCCATTCCCGCGGCGAGGCCCTCATCCGCATTGCCCTGCACGAGGAGGCGATCGCGTCCAGCATGATCGAGGGGGCCGCGACGACCCGTGTCGAAGCGAAGCGCATGCTCCGGCTGAACCGTCAGCCGCGCACCCAGGGCGAGCGGATGATCGTGAACAACTATCGGGCGATTCAGTTCCTCCGCGAGCACAGGGACACGCCGTTGACGCCCGAGTTCCTGCTTGAAGTGCAGGCGATCAT
>CALALQ010000358.1 GCA_937925595.1 uncultured Demequina sp. | reverse complement strand
CGCCGGGCTCGAGGAGAAAGCCGCCGCTTTGCGCACCGTGCTCGACTCGCGGTCGCGCCTTCCCCGGCTCGACGACGGGTCGCCGCAGGACGACGCGACGGTGCTGTCGCGCCGGGGCGGGCCGGAAGCGCCCACCCGGCCGCAGCGTCGGGAGCGCTCGCCGCTGCCGCCCGGAGCCGTGGGAGGCGCCGCCGCCCAGCGAGGGAGCTTTGGGGCGCCACCAGAGGAGTACGAGCCGCGAGAGATCCCGCTGCCACCTGCGGCTGCCGCGCCGCCTGTCGCCACGCCTGTGCCGGAGGAGGTGGGAGCGCCCGCCCCGCGAGAGATGCGTCGCCGTCGCGAGGCCGCTCGCCACCGCCGACTCATCACCACGGCGCTCGTGTTCGGCATCACCGCTGCCGTCATGACCGCAGCGATCATCGGCATCATCGCCCTGGTCAAAGGCAGCTGATTCGTTGGCCGGGGGGCATTCGCGTAGGTTTGTGCTGTGACAGCCACACGCTCAGTGCTCCACGATGAACACGTCGCCCTTGGCGCAACTCTTGTCGAGTTCGCTGGCTGGGAGATGCCAGTGAGGTACACGAGCGACATCGCCGAGCACAACGCGGTGCGCTCGAGCGCCGGCATCTTCGACCTGTCCCACATGGGCGAGATCTCCGTGCGCGGCGACGACGCTGTGAAGTTCCTCGAGTACGCCCTGGTAGGACGCATGGGCGCGGTGGGCCTCGGCCGTGCCAAGTACACGATGATGTGCGCCCCCGATGGCGGCATCATCGACGACCTCGTGGTGTATCGCCGCGACTGGGACCACTTTGTGATTGTCGCGAACGCGGGCAACCGCGATGTGGTTGTCGAGGAGCTCATGGCGCGCTCGCTTGGCCTCAATGTCTCCATCGAGGACCAGTCCAACGAGATTGCGCTGATCGCGATCCAGGGGCCGCGCTCCGTCGAGATCGTGACGGAGATGATCTCTCGCGATGCGGACAACATCGGCCCGCTGCCGTACTACGCGGCCACCAACGTTGTGCTCCACGGCGACGTCCACGCCTTCGTCGCCCGCACCGGCTACACCGGAGAGGACGGCTTTGAGCTGTTCGTTTCCGCTGCCGACGCTCGCGAAGTGTGGCGATTGGCGCTCGCCACCGGCGGGGATCGGCTGTTGCCGTGCGGACTGTCCTCTCGAGACACGCTGCGGCTCGAGGCCGGGATGCCGCTCTATGGCCAGGAGTTGTCGCGACAGACCAACCCCTTCGCCGCTGGCCTTGGGCGCGTGGTGGCATTCGGCACCGACGCGAATCCGCGCGGCGACTTCGTGGGCCGCGGTGCGCTCGAGACCGCTCGCGACGCTGCTCCCACGCAGCAGCTCGTTGGGCTGCTCGGCGATGGCAAGCGCAGCCCCCGTGCCGGGTACTCGGTGACCACAGCGTCGGGCGAAGTGATTGGCACGGTGACGTCCGGTGCGCCGAGCCCCACTCTTGGCAGGCCGATTGGTATGGCCTATGTCGCTCCCGAGTGGGCCACGCCCGGCACGGAGGTGCTGATCGATGTGCGCGGCAGGGGTGAACCGATGACTGTTGCGGCGTTACCGTTGTACCGGCGGCCCTGAGTGTTAGCCGCGCGGAGCTTCGAGAACCGAGAGAGGATCTCGCCGCAAGATTGTGACCACGGGGACGGCGATCGCGAGCGCCATTGCGATCGCGAGACCCACAACCAGTGCGCTGAAAAGTGACAGGTTGATGACGTGAGCCTCGACGCCAAACGACGACTTGGCAAAGTCGTACACGAGCCCCTGGCCCAATGCAAGGAGTGCTAGTGCGAGGAGCGCGCCGCCCGCGATAATGCTTACGCTCTCCGTCGCTATCAACGTCACGACCGATCGACTGCGTGTGCCCATCGCGCGCGCAAGACCATAGAACCACGCGCGGTGAGAAGCTGTTGTCGTCTGCATAGCGACAATTGCCGCGCCCGCGAGACCCAAGACCGCCCAGCGCATCACCTCGTATGTCGTAGATATTCCTTCCGCCGCCGCCCGGACGGAGTCCGCATCTTGATCGACGCGCCAGACCGAGACGAGTGTCTCAGGCTCGACGCCCAGTCGCATGGCCTGTTCCGCTAGAAGGTACTTGGCCTCGCCGAGGATCTGGGGAGATGCGTCACCTCTACCCACGTGCAGCGTGAATCCGTGGGTGACCGGCGACACATCGCTGAGCCGCACCAGATCTGCGTAGTCGGGGCGCAGATACAGTCGCTCGCCGAGTGTCGCGCGGCGAGACTCGTCGGCCAGATAGAAGCCGGATTGGGGTATCTCCAGCCCGTCAAGACACCAGCGGGTCTCCAGTCCGGCCGTTTCACCGAAGGGAAGTGGCACAGGTTCGCCAGATGCAGACCACATCACTCGAAGTTTTGTATCGCCAACCTTGTCGTACGGAGGGCACTCGGACCTCTTGCTCGGAAGGTCAATCCAACTAGCGACAAGTTCTCCGCCAACGGCCATTGCGACACGCTTCTCGACCCGGTCCCGCAACGCCGCGTCGCCGTTGAGCTCATTGCCGAATGCGACCTCGTATGTTCCCAGTTCACCGCTATCGCGAGCGATTCCCTCGTCGAGTCCTTGTTTGGACACTCTGCTGAGTTCCGAAATAAGAGCGAACACGACGATAGCAATCGCAAAGAGCAGGATCAGGGTAATCGTCTTCAGGGGCGCGCGCCTAGTCGTATTCCACGTTAAGAGAAGCACCCTCACGGCAGGACCGCCGTCTGAAGTTGATCGCGGCCGACGAGTTTCCCACGCTCAAGGCGCAGTATCCGATCCGCACCGCGCGCTACCTCCATGTCATGCGTAACTACGACGACCGACGCGCCGGTATCGGTAGGAAGGGAAAAGAGCAGCGCCCGGATATTCGCCGCCGTGTCCTCATCGAGGTTCCCCGTCGGTTCGTCCGCAATCAGCAGCCGCGGCTCTGAGAATAGTGCTCGAGCGATAGCGACTCGCTGTCGCTCTCCACCAGACATGGCGTGGATGGGCCTACGCGCCAACTGTGCGATTCCCACCCGTTCCAGGAGGTTGTCAGCACGTCGTGCCGCCTTTGATCGCGTATGCTTGGCGACCCCCAGGAACCACGGGAGCATGCAGTTTTCTTGGGCGGTGAGGCGAGGGTCGAGGTGGAACGACTGGAAGATCATCGCCACTGTGCGGGCACGAACGGCAGTTCGTGCGCGTTCGTGACCCGTCACGGGCGTGCCATCGATAATGACCGTCCCGTGACTAGGAGCACGCATGAGGCCGGCAACGGCGACGAGGGAGGATTTGCCCGAGCCTGAGCGCCCGACGATCGCCGCGGAGGTGCCAGAAGCGAAGCCGACAGTGACTCCGGAAAGCGCGTGAACCGTCCTGCCACCATGGTTGAACGTGAGAGCAACTTCACGGAGTTCTACGACTGGCGTGGTCATGGCACATCAGGCGGGACCAAAGTGGAGCCCGTGGGCACGGGAGTAGTTACCACACGGACCACACCGTCCGAGATGCCTACCGTCACCGGTATTGTCTTGGAGCCGTCGGATGTGATGACAGTGATCACGTACCCGCCTTGATCCACGCCCAGCATCGAGTTCGGCACCACGATCGCGTTCGCAATAGTCGGGGTCGATACGGTCAGGGAGGCCCTCAGGCCTGGAGCTGACTCGACCGTCCTGGGTAACCGGCAATGAAGTGTCCCGGCGGTCTCGGCCTCCTCGCGGTCGAGAGCTATCCACATCGCACCGCAAGGTACGTCGCGCGAGCCAACGATTGTCTCCACGGTTGCGCTTCCTGCCAATATGGCTTGTTGGAGGCGCAGTACTTGCAGGGGCGTGAGGTCTACGACGACGTCAAGACCAGTCGCGCTGATGACCGGTCCCGAGTCGCGCCACGACAACTTGCCAGGAATTTGCGCGTAGCGCGGTCCGGCTAGAGACTCGATTATCGCAATGTCGGACTCGGCGATGCGCTGTGGCGCCTGCGCCGTGACATCGTCTACGTACGAGTCGTCGACAGCGAGCGTGCCCAACTGGTCACCCTCCTCGACCGCGCCCTCGGGAAGTCTCGATTCCCACAAGAGCCCGCGGGGCGTGGGCACGGGGACTTCCTCGCCCGCCTGCGTGATCCCGTCAAGCACATACTTGATCGCAAAGTCTCGTTGCTGAATGGTTGCGTCCAAGTCCGTGGTGGTTCCGTTCGAAGCTGGGCTTGAAGAGTGCGTGGCGCCCGCAATTCCCGCCGTGGGAGGCCGCTCTTCGGCTGTGCAACCGACTAGCACCAGGGTGAAGGCGACCGCGACCGCCGCCAGGGTTAGAGGAGCGTGTGACCTCATTCCTGGGCTCCAAGCCACTCGCCGATCGTTCGCTTCGAGGCACTGGGGTTAACGACTACGGCGTCGCAACCGCCAGAGGCTGTGAGCGTCGACCGCAGAACCTCCGGATCACCGGACTCGACCGCGGCCCCGAAGGTTTCCGTCCACTTGGTCGCGAACTCATCAAAACCCGACGCTGGTTTGCCCGGCCGCAGGAATATAGGAGTTTTTGGAGCCGCGCCGGTTCCCAACCACTTCTCGTAGCTCGCAAAGAGATCTCTACAAAATACCGTCGAGGCCACCTGAAGTTGGATCATGACGAGTTGGTCGTCGGGCGAAGTTAGGTCTAGGTTCTCGCGGAACTCGGGGTCGGCAAGTCGCTCCGCCACCACCTCGTGGGGTAAACCCTCCAGGCCGGGCGAGTCCGTCGTCCACGTTGCGTCTGGCCCAGAACTACATGCTGACATGGTCGCCACGACCGAAGCCGCTAGAACCCACTGGTACCGATATCTCCTGCGGTGCTGCATCAAGTGTTCGCTCCTCAGACGGTTGCGCGGACCGCACGCGACAGTCCGCGCAACCGGGTTGGGTAGAGGTTAGTAGGTGATCTTGTACTCGAACTTGTAGTTGCCGTTACCGGGCAACCACCCGTTGCAGTTCACCTGCGAAGAACTGCGTGCGTAAACCTTGTACTGGCCCGACAGCACATTGGACCAACTAGCGGTCTCGCCGTCGGAGACGTTCTTGACGCTCAGAGAGTTGCCATTCTGCGAGACTGCCTTGACGCTTGAGGTCAACTCGGGATCCGTGTCGGTCTGCTTGATCGACAGAGTTCCCTTCGTGGAGTGCTGATACGCAACACCGTTGGTCGAGAAGCCGTAGTTTGCGGGGTCGCAGGTTGCCGTGAAACTTCCGGTTCCGGTGGCTGCGTTTGCACTGGCGGCAATTCCGGTGGCCAGCAGCGCACCAGCAAATGCCAGGGCAATGTGGGTCTTCTTCATTTGTCCTCCTTTGTGTTGGCGCAAAGCGCATTGTCAGGAGGTACATCAATGTCACCCCCCGACAGTGACTGTAGAACATGATTGGCAATGAGGGCGCGGGACAAGCCGTGGTGTCGCATTGCTCGTACTGGGCACGGGACCGACGGTGATGAGGGTCGCATGGCTTGGTACCGTTGTACCGGCGGTCGTGAGACCAAGCGAGCGAGGAGTTGAGCATGGCTGACGTTCCCGAGGACCTGCAGTACTCACCCGAGCACGAGTGGGTGGATGGCGAAGTCGCCGTTGGCGGCGAGGTGACCGTGGGCATCACGGCGCACGCTGCGGATGCGCTTGGCGACATCGTCTATGTCGAGGCCCCCGAGGTGGGCGCCACAGTCACCGCTGGCGAGGTATGCGGAGAACTCGAGTCCACTAAGGCCGTGAGCGAGCTGTACTCGCCCATCACGGGCACCGTGACTGCCGTCAACGAGGCGCTCGCGAACACGCCAGAGGACATCAACTCCGATCCGTTTGTGGCTGGCTGGATCTTCAAGGCGACCATCACGGAGGAGCCCAGCGGCCTGCTCGACGCGGCTGGCTACGTGGAGCTCACGGAGTAGAGGATGGGCGGCGCTTCCGGCACGCGCCTTGTGGTGGCGGCGGCCATCACGGACTCTCTTGACGCGCCGCGAGTGCTGCTCGCGGCGAGGCGCACCGGTCCGCCGGCCCTCGCGGGTCTGTGGGAGTTTCCCGGCGGCAAGGTCGAGCGCGGCGAGACTCCTGAACGTGCGTTGAGGCGAGAGCTGCGCGAGGAGATCGGCATCGAGGTCGACCTGGGCGAGGAGATCCCCGGTCCCGACGAGGGCGACGACTTTGGCTGCGACACCCCCGTGTGGATGCTCCGCCCCGGTGACGTCGAGGGGGAGCGCCTGGTGCTGCGCATCTGGTGGGCCACGGTTGCACCGGGCGTCGACGGCGTGATCCCCGAGCCGCGAGCGCTTGAGGACCACGACGAGGTGCGCTGGCTTGAGCCGGGTGCGTGGCGCGATGTCGCGTGGCTGCCCGCGGACAAGCGCATTGTCGAGGCGCTCATCGAGGACGCGGTAGAGCGTCACCGCAAGGCGTACTGCTGACTACTTCTTCAGCGCCACGCAGCCCTTGATGTGGTCGTTGACCAGGCCGCATGCCTGCATCGATGCGTACATCGTGGTGGGGCCCACGAAGACGAAGCCCCGCTTCTTGAGGGCCTTGGCGAGGGCTGCGGACTCGGGAGTCTGAGCCGGCACGTCCCCCCACCCCGCCGGCGGCTTCTTGCGCGCGGGAGGCGCGAAGGACCAGAACAGGTCGTCGAGGCTCTCGCCCGCCTCCTGCATTGCCACGAGCGCTCGAGCGTTGGTGATCGCTGAGTTGATCTTCATGCGGTTGCGCACGATGCCGGGATCGGCGAGCAGCCGGTCAACGTCGTCGTCGCCGAACTCCGCCACCACTGCTGGGTCGAAGTTTGCGAACGCGGCGCGATACCCCTCTCGCTTGCGCAGAATCGTGATCCACGACAGCCCGGACTGAGCGCCCTCAAGCACGATGCGCTCGTAGATCGCGGAGTCCCCATGCACGGGCACGCCCCACTCGTTGTCGTGATACTCCTCGTACAGAGGGTCGCCCGCGCCAAAGCAGCGGAGCAGGTCGTTGGTCTCGGTGATCATGTCGCCCAGTCTGCCGTCACGGTCCGACGCTGGACCCAGTAAGAAGGCGAGGTTGGGGATAACTGGGGGTGGCGTCGGCGCTGTGGACGCGTATTCTTGCCACGCCATGACCATCCGCAGCCTGCTCGACGCCGCCCTTGCTGGTGGTCGCCCCACGCTGTCCTATGAGCTGTTCCCGCCCCGCACGCCGGACGCCGAGGACCAGTTGCTGCTGACGATGGGCCTGCTGGCCGCGACCAAGCCGGACTTCATGTCGATCACTTACGGCGCCTCCGGCACCACGCGCACCACCTCGCGCGCCGTGGTCCACGAACTCGCGCTCGCTCACACCCTGCCGCCGCTCGCGCACCTCACGTGCGTGGACCAGTCGCGCGACGAACTGGTCTCCGTTATCGAGGCCTACCTCGCCGATGGTGTTCGCGACTTCCTCGCGCTGCGCGGAGACCCGCCCAAGGGCCAGACGGACTGGAGACCCCATCCCGAGGGACTGCTCTACGCGTACCAGCTTGTCGAGTTGCTGCGCGAAGTCGCCGCGGCACATGGCGTCGAGGTCTGCATTGGCGTCACCGCCTTCCCCGCCCAGCACGCGATGGAGCGTTGGCGTCAACAGGGCCTCGACGTGCTGCAGGCCAAGCAGCGGGCCGGCGCGGACTTCGCGATCACGCAGGTGTTCTACGAGGTGGATCACTACACGAGCCTTGTCAAGGACGCGAAGGCACAGGGGATCGACGTGCCCATCGTTCCGGAGGTCATGCCGCTCGTCTCTGCCCGCCGTGCCGCGCGAGCACAGGAACTCACGGGCGTCCCCACCCCGGACGAGTTGTTCGCGTCGCTTGAGGCGGCAGAAAGCGACGACGAGGCGAGGGCGCTGGGCGTTGCTCACGCCGCAGAACTGTCGCGCAGCCTGATCGACGCGGGCGCCCCCGGCATCCACATCATCACCTTCAACCGCCACGAGGCGGCGCTGGAGCTTGTGAAGTCCCTGCCGAGGTAGGGCCGACGCTGCGGTTACGCAGTCTTCAGCGTGACCTTTGCGCCGTTCTCGATCGTGCGGGACACCGTGCACGTGCGCTCGTGAGCCGCGCGCAGGGCAGGCTCAACCCGAGCGCGGGCCTTGTCGCCGTCCTCACCCTCCGGGAACTCCACGCGAAACTCGACAACGATGTTGCGAAGGATGTTCCCGCCGTCGCCAGTGACCTTGTCGGCAGTTACGTTCGCCTCAAACACGAGCGGCTCGGCGCGGCGGGATGTCATCTCGTCGAGGTCGGTGCCGGAGCAACCCGCGATGGCTGCAAGGAGCAGCTCGACGGACCCGAAGCCGCCTGACTCGTGCCCAAACCTCAGTTCCGCCCCTGCTGCATTGCGCGCGACGTATACGCCGCGGGATTCGCGAGTGAGCGAGATGGACCGTGGTGAGACCTCTTCCATGAATCCATGGTCCCACGCTGCATCTCCACCAAAGAACTCCGCCGTAGTGACCCCATAAGTGGGGGCTTTTGCCGCTGGGCAGACACGCGTAGCGTAGCCATCGGCGCCATCGGCCGCGAGGTTGATCCACATCGAGTCAAGGAGGACTCGTCATGACCAATCGGCGCTTAGGAGCCTTGGGAGTTGTGGTTGGACTGATCCTGGTCTGTGCGGGCCTGACGCCTGCCGCGGCAGGCTCCGGGACATTTGGCGACAACATCTGTTCGGCCAGCAAGACCAACGCCTCTGGGTGGGGCAAAACCTCAAAGGTCTCTGGATCCTGCGGCACACTCTCAGTGCGACTGTACTTGCAGGCGAATGGAGGCGGCCCGCCCTACTGGACTGCTTGGTCGCACTCGCTGCCGGGGGTGTCGAGCTTCACGAAGTACGCTCCAAACGGGTCGGGGCTCGTCGGCTCGGACCACGGCATTCGCGGCCTTATCACCGTCTCGTACCTGGCGGTGTAGTGACGATTCTGTACCGTGCGGCGCTGGTAGCCATGTTCCTTTCAATGGCGACCAGCGCATGCACCGCGGACAACCGGAATCACGAGGCGCCGTCCGTGCCCAGACCAGATTTGTCTTCACTCGTCGCCGAAGCTCGGCAGGGCGGCGCCAGTCCAGAGCAGGTGGCGCTCCTTGAGCGCGCGCTGCAGAAGGGCACGCTGTCATTTGATGACCTGAGCGTTCAGTTCGTGGCGGGTGTCGAGTGCCTGGAGGAAGCGGGGTTCACAGTTGTCGTGGATGAGCCCGAGGACATCTATCCCGGTCTTCCTCACCCGTCCATGCGGTACCGAGACCCGCCCGGCCTCACGCAAGACCAGGCATCACAACTCTCAGTAGAGTGCGACGCCAAGCACTTCGCTTTCGTGGATTCGTTCTACTTGGGGCAGCCGGTAGCGATTGACGCGTATCTCGCGACCTTTGAGGACCAGCGAGAGTTCATCGTCAACTGTCTTGCTGATCGTGGCGTCACGGTGGACCCCGGCGCCACAGCCACCGAGTTGCTCTACGCCGTGTCAGAGGAACAGGTGACTGAGTCAGGTATGTCGCGAGCCCCCTGCTATGAGGGGTCGACGTTCATGGGGATTCTTCCCTAGCTCGCATCCTCGACAGCCTTTGGCCCTTGGCCTCGCCAGCACGCACGGGCTAGAATCGCGACCACACCTGCGGCGCCACTGACGGCGTCGATCAAGCGCAATGGCGAGCCCGCCGCGCAACAACCTCCACGAGGAATCATGTCTGAGTTCAACAACGCCTCTGTTCCTGCGCCCGCCTTCCCTGGCGGCACCATCCTCGGATACCCCCGGATCGGTCGAATGCGCGAACTGAAGAAGGCGCTGGAGTCCTTCTGGAAGGGCGCAACTGACGAGGCCGCGCTCGAGGCAGCTGCCGCCGCGCTGCGCGCAGAGAACCGCGAGCGACTCGCAGAGCTTGGCCTGCGCCGCGACGACTCGTCGATCCCCAGCAACTTCTCCTTCTACGACCACGTGCTCGACGCCGCGGTCACCTTCGGCGCGGTGCCCACGCGCTTCTCGTCGCTGCGCAAGGCCGACGGCTCGGTGGACCTCGCCGGTTACTCGACTATCGCGCGTGGCGAGGGTGCCAAGGCCCCGCTCGAGATGACCAAGTGGTTCGACTCGAACTACCACTACCTGGTCCCCGAGATCGGTCCCGAGACCGTCTTCTCCCTGTCCTCGACCCGCTGGGTCGACGAGTTCGAGGAGGCCAAGGCTGCCGGCTTCGTGACCCGCCCGGTCATCACCGGCCCCCTCACCTTCCTGTACCTCGCCAAGCCCTCGGACGACGCCCCCACGGGCTTCCACCCCATTGAGCGCCTCGATGACCTCGTCGCCGTCTACTCCGAACTGCTTGCCAAGTTCGCCGACGCCGGGGTCCAGTGGGTGCAGATCGATGAGCCGATCCTGGTCGCCGACATCGACGCCGACCGCTCCGACGTGCTCGCCAACGCGGCAAAGGTCTACGAGGGCTTCGTCGCGCTGACGAACCGCCCCAAGCTGCTTGTCGCGGCGCCGTACAACTCGCTCGACGACGCACTGCCCGTGCTCACCGGCGCCGGCGTCGACGCGGTCGCGATCGACCTGGTCCGCGGCTCGGTGCCCTCGGAGATCGCCGATGGCACGCAGATCGTCGCTGGCGTCGTTGACGGCCACAACATCTGGCGCACGGACCTCGACGCCGCGCTTGCGAAGGCTGAGGCCGTCGCCGCGCTCGGCGCCGTCGTCTCGATCGGCACCTCCACCTCGCTGTTCCACGTGCCCCACACCCTCAAGGGCGAGGAGCACCTGGGCGAGGAGCTGCTGTCCTGGCTCGCCTTCGCCGACGAGAAGGTGACGGAGATCTCGACCCTCGCCGCAGCGTCGGGCGGGAACGCGGAGGCTGTGGCCGACGCTCTTGCTCAGGCGCGCGCAGCGCTCGCCTCTCGCAAGGCTCACCCTGGCACCAACCGTGCGGACGTCCGCGAGGCTCTCGAGGCCGTGACCCCCGCTGATCTGCAGCGTGCGCCCTACTCGGTGCGTGCCGCCGCGCAGGATGCTCGCTTCAACCTGCCCGAGCTCGCGACCACGACCATCGGCTCGTTCCCGCAGACTCCCGAGATCCGCAAGGCCCGCGCCGCGTGGGCCAAGGGCGAGATCGACGACGCCGCGTATGAAGAGGCCATGAAGGCGGAGATCGCTTCCGTCATCAAGCTCCAGGAGGAGTTGGGTCTCGACGTGCTGGTGCACGGCGAGGCGGAGCGCAACGACATGGTGCAGTACTTCGCGGAGCTGCTCGACGGCTTCGACGTGACCGTCAACGGCTGGGTGCAGTCGTACGGCTCGCGCTGCACTCGCCCCTCGATCCTGTGGGGTGACGTCGCCCGTCCTGAGCCCATGACCGTGCGCTGGGCGCAGTACGCCCAGTCGCTGTCCGACAAGCCGGTCAAGGGCATGCTCACCGGTCCCGTGACGATCCTCGCGTGGTCTTTTGTTCGCGACGACCAGCCGCTTGGCGTGACTGCCAACCAGGTGGCGCTCGCGCTCCGAGACGAGATCGCTGACCTCGAAGCCGCTGGTATCGGCATCATTCAGGTGGACGAGCCCGCCCTGCGCGAGCTGCTGCCGCTCAAGAAGAAGGACCAGCCCGCCTACCTCGAGTGGTCGGTGAACTCGTTCCTGCTTGCGACCTCCGGCGCCGCGGACGACACTCAGATCCACACGCACCTGTGCTACTCGGAGTTCGGCGAGATCATCGATGCGATCGACGGCCTTGGCGCGGACGTCACCTCGATCGAGGCGGCCCGCTCGCGCATGGAGGTGCTCCCCGCGATCCGCAACCACGGCTACGAGCGCCAGATCGGACCGGGCGTGTGGGACATCCACTCGCCGCGCGTTCCCTCGACGCAGGAGATCACGGAGCTGCTGCAGCTCGCGAAGGAGTCGATTCCCGGTAAGCAGCTGTGGGTCAACCCCGACTGCGGTCTCAAGACCCGTGCGTACCCCGAGACGAAGGCGACGCTCGAGAACCTCATCGCTGCGACTCAGGCGGTTCGCGGCGCGTAAAGCTGTGTGAGAGGCGCGGCCCGGTTCCCGAAGGGGTACCGGGCCGCTGTCTTTCCCCCCGCTGCACGCTGCGTGTCGATCTCGCCGTGATTCGGAAGGGTCAAGCGCCCTGCGTGTCGATCGTGGCTATGGCGGCGCTGGGCCCGCCTCCACCCGCGCACGGCAGGTGTCACCGCGGAGCACGACCGTAATCGACACGCAGCGCGCATGAGAGAGCCGAATCCGGGCGTAATCGACATGCAGGGCGCAGGCGGCGGGTGCGCGCTACGGGGCGGGCGCAGTGGGCGCGCTAGGAGGCGGAGCGCTCGACCTCGATCACGTAGAAGCTCAGCGCCATCTCCTTGAACAGCTCCGGCTTGCCTTGCGGGTCGAATGCGTCGCCCACGTAGACGCGCACCTCGTTGCCGCTCGAGGTCTCCGGATTGATGCGCAGCCCCTTGACGAGCAGATCCTGGTGCTCGTCCTCGCCCACCGGTGTGCGTTCGTAATTCTTCTCCGTGTAGAACGTGAGTTCCTCGCGTGGGACCTTCACGCGGATCCACCCGTCCCCGAACTGACCAGGGTCCACCTCGATGATGGTTCCCGCGTTCATGAACGGCTGGTCTGCCGTGGCGCCGGAGCCGAACAGCGTCAACTCGAGGTTCACCTTGCCGCCGTCGAGTTCAGCGAGCTGCTCGGGCGTCAGCAGGTCGCCATAGCGCTCCTCGTAGTCCGCGGCCTGCGGCAGCACCGAACGGCTCATGTCGATGCGCAGCTCCAGCACAATCGACTCGACCTGCCCAAAGGTCAACTCCTCACCGGGGAACTGCGACTCGAGGCCGTTGGCGTGCTGCTTGTCCCAGTCGTAGGTCTTCTTGGCGAGCACCACCTGCAGGGTCTTGGCCCCATCGCACGAGGGATCTTCCAGGTAGTTCTTCGCCGAGATCGCGTAATCGCGCGACTCGAGCGCCACATTCTCGAAAGAGCCGACGCCGTTGACGTGATTCCAGCCGCCCACGCGGTAGTGGTCCGGTCCCAGCACGCGCACGCTCGTAGGCGAGTGCTCGTCGGCGCCGCATTCGATCGCGTAGACGCCCGGCTCGAGCGGAGCGATGGGTTCCGTCGCTGTGCCCGACGCTGTCACAGCGGGCGACGACGTCACCACGTCAGGTGCTGGGGTGCAGGCGGCGAGCGCGAGCGTCGCGGCAATCCCCCCGATCAGAAGGCGTCGTTGCATGCGCCATAGCGTGGCAGACATGGCGCGCTCGGGGAAGCGACGCCTCAGTGTGGCGACAGCACCCCAATGAGAGTGCCCTCCGTATCACGGAAACGCGCCCAATATCCCTGCGTCGCCGCGACAGGCTGCTTGGGTTCCACGACGGTCCCGCCATTCGCCACGACGCGATCGAGCACCCCTGCAGATCATCTCCCGCGTCGAAGTAGACGACGATGCCCTGCTGCGAGGGAGTCCATGGTGCGCCCTGGGCGATCGCCCCCGTCCCTGGAAGGAGGGACTTGGGCTGCCCGTCTCCAATGTCCTCTGGGGTGGTCGTGATGTCGAACACCGCCTCGTAGAACGCCGTCGCCCTCGCCAAGTCCCGGGCCGGGATCTCGAACCACACCAGCATCGTGCCTCCCTTTCTCAACCCCGACGCTGCGCAACCGCTCCGACATTGGCGCCGCGAGCGTCGGGCCGGCGCATGAAAAAGCGGGCCCGGCCATTGAGGCCGGACCCGCTGCTGATTTCAGTGCTATGGACATTGTCCGACGGCATAGCCTGCATCGGAGGTGAACATCAGTCCGGGGCTTGCAGTGAAAGACCCTCCTGGATGCGTGAGGTCGAAGCACCAGGTTTCGGCAGAGGTTCCGGAGATTCCTCCGAACACCACACCTTCCGTGGCTGCCACCACTTCCTTTCCGTTGACCAGATACGCGTTTCCCGAGACGGTCACGGTGGGGACTGCACCAGTCTCCGCCGCTGCCGCAATCACGAAAGTCGCGAGATTGGTCAGGTCAGACTTTGCCGCCGCATCGTGTGCCTTTGTCTGCTGATCGAGATACAGCGGCACAGCAACTGCGGCGAGGATTCCAATGATGATGATGACGACGAGCACCTCTACGAGGGAGAAGCCGTCCTCGGATCCCCGCCTTTCGGTGGGGCTGTTCATGGTTCTGCCTTCTATTCAATTGCCCGGCGAAGCCGGCATCACGGAGAAATGGGGCTTGTGACCCGTGGCCGTGACCCGCTCATTGTTTTCCTCGACGGCGCGGTGCGCAATAGGGCGGACGAAAATCTCACAGGCTACAACCGCAGATTCTGCGCACATGCCTTCACACCGTGCGCGGAAGACGCAGCTGCCAGTACCCCATGTCGATCCAGCGGTCGAACTTGTAGCCCGCCTCGGCAATCACGCCGGCGCGTGTGAAGCCCACGGACTCATGAAGTGCCACCGAGGCATCGTTGGGCAGCGCGATGAGTGCCACGAGCGAGTGCACGGGGGCGTGCGGAGAGTCCGCGAGCGTGGAGACGCGCCGGATCAGCTCTTCATAGAGAGCCTTGCCCAGACCCCGGCCCCGCGAGGCCGCGTCGAGGTACACCGAGCAGGTCAGCGTGTGCGCATACGCCGCCCGCTCATGAAACGGCGAGGCGTAGGCGTACCCGATGACGCCAAGCACATCGGTCGCCACGATGAAGGGAAGTCCCGCAGCCTGCACGGCCGCTATGCGATTGGCCATGGCCGCCTCGCCCACAGGGTCCACCTCGAAGGTCGCGGTGTTCGTCGCGATCTCCTTGTTGTAGATCTGTGCGATGCGTGCGGCATCGTCCATGGGCCTCGCGTCGCGAATCATGCGGCCATTGTGCCCCGCGCTGCCCGTGACAATCGGCGACGTATGCCACGATGGCGCCGAATGGAGGAACTATGAAGCTTCGCATTCTCGCGGTCGCAACGGCCGCCGTCCTCGTGCTCGCCGGCTGCGGAGGCCCCAGCGACGACGGCCCGGCTGACTCACCCAAGCCAAGCCCCACGGTGGCGGCAGAGGGCGCCAGCGGTGGAGGCAGCCAGGCGGGCAGCAGCGGGGAGTGCTCGGCGTTCTCCCAGGACGAGCTCGTCTCCTTCGTCATGTTCAGCCAGTTCCTTGGCCAGACGCGCACGGTGAGCGCACTTGGGACCCTGTCGCAGCTGGGCTACGACCCCGACACCTTCGCCGCAATGCTCGACAACCTTGACCAGCTCAAGGGGGTCGAAAGCGTCATGTACGGCACACCAGACGAGGGTCTTGCGAACTTCCGCAAGGCGAACGAGATCTTTGGTGAGATCCTCGCGAAGGGTGAGGCAGCGTCGGACGCTGATTTTGCGCCCGTCGCGCAGATGTGGCCCTCGAATGATGTGTGGATCAAGCAGCAGGCGGCCATCACTGGCGCGCTGAATGTGGTCTGTCCGGACCTGGCTTAGAGCTCTCGCACCAGGTCGAGCTCGATGAGCCGCTCCCACGCGATGCGCACAAGGAACGGGTCGCCGTTCTCGATGAGCCGCAGCGCACCAAGGAGCTGCCAGCCTTTGGCGCGCGCGGCGACCTCGTTGGAGATCTTGCCGTAGGCCTTGAGGAAGCCAGCGCGTTGCACGTCGGTCACGAGATTCAATCCGTAGCCAAGGTCCGCTGCGGGATCTCCTGCGCCGAACCGGTGCCAGATGAGTACACCGGCGAAGCTGCCCCGGTCGCTCAGAACTGCACGCGGGTCGAGGGTGCCGTGCGTCCACGTGCGAGCGTCGACCGGCGTCGCCATCGCCTCCTGCCACATGGCATCGGCTGTGGCGACGTTCAGTTCGCGATTCTCTGGGGCACCAGCCGCTGCGGTGGCCTCAAGCAGCCGTCGCCACTCCCCTTCGAGCGAGGCAAGCGTGGGCGAGGTGACGGGATTGTCCGGGGCCGAGTCGGGCGCCTTCTGGTGAATCTGGCGGATCGCGGCGCCGAGGTCGGTCGCTGACTGGTCATGGAGCGGGACCAGCGCGGCGGTGGAGCCGGAGATCCAGTGCACCAAGTTCCAGTGGTACGGATACTTGCCGCCGGGCTGCCCTACCGCGATAGGGGCGGAGTACGGGAACGTCCACGTGGGAAGCAGCGGAGCAAGGAGGTCGGCGACTCGCTCGTAGAGGTGGTCTTGCCCGTCCACGATGGGCAGGAGCACTCCGTAGTCGTCTCCGATGCGCACGGTGACGTGGTCATGCATCGTGTAGCGCCGACCAATCTCGCGTCCGGCGAGCGCAGGAAATTGCGTAAAGACCATCTCCGCGACTTCGTCATCGGTGGGGATGATCTTGCCGTCAGGTGCCTCCACTGGGGACATGGCTTCACACTAGCGCGACGCTAGGCCTGCTTGTGCACAGGATTGTGACGTGCCTGAGCGGTGCGAGAAACAGCGTCGGCGAGCGCCCTCGGTGCCCCGGGTCTAGGGTGACGAACATGGGACTGAGGGATCTCTTTGGAAGCAGGGCCACGTCGACGGAGGACCTGATCGCGCAGTCGCAGGCCGCGCGAGCACAAGCGTCTCCAGAGGACAGGATTGCCCAGCTGGCGCGCTCGGGCGAGAAGATCATGGCGATCAAGCTCTATCGCGAACACACGGGCGTGAGCCTCGCGGACGCGAAGGATGCAATCGATGCCATCGCCCGGGGAGAGTCCGTGGGAGCTCAGGAGTCCGCGGCACCGCGCCCAGCGGTGCAGGCGGGAGCTGCTGACGCGGACATCCGTGAACTCCTTCAGGCGGAGCAGTTGATTCGGGCGATCAAGGTGTACCGCGAGCGCTACGGCAGCGGCTTGGCCGAGGCCAAGGACGCGGTCGAGCGCATCGCGCAGGACATGCGGCGCGAGCAGGCGTAGCGTCGGAGGGACCTACCGCAAGGGAGTCCCTCATGCCCAAGAACGCCATCGCCTGGTTCGAGATTCAGACCACGGACCTCGACAGGGCCGTCGCCTTCTACGAGGCCATCCTCGACATCACGATGTCCCGCGTGAACCTCGGCGGCGACACCGCGATCTTCCCCGCCGCCGACGACGGGGCGGGCGGAGCGCTCATCGCGCCGGACGTCATCCACGGCGGAAATGCGCCGAGCACCACCGGCAACATGATCTACCTCGAGGTTGAGGGGTCGCTGCACGCCGTCTTGGATCGCGTGCCAGCAGCCGGGGGAGAAGTGCTGCTCGAACCCACGGATGCGGGCGACTACGGCGCCTACGCGTACATCAAGGACACTGAAGGCAACCGGGTGGGGCTGTTCAAGAGCGCGTAATTAAGAAGGCCCCGCCGGATCGCCATTGACCCGACGAGGCCTTTCATCTGAGCCGCAATCCCTGCCAGGCTGTGCGGCACACTCAGCGCTGACTAGTCTGCTCGCGCGCGGCGCGGCGGGGCAAGCCCACAGAGTCACGGTTCGGCAACGGTCGCGCCAAGAACCTGTGACTAATTACGCAAGTGACATGTTGCGAATTATCGCTACACTTGCTTCGGTTAGGTTTCCCTAACCACGCAGCGTTGGAGCCCAATGACCATCCTTGAGCGCGACCGAGCGCGCCTCAGCGCGCCCCGCAAAAGTGCGGGCGCGTCGATGACCCCTTGGCTCGTTGCATCACTTGCACTCCTGGCAGTCGCGGTCATCCTGTCCCTGTGCCTGGGTGCCCGCTCCATTCCGCTCGGCACCGTGTGGGACGCCCTGTTCCACTTCGATCCCGCTGTCGCGGAGCAGGCGATCGTGCGCGAGAGCCGCGTCATGCGCACCATCATCGGCCTGCTGGCAGGCTCAGCCCTCGCGCTCGCTGGCGCCCTCACCCAGACCGTCACGCGCAACCCGCTCGCGGATCCCGGACTGCTCGGCATCAACGCGGGCGCCTCCCTTGCGATCGTCGTGGGCATCACCTTCTTCGGCATCCGCACCTTCAGCGGCCAGCTGTGGCTCGCCTTCCTTGGCGCCGCGCTCGCGTGCATCGCGGCCTTCGCGATCGGCGGCCGCGGCGCTGGCATGTCCTCGCCCGTGCGACTTGCGCTCGGCGGCGCGGCGCTCACTGCCGTGCTCGGCTCTGTGACCACGGGACTGCTCCTCATGAATCCCGACGCGCTGAACAACTTCCGGTTCTGGCTCGCCGGCTCTCTCATCGCCCGCACGAGCGCCCCGTTCATTCCCCTAGCCATCGCTGGCGCGCTCGCCGTGCTCCTCACCGCCTTCGCAACCCGATCGCTCAGCGCGCTCGCCCTGGGCGACGACGCAGCCGCATCGCTTGGCACCCGCCCTGGCCGCACCCGCGCACTCGTCATGGTCGCGGTCACGGTGCTCGCGGGCCTCGCGACTGCGCTCGCGGGTCCCATCGCCTTCATTGGTCTCGCGGTTCCGCACCTTGTGCGTGGAGTCACCGGCGCGCGGCTGTCATGGCTGTTCGGCCTGTCGCTGCCCGTTGGCGCGGCAGTGATCCTGCTGTGCGACGTCGCAGGACGCCTCGTCGCCCGCCCCGGTGAGATCTCGGTCGGCGTCACCACGGCGCTCCTCGGCGGCGCGCTTCTCGCGTTCATGGCGCGCCGGCTCACGGTGGTGACGCTGTGACCACCCTCCTGCCCGACGCTCCGCCCACCCCAGGCGCCAAGCTCACCCAGCCACGGCGTCGGCTGGGCTATGGCACGGCGGTGACGCTCGTGATCGCGGCGCTCGCGCTCGTCCTAGTCATCGTGTCCCTCGCCACCGGCACCGTGGCCGTGTCGCTGTTCGACACCCTGCGCGCGGCCATCGGCATCGACACGGGAACCGGGGCCGACTTCATCGTTGGCCAGCTGCGCGCCCCGCGCATCTACACGGCGGCGCTCGTGGGTGCGCTGCTCGCGACCTCGGGAGCGCTCATGCAGTCGATCGCGCGCAACCCCCTTGCCTCCCCGGATCTGCTGGGTGTGAGCGCCGGTGCCGCTGCGGGTGCGGTGCTGTGCATCTACGTCGCTCGCACCACATCGTCGATCGCGCTCGCGCCGTTCGCGGTGATCGGCGCGCTCGCGGCGGCCACTCTCGTCATCGTGCTCGGCTCGCAAGGACGACTCGAGCCGTTCCGCATGATCATCGCCGGCATTGGCGTGAACTTTGTCGCCACCTCCGTCATCACATTGACGCTCACCAAGATCCCTCAGGACGTGGTGCCCCAGGCATACGCATGGATCGTGGGCTCCACGAACGCCCGCACGTGGGAGCACGTCGCGATGGGTGCGGCCTCGTGCGCGGTCATCGTGCCCCTTGCGATCTTCATGGTCCGACGCTTGCGCGTGGTGGAGATGGGCGACGAGCTCGCAGCGGGATTGGGTCTGCGACCCGGTCAGCTGCGGTTTGTCGCGCTCGCGGCGGCGGCGGTTGCAGCGGGTCTTGCCGCGGCGCTCGTGGGACCGATCGCCTTCATCGCGTTGGTCGCCCCCGCGATCGCACGGCGCATCACGAGGAGTCCAGGCATCACCGTGGTCTCCGCCGCGCTCATCGGCGTGATCCTCACGGTCGCCTCGGATCTTGCCGCGCGGGAGCTGATCGACTCGGTGCAGCTGCCGGTTGGCCTGTACACCTCGCTCATCGGCGGCCCGTACCTCATCTACCTCATCATTCGTTCGAAGGACGCGTTCCGTTGACCGATACACCGCGCACCGAATCCCGGCTCAGCGCCCAGGGAGTGACCCTCGCATACGGCGACGCCCGCGTCGTCCATGAGGTGTCCTTGGAGATCCCGCCGGGCGCGATCACCGCGATCGTCGGCCCCAACGGCTGCGGCAAGTCCACGCTGCTGCGTGCACTCGCAAGGCTGCATGCGCCCAAGTCCGGAACGGTGCTCCTCGACGGACACGACATCCACGAGCGCTCCACGAAGGACGTCGCTCGCGAGCTCGGCATCCTGCCGCAGTCGCCTGTCGCTCCTGGCGGCATCACTGTGCGCGACCTCGTGGGCCGTGGACGCACTCCGCATCTCAAGGCGCTGCGTCCCTGGTCTGAGGAAGACACGATCGCGGTGAACGAGGCGCTCAAGGCGACCGGTCTCACCGGCCTCGCCGAGCGCCCCGTCGACGCGCTCTCCGGCGGTCAGCGTCAGCGCGCCTGGATCGCGCTTGCGCTCGCGCAGCGCACCGAGCTGCTCCTCCTCGACGAGCCCACGACGTTCCTCGACATCGCGCACCAGTACGAGGTGCTCGACCTGGTCCACGGTCTCGCAGCCGAGGGCCGCACCATCGTGGTGGTGCTTCATGACCTTGCCCAGGCGGCCCGCTACGCGGACCACCTTGTCCTCATGAGCGCCGGGTTGATCCTGGCGCGTGGAGAGCCCAACGACGTGCTCACCGCGGAGAGGGTATCGGCGGCCTTCGGCCTGCCGGTGACAGTTGTCCCCGACCCGGTGACCGGCACGCCGCTCATCGTCCCAACCGGAGCCCCACCCGGGCGTTCCGCCGTCCCAGCCCGAGCGTCGGGCATGAAGGAGAACACACTATGAAGCACACGAGGACCAAGCGCGGCGTTGCCGCTGCCCTCGCGGTAGTTGCGGCCCTTGCGCTCGCGGCCTGCTCGTCGTCGGAAGAGCCGACGGGTGCGTCCAGCCCCACGGCTGGCGGCGACAGCGGTGCCGCCTTCCCCGTCAGCATCGAGCAGAAGTTCGGGACCACGACGATCCCCGCGCAGCCCGAGCGCATCGTCACGGTGGGCTTCCACGAGCAGGACTGGCTCTACGCGCTCGGCGTGGCCCCCATCGCGGTGCGCGAGTGGTACGGCGGCTACGAGTACGCGACCTGGCCGTGGGCGGACGACGCCCGCAAGGCCGTTGGCGCCGAGCCCACTGTGCTGAGCAACGGCGACCTCGACATGGAGGCCATTGCCGCGCTGAGCCCTGACCTCATCATCGCCACGTGGTCCGGCATCACCCAGGAGCAGTACGACCTGCTGAGCCAGATCGCCCCCACGCTCGCGCAGAGCGGCGACTACGCCGACTACGGCATGCCGTTCGCCGAGGAGACCCGCTCGATTGCCAAGGCGGTGGGCAAGGTCGAGGAGGGCGAGAAGATCATCGCCGAGGTCGAGGACAAGATCGCGGCCATCAAGGAGGCGCACCCCGACTGGGCCAACTACTCCGCATCCGTGAACTTCTTCTACCAGGGCCAGCCCGGCGCGTACTTCTCGATCGACCCGCGCCCCGCGCTGATCGGTCAGCTGGGCCCGGACATCACCAAGATCGACCGCCTTGGCGACCCTGCCGTGGACTTCTACATTACGGTGAGCCCTGAGAACCTCGATGAGCTCGACGCCGACGCCAACATCTGGCTAGGCGCCACCGAGCCCGGCACGCAGGAGACCGTCGAGGGGCTGCCGCTGTACGAGTCGATGCAGGCCACCAAGGTGGGCGGCCAGATCTGGTCCACGGATGGCGTCTTCGAGGGAGCATTCTCGTTCGCGAGCCCGCTGTCCATCGCGTACGCGCTCGACGTGCTGGTGCCGCAGCTCGAGGCCGCTTTCGACGGCGACCCCAGCACCCTGCCGTCCGGCATCACCCCCGCGTCCTGACCCGCGCCGGGGGCGAGGTCGCGCACTGGCCTCGCCCCAGCGTCGGGCCGCATACTGAAGAAAGCAGTCATGGAACCGATCTACCCCGCAACCGTCACCGCTCGGCAGCAGGTCACGCCGCTGATGGTGAGGCTCACGCTTGCTCTTGATGAGGGCAGCGAGTGGCGCAGCACGGGCGTTGGCGATGAGTTCATCCACGTGGACCTTGGCGCGCAGACGCTCGACGTCGACGGCCACTCGGAGCGCCACTACACCGTGAGCGGCCTGGTGCCGGGCGGCCTCGAGCTCGAGGTGTTCCTGCACGGCCACGGCCCTGGCGCCACGTGGGGTCGCGAGGCGAAGATCGGCGACACCGTCGTCATCTCCGACGCCATGGCGTACTACAAGGTGCCGGAGGGCTCCAGGACTCGGGTGCTCATCGGTGACCTCACCGCCCTGCCTGGAATTGCCCGCATTCTGGCCGACGCTGGGGCTGGCGAGGTTTTCCACGTGGTCGTCGAGCTGCCCTCACTTGAGGAGGCGCGGGAGTTGCCGTCTGCCGCCGATGTCATCGTGCAGTACCGCGTGGCCGGCAACGGCATCGGGCCGTCTGCGGTGTGCGACATCGTGCGAGGACTGTGGGCAGAGGGCGTCATCACCCCCCACGCGAACCCGTATGTGTGGATTGCCTGCGAGTCCAAGGTGTCGCGGTCCGCTCGCCTGCTGCTGCGCAAGGAGGTGGGACTGCCCATCACCCAGCAGCGCATTGTGGGCTACTGGCACGCGAATGCCGAGCAGGTCATGGAGTCGTGGAATGCGCTGAGCGACGAGGTCAAGGAGCAGTACCTCGCCATCTGGCGTGAGGACCGTACGGATGAGGAGAACTGGCTCGAACTCGAGCCGTTCCTGCAGTCAGTGGGTCACTGACCCGCAGGGCCGCGGGCCACCCACTCGCGCCCGCCCCGGCATCGCGCCCGAGCGTCGGCCCTCCTCCGGCATCGCGCCCGCGCGACGGCCCTCCTCCACACATTTTCGTCAGCACCCCGAGCGCTCACGATGTCTACCAGGTGCTTCAGTTCCGACCGGTCGGTCTGAAACCCGCTTTGTGTGGAGGAGGGATGCGTCGCGGGGATGCGCTGCTGGTCACGACGGCCACTCGCCCGTGAGCACCCACTCGAGTGCCTCCGGGAATGGCCCGTGGCCGTCGTCGGGGTTGATGTGTCCCTCACCAGGGATGACATGCACGTCCTTGGCGCGGCCACCGTCGATCCAGTTGAGCGGCGTGTTGCGGTAGCGGTCGCGCTCGCGCGCAACAAGTGTCACGCCGGTGGTCTCGAGGTAGTCGGGACCGAGCGCTCCTGCGAAGGGAGCGATCACGCCGTCGAGTCGGTCGCGCGAAGGCGGCGCGACCATGAGCACGCGCTCGCCGCTCGTGTACCCGCGGTGTACCAGGTGCGACCAGAGCACGCCGCCAAGCGAGTGCGTAATCACCACGCGATCGTGCTCCTCACCGCCGAGCATTTCTAGCTCTGCGCGGGCTACGGCGATCCACTCGTCGAGCGACGGGCGGTCCGGGCTGGGCAGCTGCGGGTACTGGACGGGAATCCTGCGCTGGCGAAGCTCCTCCGCAAGCCACCACAGCCAATGCTCCTTGGCCCTGTGGTGTTGGAACCCGTGAAGGATCAGGACGCGCGGCTCAGGCATGGGCCCATTATTGCGGCGTGGCTAGGGTGTGGGAATGGTTGCTCGCCCTACGATCTGTGCGAATGCCTTGAGGAGGACACCGGTTGGCTGAGCACGTGACGGACGCGCAGCGCCGGAACCATACGATCGACTACTTCCGCGAACTGCTGCCGCTCATCCCCGAGACCGCAAGCGCCGCGCTCGATGTGGGCTGCGGAGAGGGCTTCGCCGCGAGGGCGCTCGCAGCGCGCGGGCTGACGGTGACCGCGATCGACCTCGACGAGCCAAGTCTCGAGCTCGCGAGGCAACAGGACACGACAGGCATCACCTACCTCAACGCCGACGCGATGGCCGCTGACCTCCCAGGCAACTACGACGTCATCACGGTCCTCGCGGTGCTGCACCATCTGCCGCTCGAGGAGGCGCTTGAGCGCTTGCGGTCTCTCCTCGCGCCGGGGGGAACGCTCCTGGTGGTCGGCTGCGCAGCGTCGGAGCTGCCCAAGGACGCCCTTCGCGAGTTTGCCGCCGCCGTGGTCAACCAGGCGGTGCGCCTCACCCACACAACCTGGGAGCAGCCCAGCCCCACCGTGTGGCCCCCGCCGGTCACCTACCGTCAAGTGCGCGAGGCCGCGTCCAGCACCCTACCCGGAAGCGAGTTCCGGCGACGCCTGCTGTGGCGCTACACCCTCACGTGGGTGAAGCCCTAGAGCGAGGCCGCCATTCTCGAGACCGCTTCTTCAAGGATCGCGGGCGAGGTCGCGATGTTGATCCGCACGTGACCTTCGCCGCCGGCGCCAAAGGTGGGTCCGGAGTTGAAGGCAACCCGGCCGCGCTTGAGGAAGACCGCTGCAGGGTCATCGCCAAGGCCGAGCTCGCGGCAGTCGACCCACGTGAGGTAGGTCGACGCCGGCAGGTGATAGCGAGCCGCAGGCAGCTTCTCCGCAAGCAGGTCGCCCAGCAGGCGACGATTGCGGTCGAGCGCGACAATGGCGTCCGCGAGCCAGCCCCTGCACTCGTTGTACGCGACCGTCTGCGCGACGGTGCCCCAGTAGGTGGGTCCATGGTGCTTGCCGGAGTCGTAGCGAGCCAGTGCCTCGCCAGCGTCGGGGCCCCAGGTCATCAGCGCGGCGGGAATGGCCGCGAGGCTCCAGCCCTTTGACGCCGCATGCACCGCGATGCCGCGCGGGTCCACGGACAGGTAGGGAGTGTAGGTGCTCTCCGCATAGATGAGCGGCGCGTGGATCTCATCGGACACCACTTGGGCGTCGTACTTCGCTGCCAGCCGCGCGAGAGTCTCGAGCTCTTCACGAGTGTGGACCGTGCCGCCAGGGTTGTGCGGATTGCACAGCAGCAGGCCCACACCCCCGGGAGCGGCCGCGAACTGGGCCTCAATGGCCTCGAAGTCCAGGCGCAGGTTCGCGTTGAGCCGCGCCTCGGTGACGATGATCCCGGCCTGGCGCAAGTAGCCGTAGAACGGCGGGTACACGGGAGACGTGACTACGACCGTGCCGCCTGGCCCCACGGTCTCCACCAGGGCGTCGGTATACCCAACAATGACCGACGCTGCGGCTCGGGTGCGCGTGACAGTCGGGTCCCAGCCCCACGAGTCCTTAGCGAAGTTCGCGAAGGCGTCGCGGTAAGGGGCATCTCCCGGGTAGCCGGCGTCACCGTCGGCGACGAGCCTGGAAAGAGCGTCGGCGATGGGGGCGGCGAGGCGAACGTCCATCTCGGCGACCCACAGCGGCAGCACGTCCGTGGGATAGTGGCGCCACTTGGCGCTGCCGCGTGCTCGGAGCTGCTCTTCAGTGAGGTCGAAGGGGTCTACTGCCATGGGGCAGAGCCTAGACGGTTGGCACTCCAGCGAGGGGCGTGACGATGTCGAGATCGTCGAGGTCGTCCATCAGCTCGGGAGCGTGGGAGAAGGCGTAGTCGCGCCAGTCCTGGTAGTTCTCCGGGGTGTCCACCTGGTGGGCGGCCCGGAAGGCATACTCTGCGTCGACGTCATGCGCGCGGCGCACACTCATACTGCGTCCTTGTCTGGGCCCTTTGTGGGGGCGCCTTTGGGCGTGTCAGTGCCCAGACATTTGTTTGTTGGGCACACGAAAGCCGCTGGGTTTCAGCGGAAGGATTCCAGTGTAGGGAAAGCGCTTTCAGCCCGCGCGGCGAACGGGTGTGATCTGCGTCACGCGGCGAGTGCTACTTGAGGAGCATCTGCGACAGCAGGGCGTCGAGTCGCGCGGAGGCGCCCTTCTGTCGCTCCGGGCCGCCTAGCGCGACGTATCTGTTGAGCGCCGCCGCGTTGGGGAACTCCCACGTGGTCGCGACGATCGTGCCGGGGCCGGATGCGACGAACTGCTGGGTGACGAGGATCTGGTCTTCGGGGAAGATCTCAGATGTGAGGGTCATGCGGAACAGCTCACGCGGAATGACCTTGTCGACTCGGCCGTAGAACGAGAACTGGTGGCCCTCGGGGTCACGCTGGATGACGCGCCAGTACCCGCCCTCTTCCATCGCGATCTCGACCGCATCATTGATGTAGTCGGTGGGTGCCCACCACTGCTGGACATACCAAGCGTCGGTCTCCGCGAGCCACACCTTGTCGATGGGATAGGGCATGCGTTCCGTCGAGATGAGCCGCGGGGGCTCGTCGATGATCTCGAACGAGATGCTGATCACTCGCTATCCCTCTCCATTGTGTATCGGCACGGTAGCAAACTACGTGCTCATCGCGCGCGACGTACGCAGGCTCACCACAGTGGTGACCGCAAGGGTGGCGACGATGAAGCCAAGGCTGAGCAGCGTCGGGATGGTGGGAACACCGGGCCATACGCCGTGCGCCCAGTGCAGCACGAGCTTGACGCCGATGAAGAACAGGATGATCGCGAGTCCATAGCCCAGGTAGATGAGCTTGGACAGGGCGCCCTCGAGCACGAAGTACAACGCCCGCAGTCCCAGCAGCGCGAAGGCGTTGGTGACGAACACCAGGTACGGGTCGGAGGTGATGCCGTAGACCGCCGGAACGGAATCGATCGCGAACACGAGGTCGGTGCCGATGATTGTGGCCATGACCAGGCCCAGCGGCGTGAGTGCTCGGCGGCCGTTGACCCTCCACGTGGTCTTGGTGCCGTGGTACTCGCCCGTCACGGGCCAGAACCGGCGCAGGATTCGCACCACAGCGAGTTGGTCCACGTCTACATGGGCATCGTCATCGCTGCGCGCATCCCGGTACACCTTGATGGCGGTGACCAGCAGGATGATGCCGAAGACCAGGAAGGTTGCGGCGAACTTCGCGATGAGCGCCGCGCCCAGCCAGATGAACAGGCCGCGCAGCACCAGCGCGCCGGCCACGCCGACGAGCAACACCCGCTGCTGCAGCTGCCGCGGCACGGCGAACGAGGCGAGGATCACGATGAAGACAAAGAGGTTGTCTACCGAGAGGCTCTTCTCAACGAGATAGCCCGTGTAGTACTTGATGCCCGTGTCCGAGCCGTGATCCATCCACACCCACACGCCAAAAATGAGCGGCAGCGCGATGTAGAAGATGCTCCAGCCCACCGCCTCCTTCATCGTTACCTCATGCGGCTTGCGGGTCACCACGAAGTCGAAGACGAGCAGCAGCAGGACGGCGACGATGGTCATCGCCCACAGCTGCGGCGTGGCAATGGAGTGCAGTTCAGTCACAGGGGTCTCCTCAGACACAGTCTGAGGTCTCCTTCACCCGCCTGCTTGGCGGGCGCCTGGCCGGGAGGCGGTCGCCTCGTATTGACCGATCCAGAACTTGGGAAGTACTCCCCTCGGCGACGACACTAGCGGCCCGCCACGCCGGCGGGCAACCTCACTGCCCGACGCTGGCTACAGGAGGGCGCGGAACGCAGCGGCCGCGCGGGCTGGGGCTCCCTCGCCGAGTGCGAGGAACAGGCTGGGTTCGGTGAGCTCAAGTTCGAGCACGACGGGCCCGCTGTCCGTGGGGAGCAGGTCGACGCGCGCGTACGCGAGGTCGGGAAGGTCTGCGAGGATGCGAGCCGCGAGCTCGAGCTCTGCCTTGGTGGCCTCAGCAGGCACCACCTTCTCGTCCGCGTACAGCCCTGTGGACCACGACATGTTGCGCGACAGAATCGCGGCCTTGCGCGCGGCGTGGGAGAACTCGCCGCCGATGAACACGAGAGCGGTCTCCCCGCCCTCATCGACCTTCTCGAGATACGGCTGCACCATGACCGTGCGGCCCTCGTCGTGGAGGCTCGCGGCGTGCGCGAGCGCGCCGGCGACGTCGTCACGGAACAGGGCCGCGCCCTTTGACCCGGCCCCAACGGAAGGCTTGACGACGACGTGGCCCGCCACAGCGTCGGCCGGGACCTGCTCACCTGGGGCGAAGAACTGGGTGGGGACCACAGGGATGCCGCGAGCGGCGAGGTCCGCGAGGTAACGCTTGTCCGTGTTCCACTCGATGATCTCGACGGGGTTCATGAGGCGAGTGGCCTGCGAAACGCGAGTGGCCCACGCGAGGAACTCGTCGAGGTGCTCGGTGTAGTTCCACGTGGAACGCAGGATCGCGACGTCGTAGGCCGACCAGTCCACGTCGGGGTTGTCCCAGCTCACGAGCTCTGCCTCGGGCAGCAGGGGAAGGAGGAGTTCTTCGTCGGCGTCAATGACGTCGAGTTCGCGGGTGGTGACGATGGCAATGCGGGCGGACATGCGCCCACCATAGTCGCGCCGTCAGCCGAGGTTTGCCACGGTCACGGGGGTCGCATCGCCGTAGCCCCCGCGGGCGATGAAGTCGGCGTGTTCGCGGTACATGATCGCGTCGCGCTGGCGGTCGGCATCGTCCTGCTGCTCGCACCACTCGACCATCGCGATGAGTCGTTCGACCACATAGCCAAGCAGGGCCGACGCTGGGTAGCGGAGGTCGTTGTCCTCGCCTGAGTAGGCAGCCAAGAACGGATCGAGACGCGCAAGGCGACGCTCACGCAGAGCAGCCGCAGCGTCGGGCTCACTGGGAAGCGGCGAGAGCGGGACGTACCGGTACGCGGTGTACGACAGGTCCCACAGGCGAGGTCCGGGGTAGCAGATGTCGAAGTCGATGGCGCCAACGAAGTGCCCATCGCGGAAGACGTGGTTGTAGGGCGCGAAGTCGACGTGGCAGATGACCTCGTCCGGCACCTTGCCGGGCCACCACCACGTGTCGTGAGCGCCGCGCGGGAAGGTCGTGGTGGCGTCGTGCCATTCGCGCAGGCGACGAGCGACGTCGGTGATGACGGCGTCGGGGTAGTCGTCGTGAGGGTCCTCGTGGGACACCTCACCGGGGATGAAGCGCCACACATCGCGGCCGAGCTCATCGACGCCGAGCGGTTCGGGAATCCACGTCACGCCCTGCGCGCGCACGTGCGCGGCAAGCTGTTGGATGGTGTCGCTGTGAGGCCCGCGGGGTTTGCGCACGGTGTCTCCGACGCGCACGGCGCCGCCCATGTTGCCGCCGGCGAGGGCGGTCTCCGCGGGCGCGGTGCTCGAGGATTCCATGGGACAAAAGTATCGGCGCCGGCGCCCCTGGGGGAGGGATAGAGGCACCGACGCCGAACAAGGGGCAGCTCAGGCGGTCAAGTCCCCGGATGGCCGCCTGAGCCACGATCTTTGTGGGACCCGGCGTCATTGCCGGGGTGTGTGTCCAGGAATGACGCTACGGCGATCACGAGGCACTTCTGAGGGACCTTGGTCCCGTTCTTGCGAAGTGGTCTTGCGCACATCCGCGGTGCTCTGGCTTTGGCGTTACTTACCATCCGGTTATCTTTACGACCATGACCGCAATTGCCGCTGCAGAGGTGGTCGTCACCTCGCCTGGACGCAACTTTGTGACCCTCCGCATCACGACGGACGACGGTGTTGTGGGGCTGGGAGACGCGACGCTCAACGGCCGCGAGCTCGCCGTCGCCGTGTACCTCGCGGACCACGTGATCCCGCTGCTCATCGGCAGGGACTCCATGAACATCGAGGACACGTGGCAGTACCTGTATCGCGGCGCCTATTGGCGCCGCGGCCCGGTGACTATGGCGGCCATCGCAGCCGTGGACATGGCCCTGTGGGACATCAAAGCGCGCTATGCGGAACTGCCTCTCTACCAGCTGCTTGGAGGTCAGTCCCGCAAGGGAGCGCTCGCCTACGGCCACGCTTCAGGCAGGGATACCGAAGAGCTCTTCGACTCGATCCGCGCCCACCAGGAGCAGGGCTTCAAGGCCATCCGCGTGCAGTCGGGACTCCCGGGTCACGGCTCGGTCTACGGCGTCGCCACCTCAGAAGGCGGCGACGGCGAAAGGTACGACTACGAGCCCGCCCGGCGCACAGCGTCGGGCCGTGCGCTGCCCGTCGAGGAGGAGTGGGACACGCGCGCGTACCTGCGCCACATCCCCACTGTCTTCGAAGCGGTGCGCAACGAGTTCGGGCCGGAGCTGCCCCTGCTTCACGACGCCCACCACCGCCTCACGCCGCGCGAGGCGGCGCAGCTGGGCAAGAGCCTCGAGCCCTTCGACCTGTTCTGGCTCGAAGACTGCACCCCGGCAGAGGACCAGGACGCGCTGCGCTACGTGCGCTCGCAGACCACCACGCCGCTCGCTATCGGCGAGGTCTTCAACTCGGTCTACGACTTCCAGACGCTCATCACCGAGCGCCTCATCGACTACGTGCGGGCCGCCGTCACCCATGCGGGCGGCATCACGCACCTCAAGAAGATCGCGGACTTCGCCTCGATCTACGGTGTGAAGACCGGCTTCCATGGGCCCACGGACATCTCGCCTGTGGGACAGGCCGCGCACCTGCACCTGGACCTCGCGCTGCACAACTTTGGCATCCAGGAGTACATGACGCACTCGGAGGTCACCCTCGAGGTGTTCCAGGCGGGGCTCAAGTTCGAGGACGGCCTGCTGCACCCCAGCGACCAGGTGGGACTTGGCGTGCAGCTCGATGTCGAGGCCGCCAAGAAGCACCCGTACGAGCCCGCCTACCTGCCGGTGAACCGACTGACGGACGGCACCGTCCACGACTGGTGAGGCTTACGCCGCGAGCGCCTCAACCGGCTCGCGCTCGGTGCCGCGCTTGAGCAGCGGAATGCATGCGAGCGCGGTCAGGAAGGTGAAGATCGCGGCGACGCCCGCGAAGTGCAGACCCTGACGCGCGCCGTACTCCTCGATCAGCTTGCCCGCGACCCATGCGCCACCCGCGACGCCGATGCCGATGCCGATGCGCAACCACGCCATGCCCTCGGTGATCTGGTCCCTGAGGACGGTGCGCTGCACCACGGTGTCCGTGTTGGTCATGGTGGGTGCAACCGCCGCCCCGGCGAAGAAGCCGAGGATGCAGAAGATCAGCAGGTTAGGCACAAACCCGATCGCCGTGAAGCCCACCGCGAGCAGGCCGGCGAAGACCACCGTGCGCTTCCACAGCGGCTGCTTCCAGTGACGCGAGCCGTACCACAGGCCGCCAAGCAGCGAGCCGACGGACAGCACCGCGAGGATGATGCCGGAGACCGACTTGAGTCCGTGCTCGTCCGCGAATGCCACAGCGGAGATGTCGAAGGCGCCGAACATGAGGCCAAGACCCAGAGCGATCGCGGCGACCGCGATGACCGCAGGCGGCACGTTGAGGCCCAGCCCTGCACCGCCGGTGTCCGCGCGCTTGGGCGGCTGGGTCGAGGTCTGCGCCAGCAGGAACGTCATGCCCACGACGCACGCGACGGTGCACACGATGATGCCGAGCGGCGCCCAGACAATCGTGGCGAGGATCGTCGCGAGCGCGGGACCGCCGATGAACAGCACCTCGTCGAGGGCGCCCTCAAGCGCGAACGCCTGCTGAATCTCCTGGTCCGTGCGCAGCACGTGGGTCCAGCGCGCGCGAGTCAGCGAACCCACGGGACCGCTCACCGACGCGACGGCGGTGGAGATCCACAGCACCCACTCGGGCCCGTGGTTCATCGCGGTGACCACCGCGGCCACGACCGGATGGGTCGGCACCGCCATCCCGCTCAAAG
>CALALQ010000357.1 GCA_937925595.1 uncultured Demequina sp. | reverse complement strand
ATCGACCGTGACATCGATGGTGCCGCCCGGTTCGATTTCGCCGCGCAACAGCGCACGTCCGATCCTGGTTTCGACCTCATGGGCGATATACCTGCGCAGGGGCCGTGCACCGTAGACCGGGTCGAAGCCGTGTTCGGCAATGAGCCGGCGTGCTTCCGGTGTGATATTCAAGTGTATCTGTCTCTCTGACAATCTATTCCGAAGATCGGTGAGTTGTAGCTCGACGATATGCTCGATCTGGGGCAGCGTGAGCGGGGTGAACAACACGATGTCGTCGATCCGGTTGAGGAACTCGGGACGGAAGTGCCCGCGCAGTTCCGCCAGCACCCGCTCCCGGGCGTCCGGCTTGATCTCGCCGTCCGCTGTGACTCCGTCGAGGAGATGCTGGGATCCGATGTTCGAGGTCATGATGATCACCGTGTTCCGGAAATCGACCTGCCTGCCTTGAGAATCGGTGATCCGGCCGTCGTCGAGCACCTGTAGAAGGGTATTGAAGACGTCGGCATGGGCCTTCTCGATCTCGTCGAAGAGCACCACGGAGTACGGCTTGCGACGTACCGCCTCAGTGAGCTGGCCCCCCTCGTCATACCCGACGTACCCGGGGGGTGCACCGATGAGCCTGCTCACCGTGTGCCGCTCCTGGTACTCGCTCATATCCAGGCGCACCATGTTGTCTTCGCTGTCGAAGAGGGCACTGGCCAGCGTCTTTGCGAGCTCGGTCTTCCCCACGCCCGTCGGGCCCAGGAAGATGAACGAACCGATCGGCCGGCGCGGATCGCGGATACCCGACCTTGCTCTGATTACCGCGTCTGCGACTAGTTGTACCGCCTCGTCCTGACCGATGACTCTCTCGTGCAGGATCTCGTCGAGCTTCAACAGTTTCTCCCGCTCACCTTCCTGCAGTCGAGCGACCGGGATACCCGTCCATGCGGCCACGATTTCTGCGATCTCGTCTTCGGTGACCACCTCGCGCAGCAACGGATTGCGGCCTTGCCTGGTAGCCAGTTGCTCCTCCGCCGCCTCGAGTTTGCGTTCGAGTTCGGTGATCTCGCCGTATCGCAGCTCGGCGGCCCGATTGAGGTCGTAATTGCGTTCGGCCTCCTCGGCTTCGTGGCGCAAGCGTTCCAGCTCTCCCCGTAGCTCCTGCACCCGCCGGATCGCTTGGCGCTCTGCCTCCCACTGAGCGTGCCGGGCGTCGGCCTCGGCCCGCAGATCGGCCAGTTCCTTACGCAACTCCTCGAGGCGTGTCTTGCTGGCCGCGTCCGTTTCCTTGGACAGCGCGGCCTCTTCGATCTCCAGCCGGGTCACCTTCCGGGTGAGCTCGTCGAGTTCGGCGGGCATCGAATCGATTTCGGTGCGTAGCCGGGCGCACGCCTCGTCCACCAGATCGATCGCCTTGTCCGGAAGGAAGCGGTCGGTGATGTACCGGTGCGAGAGGGTCACGGCGGCCACCAGTGCGCCGTCCTGGATCTTCACGCCGTGAAACACCTCGAGGCGTTCTCGAAGTCCGCGCAGAATCGAGATCGCATCCTCGGCGCTGGGCTCGTCGACGAGAACGGTCTGGAATCGACGCTCCAATGCTGCATCGGATTCGATGTGCTTGCGATACTCGTCGAGAGTGGTGGCACCGATCATGTGCAGTTCGCCGCGGGCGAGCATCGGCTTGAGCATGTTGCCGGCGTCGAGAGACCCTTCGCCGCCGACCGATCCTGCGCCGACGACGGTGTGTAACTCGTCGACGAACAACAGGATGCGCCCCTCGGCCGCTTTCACCTCGGACAGCACCGCCTGCAGTCGCTCCTCGAACTCGCCGCGGTATTTCGCACCGGCCACCAGGGAACCCATGTCGAGCGAGAAGATCGTCTTGTCGCGTAGGCCCTCGGGCACGTCGCCGCGGACGATCCGCTGGGCGAGTCCCTCGACGATCGCGGTCTTGCCGACGCCGGGGTCGCCGATCAGCACCGGATTGTTCTTCGTTTTCCGGCTCAGGATCTGCGTTACCCTGCGGATTTCGGCGTCTCGCCCGATGACCGGATCGAGTTTGCCTGCTCGGCCCTCGGAGACGAGGTCGCGTCCGTACTTCTCGAGCGCCTCGTACGCCCCCTCCGGGGTGGCCGAGGTGACGCGCTGGTTGCCGCGCACTGTGGTCAAGGCGGCGAGGAAGGTCTCTCGTGTGACCCCATGGCTGGTGAGAACCCGTCCGGCCGCACTGGTCGACCCCTCCTCGGAGAGGGCCATCACGAGATGCTCCACCGACACGTAGGAATCCTTGAGTCGCTTCGCCTCCCGTTCCGCGGCGTCGAGCAGCTTGGCCAGGCGCTGGGTGATCATCACCTGACCGGGCGTCGCGCCGGGGCCGCTGACCTTCGGCCTACGCGACAGTTCACGTTCCAGATCGGATCGCAGGGCATCGACGTTCGCACCGGCCTGCTCGAGCAGTCGCGGTACGAGCCCTTCCTGCTGATCGACCAACGCGAGCAGCAGGTGCTCTCCGTCGACCTCGGTGTGACCCATTCTGGTCGCGACGTTCTGGGCTTCCTGCAGGGCTTCTCGTGACTTTTCAGTCAGGCTGCCGGTGTCCATGGGGGTGTCCTCCTTCTGCGGGACGCTGCTTCGAGTTTCTCGATTCGATCCAGCAGATCGAGCACGAGCCCGATTGCCGAGTAGTTCAGGCCCAGGCCGGTCCGCAGCCGTTGGATGCGGGCAGCGTGGGCCACTTCGGATGGTTCGAACAATATTTCGCCGCCGGGGTCGCGGCGTGCGTCGAGCAGGCCGAGAGCTACGAGTTTTCGTGCCAGGTCGGGGTGCAGCCCGGTACGTTCGGCGAAGACATCTAGCGACATTCCGGTACGGCGAACCAATATGTACTGGGTGCCCGCGGTCGGGGTGCTCATGGCTGTTTCCTCGGGTCGAAGTTCGATTCGGCGGCCAACTGTTCGAACAGCTCGCGTTCACGTGCTGTCGGTTTCGGTGGCACCATCACCTTGATTTCGGCGTAGAGGTTGCCGTTGGGGCCTCGCGGGTTGGGCATGCCTTCTCCGCGCAGGCGCAGCTTCCTACCTGTGGACGAGCCCGGTACGACTTTGACTTTCGCCTCGCCGCCGGGGGTGGGAACGGCGACCGTCGCGCCGAGGGTTGCTTCCCAGGGGGAGACGGGCAGGTCGACGTAGATGTCCCGGCCCTGTACGCGGAACCGGGAATGCGGTTTGATCCGGACCACGAGGTACAGATCCCCGGGCGGTGCGCCGCCGTTGCCTCGGCCGCCTTGCCCGGCCAGCCGGATTCTTTGGCCGTCGAGGACACCGACCGGAATGTCGACGTCGTATCGCCGTCCGTCCAGACGGAGAGTGCGTTTGCCGCCCCGGTACGCCTCTTCCAGGGTCAGTTCCAGTTCCGCTTCCTGATCGGCGCCGGGAATCGGGCCGTACGCGCCACCGCCGCCGAACATCTGTCCGAAGAGGTCCTCGAAGTCGACGCTCCCCTCGCCGTCTGTGCCGTGTCCGAAGTGCACCCTCCGGCCCCCACCGCCGTACCCGCCGCCGCCGAACCCGCCGCCGCCGAACCCGCCGCCGTACCCGCCGGCGCTTGCCCGGACCCGTTCGTCGTAGTCCTCGGGTACCCGACGGAAGTCGTCCCCGAATCGGTCGTAGCGTTTCCGGGTGTCTGGGTCGGACAACACTTGGTAGGCCTCATTGATCTCTTTGAACTTGTCTTCCGCAGTGGGGTCTTTGTTGATGTCGGGGTGATATTTGCGGGCAAGTCGGCGGTAGGCCTGCTGGATTTCGTCGGTGTCGGCGCTGCGCGGGACCCCGAGCGCTTCGTAGTAGTCACGCGCCATGGCGCTCACTCCTCAGGTCGGCTGACGACCACGGTGGCGGGACGCAACTGCTGTCCGTTTTCTCCGTAACCTGGCCGCAAGACCTCGATCACGGTTCCGGAGGGAAGGTCGGGTTGGGTCACCACACTGACTACTTCGTGGAGTTCCGGGGTGAACGGCACACCGACCTCGTCGTGGCGCTCGAAGCCGAGCCGTGACAGTATCTGCACCGCTTGGTCTCGGATTGCCTTCACGCCCTCGACGACGGCCTGAGGATCGCTATCCGCATGGGCCAGCGCGAGCTCCAGGTTGTCCAGGACAGGCAGCCACGCCGCCGATACTCTCGCTGTCTCCGCGGCGCGTTCACGGTCGAGATCTTTGGCATACCGCTTGCGCAGGTTGTCCAGATCTGCGAGTGCTCTGCGCCAGCGGTCCTCGAGTTGAGCCAGCTTGGCTTCGGTATCGGTGTGATCAGGCCTCGTCTCGGTCTGGTCCGTGTCAGTATGGTCGGTAGCCTGCTCGGTCGTCGAATGATCAGCAGATCTGTCCATCGGGTGCCTCAGCTCCGATCGAATTCGGCGTCGATCACGTCGTCGTCATCCGACGACGCAGCCTCTGCGCCGCCGGCCTGGTGTCCGTCGCCGCCGTCCTGGACCGGCGCGAGCCCGTAGAGCAACTGCTGCAGCTCCGAGGTCAGGGGCTCTACCTCCGCGGGTGAAGCACCGTCTTTGACCGCCTTCCTGGCGTCGGCGATCAGCATCTCGGCCCGCGCCTTGTCGTGCGGTGGCGCACTGTCACCCAATTCGGCGAGTCGCCGTTCCACCTGGTAGGCAACCGAATCAAGGGCGTTACGTGCGTCGACCGCCTTGCGCAGCTCCTCGTCCTCACGCCGGTTCCGTTCGGCCTCGGCGAGCATGCGCTCGACCTCGCTCTGGTCGAGGTTGCCTTGTTCGCTGATCGTGATGCTCTGCTCCTTGCCGGTGTCTTTGTCACGGGCGGTGACGTTGAGAATGCCGTTGGCATCGATATCGAATGTGACTTCGACTTGGGCCTCGCCACGTGGCGCAGGTCGGATGTCTTCCAGCCGGAACCGGCCCAGCACCCGGTTGTCGGCGGCGCGTTCGCGTTCGCCCTGCAGCACCACGACGTCCACAGCGGACTGATTGTCTTCCGCCGTGGAGAACACTTCACTGCGCCGGGCCGGGATCGTCGTGTTGCGCTCGATGATCTTGGTCATCACCCCGCCCTGCGTCTCGACGCCGAGGGACAGCGGGGTGACATCGAGCAACAGCACATCGGAGACCTCACCTTTGAGCACGCCTGCCTGGACTGCGGCACCGAGCGCCACGACCTCGTCCGGGTTGACGCCCATGTGGGGGTCCTTACCGCCGGTGAGCCGGCGAACCAGCGCCTGCACCGCCGGAATGCGTGTCGAACCACCGACCAGGATCACCTCGTCGATGTCGTTGGCGGTGACCTTGGCGTCACTCATTGCCTGCTTCACGGGGTCGAGGCAGCGTTCCACCAGATCCGCCGTCAGATCCTCGAACTTCGATCGCATGATCGTGGTGGTGAGGTGCTTGGGACCGTTCGCGTCAGCGGTGACGAAGGGCAAGTTGACCTGGGCTTGAGTTACCGAGGACAACTCGACCTTGGCCTTTTCTGCCGCCTCGAAGAGTCGTTGCAGCGCTTGTGGATCCTTGCGCAGATCGATGTTCTCCGCGCTCTGGAATTCGTCGGCGAGGTAATCCACCAGGCGCCGGTCGAAGTCGTCGCCGCCGAGGTGGGAGTCGCCGGCCGTCGAGCGAACCTCGACTACTCCCTCGCCGACATCGAGCAGACTCACATCGAAGGTGCCGCCGCCGAGGTCGAAGACCAGTACGGTCTCGTGGGTCTGCTTGTCCATGCCGTACGCCAATGCCGCAGCGGTCGGCTCGTTGATGATCCGCAGGACCTCGAGGCCAGCGATCCGGCCGGCGTCCTT
>CALALQ010000356.1 GCA_937925595.1 uncultured Demequina sp. | reverse complement strand
TCAGATCCGGGCGGCGAAGGGCCTGGCCGCGAAGGCCGTGACGCCGAAGGCCGTGACGCCGAAGGCCGTGGCGCCGAATCCGGTCGGCAGGCGAGCGTCGGCGAGCGCGTTGCCGACGTGGCCGCTCGACGGGCGCCGCCCGCCCAGCGTGGTGCCGCCGCCATCGTGACCGCGTGCTCCTGGGGTGTGATCGTCTGGCGCCTGGCGGCGGACCCGGCGCTGCCCGCCGTCCTGCTCTTCGCCGCCATGGCGACCGTGCTGGCCCTCGTCGACATGGCCGAGCACCGACTTCCGAACCGGGTGCTGGCGCCGTGCGCCGGCGCCATCGCGCTGCTGCTCGTGGCCGCCGCCCAGACCTCGGGGGAGTGGTCCGCACTGCTCGGCGCTGTGATCGGCGGCGTGGGCGCATTCGCCATGTTCCTGCTCGTCGCCGTGCTTTCGCCGCCGGCGATGGGCATGGGCGACGTCAAGTTGGCCGGGGTCATCGGCCTCGTCCTCGCCTGGTTCGGCTTCGAAGCCTGGCTCACGGGCCTCGTCGCCGGGTTCGTGCTCGGTGCGCTGGTCGCGGTGCTCGCACTGACGCGGGGGTGCGTGCGACCGGGCGACACGATCCCGTTCGGGCCGTCCATGCTCGCCGGCGCCCTGACCGCGATCCTCGTGTGGGCGTAGCCGGTTGGCGGTCTCGATAGGCTGGCCGGACGGATGGGGAGGGGCGTGGCCGTGGTGGAATCACGCGACTGGCGTCCCGACGTGCTCGGTGCGACGTTCGAGCAGCTCACGCTGCCACTGCAGCCGGATGACGAGGGAGAGGTCGCCGCGACCCTGGTCCGGCACCGACCGCGACGCCGTCTCACGGACTGGCTCAACCCGGGGATCATGGACGGCGCCGACGTGCTCTACGTCCACGGGTGGAGCGACTACTTCTTCAACCGGGAGCTCGCCGCGTACTGGTCGGGTCTCGGTGCGCGGTTCTTCGCCCTTGATCTACGCAAGTACGGGCGAAGCATCCGCCCGTGGCAGACGCCGGGATACGTCACCGATCTCGGGACCTATGACGAGGACCTCGAGGCCGCGCTCACGGCGATGGGGCACGGAGCCGGTGACGGGGCATCCGCCAGGCCGCTCGTCCTCCTGGGGCACTCGACCGGCGGGCTCACGCTGTCGCTCTGGGCTGCGCGCCATCAGGGCCGCGTCGCAGCGCTGGTCCTGAACAGCCCCTGGCTCGAGTTCCAGCTGAGCCGCGTCGGGCGACAGGCGCTCGCGCCCGTCATCGGCTGGGGCGCGCGCGTGAACCCGCAGGGGCCCCTGCCGAACGTGGACCTGGGGTTCTACGCTCGGTCGGTCGCGCGCGAGCTCGGTGGCGAGTGGGAGTACAACCACGAGTGGCGGCCCGATCGGGCGTTCACGACCCATCCCGCGTGGCTGCACGCCGTCCTCGTCGGGCACGCCGCCGTCGCTGCCGGGATCGACGTGGGTGCGCCCGTGCTGACGCTGCTGTCGGCTCGGTCGACCCTCCAGACGCAGTGGACCGAGGAGATGCGCTCGAGTGACGTCGTGCTCGTGGACGACGAGATCGCGGAGCGCGCGCTCAAGCTCGGACCCGATGTGACCGTGGCGCGGATCGACGGCGCGATCCACGACGTCATGCTCTCCCGGGCGCCGGTCAGGGCCGCGGCCTATGCGGCCATCACCCGGTGGCTGCGAGGCTACGCCCCGGGCCGCTGACGCGTGGGGCCGCCGCGCGGCGGGCTGTATGAGCGCACCGAATGAGCGGGCCGTATGAGCGCAGGGGTCTGCGCGCGCTCCGGCCGGTTGGCGTGAGTTCGTGCGTTCGCTCGTTTGGGTTTTCGACGAAAGGGTGTACATCGTCGCGACTTTATGAGAACGTTGTCGCACCACATCGTAGGAACGTTCCCACCGCGGGCGCACACACTCGAGGAATCGAAACACATGTCGTCATCCCTGACCCTCCGGCCGATCGAACCCGACCTCGTCGCGGTGCTGCGCAACGCCGTCAGCCAGCGCGAGCTCACGCAGCAGATCGCCGCCGCCGCCCGCGAGCGTGAGATCACGCGCGTGATCTTCACGGGTGTCGGCGGGTCGTGGGCCTCGAGCGTTCCCGTGAACGTCCTGCTCGGCTCCCACGCGACGCCCTTCTCCTCGGAGAACCTCAACGCCACCGAGCTGACGTCGCTCTACCTCCCGTCCATCGACGAGCGCACCTTGGTCGTCGCCGCCTCGCACTCCGGCGGTACCCCCGAGACGGTCGCCGCCGCCGAGGCCGCTGCCGAGCGCGGCGCGCTCGTGGTCTCGTTGGCGCGCGACGCCGACAATGCGCTCGGCCGGGCGGCCCGGTTCCAGCTCTCGTACGGCAGCGAGCGGACCATCACCAGCGCCAAGTACGTGCTGCTCGCCGAGCTCGGCTACTCCCTCTTCGAGGCGTTCGGCGTCGACGCCGACGTCGAGGGGGTCCGGAGCGCACTCGACGCGATTCCCGAGGCGACGCGCAGCGCCGCTGAGGCCTACGAGGGCAAGCTCGCCGCCATCGCTGCCGACTACGCCACGAGCGACAACCTCTACGTACTCGGCGCCGGACCGATGGTCGGTCTCGCCTACATGCTTTCGGTCTGCTACCTGGTCGAGATGCAGTGGAAGAAGTCGACCTACTTCACCGCGGCCGACTTCTTCCACGGGCCGTTCGAGATGGCGCAGGACGACCAGCCCTACCTGCTCATCGCCGGTGAGGACGCCACCCGAGGCCACATCGACCGCGTTCGCACCTTCCTCGACCGGCACCACGACAACTACCGCGTGCTCGATATCGCCGAACTCGAGTTGCCGGGGATCGCGGCAGAGCAGCGCGGGGCCGTGGGCCACATCCCGATGGCGGTCGTCGTGATGCGGCTCGCCGAGCACTTCGAGACCATCACCGGTCACGACCTCGACTCGCGGCGGTACATGCACAAGGTCGCGTACTAGGCCCTCATGCGAGTCGGAACGATCGGTGACAACGTGGTGGACCGCTACCACGACACCGGAATGATGTACCCGGGAGGGGGCGCGGCCAACATGGCCGTGCACGCGCGGCGCTTCGGCTGCGAGGCGGTCTACCTCGGCGTGATCGGGTCGGATGAAGCCGGCGAGCTCGTCGCCGGCTCGCTCGCGGAGGAAGGGGTCGACCTCGGACTCGTCCGCCGGCCGGACGAGCCCAACGCCGTGACCGAGGTCGCGCTCAGCGCCACGGGCAACCGGGTCTTCACGGCGTACACGCCGAGCCGGACGTCCATCCGGCTCGAGGCGGCGGATCGCGAGCGACTCGCGGGAAGCAATTGGCTCTACACCAGCTAC
>CALALQ010000355.1 GCA_937925595.1 uncultured Demequina sp. | reverse complement strand
CATCTGGTGGCGCGGCGATCCCGGGCCACATCGTGAGCAAGGAGCTGTGCGACGCAATCGAGTCGTTCGGCAAGGTGGGCAAGGACGTCGGCTCGTCGACGCAGGTGACCAAGAAGCAGCTGAAGGCGATGAAGCGCCTCGCTGCGGTCGAGAGCCCAAACCGCGACGTCTATGAGCGGTTCGTCGGCATGGTGAGCGAGCCCGACGGTGTCACGTCGATCGCGATCGCTCAGGAGATCGCGACAGACTTCGCGAACGCCGTGCAGGTCGACACGAGCGTCTGCGCTTAGTCCAGCCGAGGCGGGCGCTTCTGGCGCAGCTCGTCCATCGGGCGGACGTTCGTCACTATTGTCTCCGGTGCATCGGGGACGGTGTGATACTCGACCCCCAGGATCGACTCGATGTGTAGGGCTGCGCGTTGCCGCGGTTCGCTCAGGCGGCGGAGTGCGTCGAGGTTGGGATCCAGTCGGATCACCGAGCCCAGCAACCCGATGCTCGCGTCGGCGACGCTCCCCGAAGGCGAGATCGAGACGGCGTGAAGCTCGGCGTCCGCGCCATCGCGCCAGTTGCCGGTCACACAGAGCACCAGGAGCGCGCCGGTCTCAAGGTTCACCCACTCGATGGCGTCGATCGAGGGCTCGCCTCCGATGAGCTCTTCGACTCGGTCGTTTACGTCCTTCGGGAGAACACTGCTGACAGCCCGGATCCACATAGGGGCACAGTAGCAATGCGTCTGGGTGCGCCGTCAACGCCTGCGTACGGAGTTCGCCCAGACCCACGCGTGGGATGGCCCCGGAGCTCCCGCCGGCGTCCACCGGACGAGCACAGCATCCGCGGTCCAAGCGATCGCTTCGGCCTCGACGAGCTGCATGTCGACGTGACTCACCAGGTGAGGCACCCACGCAGCAACCGGAATGGGCGTCTCAGCGTCCGTACGGCGCCCCGTGCGGCGCACGAGCTCGAAGTCGAGACCCACGGGTCGTGAAGCTCGCTCGAGGCGCTCAGCGGCGCGCGCGACGTCGGCGCCGGTGAGGTCGTAGCGCTTGTTCTGTCCCACTCTGCCAGGGTAGAACAAATGTTCGAGCGGGCCGGAAGCGGGCAAGAAAAGCCCTGATCACTCGGGGGTCTGGATTTCCGCTAGAATGGGAGCGCACCGAAGGACGTGCACGCGGCTCGCGCGAAGGCATCGCCAGTCCTCTGAATGAATGATCCGAACACCCTCGTTACGAGACGGTTCGGTGGTCAATGCGAGCAACCAATCCGAACCGGAAAAGAGTAACGATGGACGCTGTTCGTCATTTCAAGACCGTCGCCAAGCAGGAGCTGAAGAAGCGCCGCGAGGCGGGTGACACCGTCATCACACTGCAGCAGGCGCAGCATCTCGCGGCGCGCAGCGTGGGATTCAAGAACTGGGCCGAGCTGCTGAACGCAGATGAGGACACCCTGGACCTGGCCGTGCTGATGCAGCGCTGGCCGAACCTGACACACACGGGCCTCGACGGCGTGTGGGGCCTGAAGCTCTGGGAACGTGAAGTTCGCGCCATGTCGCGGGAGGATCGCGCTCAGGGACTCTACGAGATGCGGCGAGACCTGCTCGGCAACGCCGGCGACATCGCCGCAGCGCGAGAGTGGATCGTCGACAACATGGTCGAGATCAACTCGATCAACCACCGGCGTACGAGCTACAACATCAAGCACACGTACGAGCGCGCCGCAGGTCAGTACGTCACCAACGGGGCCTTCATCGCGGCCGCGCTGCTCGCAGGTTTCCGTACGAACGGGTCGCCCACCCGGGAGCAGCGGAACGTGAGCTTCAACATGAGCGAACGTGCCGTGAAGGCTGTCGATCCGGGTATCTGAGGTCGGTCGCACAGGGTGGTGGCTGGCGAGGAACCCTGATCCGGACTCGCCACCGCCCGGCCCTTCCGTCAGCGAGCTGGTGACCCCGGAAGGATCACACCTCGCGCCAGCGCAGGCCCAGTAGCCGGAATGCCTCGACGAGCTCGGGAAGATCCGGGGCGACCGGCACCGGGTCGCTGGTCGGCGCGATCAGTGGACTGACCCCTGTGTCATCAGGACGCTCGAACACGGCCCACATCTTCATGTCGTCGCCGTGGCGGGAGCTGAAGGCAACGCCGTCGACGCGCGGGCCGTCGTTGTCGTACAGGTCGTAGAGCCACCTCGCGATTGATCGCGTCAGCGGGCGCGTCTTGACGGTCTTCAGCATCGACACGTCGAAGTCCTTCGGCGAGATGCCGTGCACCGCGAGCGGGTATCGAAGAGCGAGGGTCGAAACCGTCGTCGAGTGCGTCACTTCGCAGTAGCGACCGCGCTGCATCGCGCGCCCGTACATGCGGCCGTCCAGCCACGCGTACCCGACCTCGCCGTCTGCGGCTTCGGGATGGCGCCCGATGCTTCCGTCGTCGTCCTCGATCTCTTCGAGCAGGGCCGTGAGCTTCGGCTGAGGGCGCTCCACGGCCAGCATCTCCAGGAAGCAGCCAAGCAGGCTGTCGGCGGTGTAGATCGTCCGAAACTGACCCTGCTGGTCATCCCAGCGGCCCGGGAACAACCTCGTGTCTTCGTTGGCGTACACCCACGGCGTCCAGGCCCAGGGATTCGGCGCGTAGCCGACGCGCCAGACCGCACCGGGGTCACCGCTGATCTCGAGCTCGATGGGCGGCTCAGGCGCGCCAAGCACGTGGCTGACGGTAATCGAAGCCGATTCAGCGGCGATCTGGGCGGCGAGCCTCGCGGCACTCGCGTAGAGATCCTCGAGGCTCATCCGATGTAGGCGAATGCCTTGGCCGCCGCGATGACCTCACGCGGTGCTGTGATCGGGTCACCATCGCGGAGCACCATAGCGGGCGCCTCGTCATTCAGCATCGGGTTCATGCCCTTGAACCACGACTGGATCGTGATCGGGTCGTACCGCTCACGCAGCAGCGCCGCGGCTTGGAAAGCGTGGCGCAGACGCTGCTGGTCGTCTTCACCAGGCTTGCCGGCGCCGTCGGCCCAGAGAGTGACCTGACGGGCAGCCTTGACGCCTCCGATGTACGCGACCAGGCGCACACCGAGGATGTCCCGCATGCGCGAGACGAGTTCGTCGAACGGCAACTGGATCGACTCCGCGTGTGCGCGAAGGCCGGGACGCGAATCGGAGGTGACGGTGCGCATGCAGAAAGGATACTCCGAAACGCGTGCCCTGGATAGGGCAAAACTGCACACCGAAACGCACCCAGAAACGCCGATAATGACCGTTATGACAATATGTAATAGGACGATCTGCAAGTTCTGCTGATAGTCCTCCCCTGATATGCAGAGCTCGAACTCCCCCGAATCATCCTCTCATCGGGGACTTTTCGGTCATTGCTCCGTCTGAAGAACGATCCTCACGGTCGCGAAGAAGCTCGCCACAGATTCGTCGCATTACCGGGCTTTTACGGATGGCCTCTTGCATCTTTTGCATTCAGTCTGCAAGATTTGCAGACATGAGGATTGCCTCGTGAGCGACAGGATTGGCCGGCTCAGTTACCTCCCCGTGGCGGTGGCACGCGCCGACCCGGACGAGTTCCTGAGCGACGTGTTGACGGGGTGGAAACGTCAGCAGCTGGCGCAGAACTTCAGTGTCGAGACAGCCA
>CALALQ010000354.1 GCA_937925595.1 uncultured Demequina sp. | reverse complement strand
GGTCACGCTTGCCACTGACATCGACGAGGTCCTCACCGGGATTGGCCGCAACGGTATCCGCCGCCCCGAGTACGACCTCGACTCCACCTCGCAGGAGCAGCGCGTCACCAGCAAGCTCAAGGAGATGACCAACGCGGGGCGGGGCCTGGTCCGCTCGCAGTTCTTCGTCAAGATGAAGGCCTACAAACGCGACGGCCTCATCGGGCTCGTCGACGGGCGCGCGCTCCGCGCCTTCAAACCCCACAAGCACATCGACACCCGCGTCGTCAGCGTCCTTCTCGACGTTATCGCCGCGCAGAGCGACGCCTCCACGGGCACCATCAGCCGCATCATCAAGGACGCGGAAGATGAGATTAGAGCCAGGTACGGTGAGCCCCTGCTCCCGTCGAAGTCATGGTTCTACAACGCCGTGAAGATGTATGGCGCACACAAGCACACGACCGGGGACGCCAAGACACGTCGCTCGCTCGCCGAGCGGCCCGACCGCACCTTCGCCAAGCGCGAGGCACTGTTTCCCGGCGCCGAGGTCGAAATCGACACCACCACGATGGACGTGGAAGTCCTGACCCACACGGGCAAGCGAACCCGCCCCTATCTGAGCATCATGCTGGACGTCTACTCGCGGACCATCATGGCTTACACCATCCGCCTGGACGCGACCAAGAGCGTCGACCACACGATGCTGTTGGCGCAGGCGCTCACCCCTCGCCAGAACTGGCCGTCACGCAGTGTGCTCCGGAACGCGGTCCGCCGAAAGCACCCGAACATCCGGTTGCTGACGGACGAGGAATACGAGACTCACGCCGCCGCCCACCCTTATATCCATCCGCGCAGTGTCACCACCGACCGCGGCCGGGACTACATCTCACTGACCACGCGCAGCGCCGCCGAACAGCTCGGCATTTCGCTGGTGATGGCACCCCCACGCACCCCGACGGGAAAGCCTCACGTGGAGCGGATGTTCGAATCCATCAACACTCTCTTCACGCAGCACCTGCCCGGATACGTGGGGCGCAGCACGAATCACCGCGGCGTGAAGGTTCCAGATGCCAAGCTGCTGAGTGTCGAGGCTCTGCGCGAACTGTTCGAGGACTGGGTCATCGGTCAGTGGCAGCAGCGGAAGCACTCGAGCCTGCGTGACCCGCTCGCCCCCACCCAACAGCTCACCCCGAACGAGAAGGCAGGCCGGGCCGCGCTGGTCGCCGCGCACGTGCACATCCCGCTCACCCGAGACCGCTACATCTCGATGATGGAATCGCACTTCCGGAAAGTCGGCGACACCGGTGTCCGAATCAACGGGTTCGACTACGACTCCGAAGAGCTCCACCCGCTCCGACACGAGCGGTCCCCCCACCCGCGCCACGGCGGCAAATGGGAGGTGAAAGTCGACCCCTACAACCCGTCCTGCGTGTGGGTGGTCGGCCGCCACGGGGAGCTCATCGAGTGCCGTGAGCGCGGCTCCGAGATGCGCATCTACGAACCAGACTTCGCCCCCGTCGACGACGACCGCACACTGACTGCCCTCTCCGACGCGGAACTCTCCGGAACACCTCACCCCGCACCGGCCCTGCCCGCTCTGCCCGAACACACCAGCGCGTTCGACCTCGGCGAGGACGACGAGGACGACGACTCCTACATCCCCACCTTCTTCTGAACGGAGACCCCATGACCACCATCAGCCTCACCTTCGCCAACCCGCACATCGAGGACATCGCTCTCAACCGCCGTGAGTCCCTCCTCAACTACCTGGAGCATCCGCTGACCGCCCCCGCCCCCGCGGACGTCGACGACCTCACTGGCGCTGACCGCACCGAGTACGACCGGGCCCGGATGGACTACCTGTCCGGCGGCGTCTTCCTTGCCACCAGCACCGTGATGAGCGGTCAGCTGCTGCTTGCACGCGCGTTCCAGGAGAACCGGTTCCGAAACTCCGGGCACGCCGGCGTCATCCTCTCGGGCGACTCGAGCCTGGGCAAGACCACCACCGCCAAGGGATTGATGCGATGGGTGCTCACGCAGTACGCCCAGCAGGTCCCGGACTGGCGCCGCTACGACCATGTGCCCGTGATGTACGTCGAGGTGCCGCCGGGGAGCAACGCGAAGGCTCTGCTCAAGGAGATGTCGAACTTCTTCGGCCTGCCCGTTCTTAGTCGCGACTCGATGGCCGACCTGCGCACCAAGGTGGTCGCCGCGATGCGCCGCGCCCGCACACAGCTGGTCGTCGTCGACGAGCTGCAGAACCTCGCCGGTCGCGGCGCCGGGCTCGGCGAAGCCGTGGACCTGCTCAAGGGACTCCACAACGACGTCGCCGCAACCTTCCTCTACTGCGGCATTGACGTGACGAACTCAACCCTGATGAGCGGCACCCGTGGCCAGCAGCTGAAGAGCCGTTTCTCGGTCCTCGAACTGCACCGCTACCAGTGGAGCAACGCGCAACACCGCAAGGAATGGAAGGGCCTCGTCCGCGGATTCGAACGCCAACTGCAACTGCGCGACCACCCCGCGGGCACCCTCGACTCGCACCTCGAGTACCTGTACCAGCGCACCGGCGGCTCCATCGGCTCACTCGGCCGGCTTCTCACCGGCGCGGCAATCGACCTCATCCAGCGCCGCGAACCCGTCGAACGCCTCCAGACAACCCACCTGGACGCGTACCGCCTGGACTACACCGCAGAACTCTTCTTCCAGAACACCCTCACCAAGAAAGCCACAAGCAAGATGACCGCCATCGAGAAGGTGATGGCATGACCATGCACGACCTCACCCGCCGATTCCCGTTCACCGTCCGCCCCGGCCACCGCGAAACCCTCGACTCCTACACCCGCCGCGTCCTGGAAGCCAACGCCGCGAACGACACGCTCCGCCGCGAACTCCTCAAGTCCGCCGGCCCGGACGCGGACTGGCAGTCCATCCTCTCCGCCAAGACCGGCCGCGACCTGACCAGGCTGAGCACCCCGCCGGCACACACCGCACACCCCGACGTCGCATCCTGCTCGGTCTGCGCCTCCGTGGCCTCCGACCGGTGGGCATGCCTCCTGTGCAGCCGCGGCGAGCGCATCCAGCAGCACCCGCACCTGGACGACTTCGTCTGCGAGCACCACCACCGCTGGACCGCCCCGGGCACGACTCCTGAGCAGCAGAGGCGCGTCACCGCCGCGCAGGTCGACGCGCACCGTCGGCTCCGCACGCTCCGCCGACAGGGACGCGCCGACATCCATCTCACGGTCGACCTTCTTGACGCGCTCACTGGTGACCTGGACCTGCCCGCTCACGAGGTGTTCCACCATGCGGTGTCCATCCTCGGCTGGGTCACTCGCAAGCCGGTGCTCCGCCGCCTGTTCGACCCGGCACCGCGCTACGCGGTCACCTTCGCGTGGATG
>CALALQ010000353.1 GCA_937925595.1 uncultured Demequina sp. | reverse complement strand
ATGACACCCGCGCCGACGAGATACGCCCGTGCGGAACCGCCGACCGACAGGGCGCTTGGGACTGTCACGGCCGAGAGGTGAGCCGTCGACTCGACATGAAGATCGTCGAAATCAAGAATGTGCGCCGCGACGGCCCACCGCCCTGCGCGACCGAGTACACCTTCTGTCTTTTCCAAGAGGGGATGCTGGCGGGCGGCCACACTTACGGCGACGGTGTCGACTAGGCTTCGTAGCGCGAGTGTCTCGTCCTGAGCGCGAGGGCGGTAGGACGCCGCCCATGCTGCCAGCTCGTGCGCGATCATGGCGCACTTCGGAGGGTTGAGGGGGTGCCATCCTCTCGCTTCTCCGACGTAAAGAAGGCGAACGCCGACACGTCCGCACCGACCTCCACCACGCCTGCCCATCCGCGCGGCACCGCAACTACGGCGCCAGCGGATGCGGCAATTGGCGCGTTGCCACCCCTTCGGAAAGACAGCGATCCTGCCTGTACATACAGGTAGGCCCACCGCTGTCCCGGTGAAACGGCGTGCACACCAGCGGCGATCCGGACGATTCCACACATCCCGTCCACGCCGTCACTGATCACCTCGGCGGCGAGATCGGGAAGTGACCCGAGATGAACCTGAGCCGTCAGGGCGGTCTCGAAGGGAGCAGTCGCGTAATCGGCTCCGGCCGAAGACACAGCCTTGGCAGGTCGTTGCGCCGGCTCAGCGGTCGGCCAGGAGTAGATGTACACCTTGCGAATCGTCCGCCGGATATTCCATTGACCTTCCCAGCGGTACGGAAGCACGAGCACCGAGCCTTCATGTACCTCATGCGGCGTGCCGTCGCCATCAGTGACCACGGCATCACCAGCGAGAATTAGCATCGCCGACCCGCGCTTGTCCTTCACGCGCGGGTAAACACCCGGCTGGGCCTCCCAGACTGCACAAAACCCCCCGGCATCGTCGGCTACCACCACTTCGACCGCGGTTTCCGGGCCCTCGACCACCGGATGCATCGAAATCACCGATGGCAGCTCTCCGAAGCTCACCGCCGCCCCATCCATAACGATCACATCACTGCGAACATCGTCGTGAGTCATGAAGCCTCCTAGCTTGAAATTTCGAGTAGATCGAACGACGGTCGATGAAGCAGTGACTCCAGGTCCTCGTCCGTGATCGGGGTGTAGGCGATCTCCTGCGTGCGTCGCACGATTGCGCGCAGGCGACTGATCGTCGACTCTGCCGTGACCATGGGTGAATCGCTGCCAAAGAGCACGCGGTCAAGTACGCCGTACTCCTTCGCAGCAATCAACGCGTTCGCCATGATGGTGGGGCGTGACGCAATAGCTGATGTGTCGGCGAAGATGTTCCGATGCCGACGCATGACGATCGCCGTTTCGTTCACCCACGGATGGCCCATGTGCGCAACAATGAGCTTGAGGTTGGGGTACGTCAGCGCAACGTCATCGAGGAGGAGCGGGGACGCATTCTGCAGTCGTCCCGCTGTCGAGAAGACCGCTCCCTGGTGAATCATCACGGGCAAGCCCAGCTGCTCCGCTCGCGCGAAGACGCGCATGACCCGCGGTTCCAGCGGCGATGTGCCCTGGTAGAGCGGGCCCAACTTGATTCCCCGCATGTCGAGTTCGCCGACGCAGCGGTCAATTTCGTGGATGGCGTCGTGGCTGAGGGGGTCAACGGACATAAACCCCACTGCTCGCCCTGCGAGCTGGCGTACGAAGTCGGCGACTGCGTCGTTGGGGACGTGAATGCCAGCTGCGTGGGCTTGCAAACCGAATACGACGCTGCGTGACACCTCACTCATGCCGGCGAGGTAAGACTCCGCGTCGACACTGTGCATATCGTCGGCTGCGAGACTGCGAGACACACGACCAACATCGTTGCTCCACGGCAACCCCTGATGTTCGGGGAGCCAGAAATGCGTATGGACGTCGATAATCACTGGATAGCACCCAGATTCAGGCTGATGGACTTCACCTGGGAGTAGTGATTGATTGCTTCGATACCCTTTTCTCGTCCGTAGCCGGATAGCTTGTGGCCACCGAAAGGCATTTCCACCGACTGTGTGGACCATGAGTTCACGTAGGCCTGACCCACCTCGAGCTGACTCGCCACTCGCAGTCCGCGGGCGACGTCTCCTGAGAACACCCCGCCGACCAGCCCAAAGTCGGAGTCATTTGCAAGGCGCACAGCCTCGCCTTCGGACGTGAAGGAGATGACGGCCAAGACCGGACCGAAGATCTCCTCGCGCGCGATGCGCATGTCGTTCGTGACGCGGTCGTAGACGGTGGGCGGGATGAAGCATTTTTCGCCCGCACGCTCGTCCGCCACGCGCCCACCGACGACGGGGTTGGCGCCCTCCTGCTCTGCAATCGACAGATAGTCGCGCACCGTTCTCGCCTGCTGGTCCGTGATGAGCGGCCCGATGTGCTCGCCTTCCCGCAGGTCCGCCACGATCTGAGCGACCCGTGAAACGAGGTCTTCTCGTATACTCTCCTCGACGAGAAGTCGTGTGCCAGAGGAGCAAACCTGGCCGGCGTTGGTCGTGAAGGCGCGTACGACCTCACGAGAGGCGAGGTCGAGGTCCGCATCCTCGAAGACGATGCACGCCGACTTCCCGCCGAGCTCGAGAGTCAGGGGGAGGACGCGTTCCGCTGCAACGCGTCCGATCTCACGTCCCACGGGTACGGAGCCGGTGAATGCGAGTTTGCGAACTGCGGGGTGACGGACGAGCGCCATGCCCGCCACGCTTCCCTGGCCCAGAACCACGTTGAAGACTCCTGCGGGTACGCCCGCGTCCCGGAGCACTTCCGCCATCCGCACGCTCGTTGTCGGCGTCACTTCCGCCGGCTTCAGCACGACCGTGTTTGCCGCAGCCAGCGCGGGTGCCACTGCGCGCGCGGCCTGGTTCATGGGCAGGTTCCAGGGCGTAATGATCCCTACAACGCCGTAAGGTTCACGCACCGTGTGCACATGAAGGCCGGGTTGGACATCCAACACATCGCCCACCGGGAGGTTGACGAGCGTCGAATAGAACTCGAAATAGTCAGCCGCGCCGGAGATCTCCGCGGCGGCGAGCGAACGAGGCTTCCCCGTGTCGAGCACTTCCTCTTCGACGAGGTCGTCCACGCGTTCACGGATCAGCTCGGATGCCGCGCGCAGCATCCGTCCGCGGTCCTTCGCGGAAAGACTCCGCCACGACGACGTCGCAGCCGCAGCCGCCTGTACAGCTCCATCGACATCAGCCGCGCCCCCTCGCGCCACACGGATCGGCGCCGCCGCGCGAGCGCCCTGCGCGAGTTCAACGGTCTGGCCATCGATCGATGCACGCGCAGCACCGTCAATCCAATGTTCGAGAATCATGGTCATCCTTCGCTTTCCGATGCGGCAGACAGCATGCGGTACATCTCCGTGTGATCCGCACCGGGATCGAGCTGGGTTGCAGAGGCGGCCCACTGTTCTTCGACGCGCTCAGAAATGGTGATGGGGAGATTCAACTTCCGGACTAAGCCCCCACCGATAGCGACGTCCTTCGCCATGAGGTGCTGGGAGAATCCAGACCCGAAGGATCCGGAAAACATGAATTGTGCGACCTTGTTCTCGCTCGTATTTGTGCGGCCGGAGGAACTGTTGAGAACTTCGAGCATGCGCTCGCGGTCGACACCGAACGACGCTGCTGCATGCAGCGCTTCGACCGTCAGCGACAACGCCCCCGCGGACACGAGGTTATTGAGCGCCTTCGCGGCGTGGCCGGCACCGACCTCGCCTACATGGATCACGCTCTTTGCAAGCGGCGCTACAAGGCTCGTGGTCTCAGCCACGTCATCCGGTTGGCCCCCAATAAGAATGGCGAGGCGTCGCGCGCGTGCACCCGCCACGCCGCCCGAGACGGGGGCATCTACGAAGCGCCTTCCTGTCGCCATTACCTGCTCAGAAAGCGATCGGGTGCGTACGGGATCCGACGAGCTCATATCGATGACGAGCGCACGCGGTCGAAGGCGTTCCACAACGTCCCCCACAACCGCGTCGACGATGTCCGAGTTCGGGAGCACGAGGACGAGCGCATCGATCTCCTCCCACCTGTCGGTCAGGGAGGAAACATCGGAATGCTGATTGATGAAGCGGGCCTCGACCTCGGGTCGCGCGTCGTGGACAAGAAGTGAATGTCCCTCGTGCGCGAAGCAGTCGGCCACTTCCCAGCCCATATTGCCGAGGCCAACAACCCCGATACGCGACGGACCCGTCATGCGCTCTTCTCCTCCTGGGCGACAACCTCCGCGGCAAGACGGAACGCGTCCAGTGCCGCCGGGCCGCCGGCGTAGAAGCCCACCTGGAGCAGAACTTCCTTGATCTTGTCCACGCTCACGCCGTTGCGCAGGGCCCCGCGCACGTGCACCTTGAACTCGTGGGGACGGTTCAGCGCGCTGATCATTGCCAAGTTGATCAGGCTGCGCTCCTCACGGCTCAGTCCGGTCCGGGTCCAGATGTCGCCCCAGCAGTTGCGGGTGACGATCTCCTGGATATCCCGTGTGAAGTCCGTCGCTGCGTCGAGGGAAGCGTCAACGTGCGCGTCTCCGAGCACCTCGCGACGCACTTTCATACCGGCATCGAATCGCTCATCCATCATGTGCTCCTTGTTCTTTTCGGGCCGGTCAGACAGCGCTGAGCGGGAACCGATCTTCGATTTCGGCAGGAATCGAAGGCGATCGATAACGCGCGATCTCCAACACTTCGGGCGCGAAACCGCCACCTTTAGCCATGTTCCGCGTGGCTGCCATTTCACCGCTGATTCGCTGAGCGGCATCAGTGACGGCACGTTGCGCGCTTTCCCACGATTCGAGTGCCGCAGTCAGATCCCCGCCGTCCGCCAGCGTCAGCGCGAGTTCGACGGCGTTGACGATGCCCACGCTCGCCCCTTGACCGAGGGCCGGACACATCGCGTGGGCCGCGTCGCCGACGATCGCCACGCGCCCGTGCGACCATGTAGACACGCGATTGGTCTGATACGAATCGTGGCGGGACCCTTCCGCCCGGGCGGCCAACTCGATTGGTTCGCGCAGATGTGGGAACCTCTCGCTCCACACCTCCGCATCGATCGGCAACGCAGAAGCCCGCATGTTCTTCGTCTCGGCCATGAGCCCCATGTAGAGCAGTTCCTCCGTGCAGGGGATGAACAGAATCCGCATGGCGTCTGGCTCGAGCGTCCAGTAGTCGATCACACGATCCCATTCCGCGCCACGGAAAGTTTCCGGGCGAGGAACCAGCACCCTCGCGACTCCGTCGAGGTACTTCTGACGAGACTGCAAGAATGCTGGGAGAGAATTACGCACAGCCGAACCCGCGCCGTCCGCTCCAATCACGAGATCTGCGGTGACTTCTGAACCGTCGGCAAGCACCAGGGCCCCCTCGGCCTTAGCAGCGACGACTTCCGAGCTCGTCACGAGTTCGACGCCCGCCGCCCTCGCCGCTTCGACCAACAGCGTGTGTAAGCGCGGGCGCGGAATCGCGAAGTAGGGGAAACCTTCGAGCTCACGCGAAACGCGCACACCGTTGAGATCTGTGTCGTAGGTGCGTGGCCGAAGTCCCTCTGCTTCGATGCGATCCGCGACGCCGATCATCTCGAGTGAGATCATCGCATTGCGCCAGATCAAGATGCCCGCGCCGAAATCGCGGAGCGTTTCACTCTTCTCGTGCACGCGCACGCTCCACCCGTTCCTCGCAAGCGCCGTTGCGACGGTGAGACCGGCGAAGCCCGCACCCGCGACTTCGGCGTGACGCTCCCCGGTCATTCGACACCCCCGGGAAGGGCGTCCACCCAGGTGGACAGGACCCCGCGAGCGAGAGTGTGGAAGTGGAGATTGAACCCGAGGACGACAGGCGTCAGATCGGCCTCGATATCCAGGCGCTCGACGTCGACGGCGTGCACGACGAACACATACCTGTGCCGGCCGGAACCAGCCGGCGGGTTCGCGCCGACGTACCCACGAATTCGGAGATCGTTTGGAAGCGTGAGGCATCCGGCCGGCATCAGCGCCGGATCGGTGCCCTGCCCGCGCTCGAGCGAAGTGACATCCAGCGGAATGTTGGCCACGGCCCAGTGCATGAAACCTTGACCCGTCGGCGCATCGGGGTCGAAGCAGGTGATGGCGAAGCTTTTCGTTTCTGCGGGGGCGCCACTCCAAGAAAGCTGGGGCGAGAGTTGCTCTCCACCGATCTCCGGGTCCCGAAATACGACGGGCTTCTCGTAGCCGTCGCGAATATCCGAGCTCGTCAGGGTCATGGTCCCCGCGGGGGTGATACCGGCGTACGGGTCGTCATTGTGAGTCATCAGTGTCTCCTTGTCTGCGCGCGCGCATACGCCCGCCATACTACCATACTAGGTTGAGTTCTCAGCGAAGAAGGTCTGGGAGAAAGGTCACTATGCCGGGGAACGCCAGCATGAGAGCGATCGCAACCACTTCGATCGCGATGATCGGCCATGCAGCTCGCACGATAGCCCAGAACGTCACCCCTGGGCCGGCCGCCGAACTCAAAGCGAACAGCTGCAGTCCCAGCGGGGGGGTCAGGTTTCCGACATCGATCATGATCAGGAACATCACGCCGAACCAGATCGGATTGAAGTCCAGCCCCATCACGATTGGCATGAACGCCGGGAGGGTGATGAGCATGATCGAGACAGGTTCCAGCGGCGACCCCATCAGAAAGACGACGAACAGCATCAGGATCACGATGAGAATGGGTGCGACGTCGAGACTCGTGGTAAACGAGATCAGTCCGGAGATCGAACCTGAGTACGCGAGCATCTGAGAATAGGCCGCTGCCCCGGCAATGATGAGAAGAATGCCGCACGCGACCTTCACGGTGCTCATGAGGCTCGCCAGGACTTCTTTTGCCCGCAGGTTTCCGAGCGTCACCGCCATGAGGAAGGATCCAGCCGTGCCCAGGGCTGCCGCCTCCGTGGGCGTCGCCACGCCGGTGAGGATCAATCCCAGGACGAGCAACATGATGGCTGCGAGCGGCAGAATGTCACGGAATAGGGCTCGCCACCGCTGAGCCCAGTCGACCGAGGAGGTGTCGACCGCGGTCGGCACCAGTGACGTGTTGATCATCGACCGCACGATGATGTAGCCCGCGGCGATGGCGGCGATGAGCAGCCCGGGGATGAGTCCTCCCAGAAGCATCCCGCCCACGGAGATCCCCCCGATAGTGCCGACGAGAACAGCAAGAGAGCTTGGGGGGATGATGGCTGCCAGGCCGCCCGCCGCAAGCACTGAACTCATCGCAAACTGCCTGTTGTAGCCCTGGCGCACCATGTCGGGGAGGACCATTTTCCCGACCGTCGACGTCGTCGCGACTGCCGATCCACTGAACATCGCGAACATGGTTCCCGTTCCGACATTTACCAGCGCCAGCTTGCCGGGAAGTCGCCCCAGCCACAGCGCGATGCCGTTAAGAGCCCGCGTCGCGACGCCCGCACGGAAGAGTAGCTCTCCCATGAGCACAAAGAGCGGGATGGGAAGCAGGTTGAAGTTGCCGAGCGAGCTTTCGATGCTGCCAACGACCTGCAGGCCGCCGGCCGGATAGCCGATGAAGACGAGCGAGAGGATTGCGTTCAACGCCAGAAATCCAAGCGCAACCGGCACGCCGAGTAGCAGGATGCAGATGATGGCGAGAATGGTCAGAATTAGAGCGATTGCCCACATGCTCAAGCCTCACCTTCCTGGCCGGCGATCGGGAGGATCGGTTGGGGCTGTGCCACGAGTCGTCGGCAGGCTTCGTAAACCAACAGTGCAAAGCCGATGACAACGGGGCTCAAGACGAGCCACCGCGGCACGCGAACGTATGTGCCCACAGACGTCGCCCGCTCAAGTTGAACCCACACGATCTCACTCATGAAGACGAGGCCGAATAGGGCTGCACCGATCGTCAGCACGGAAGCGATGATCATCAGGCCTCGGCGGAACCGCTTCATCTCATCGATGATGGAGATTCGCGCGAGCCCCCCCTCTCGATAGATCCATCCTGCGGACAGGAAGGTTCCGGCGATGAGCCAGTACTGAGAGAACTCAACCGTCCACGGCAGTGAGACCATCTGCAGGGAACGCCCGACCACGTCCACCGTGATGAGGAGGACGATCGCAGCCAAACCGAGCCCCGACACCGCCGCGAAGAACACCTCCATCCGCGAGATTGCTCTGTCGATCCGTTTCATGAGGCAGTCTCCTTGGAGTGTCGGGACTCGGCAACGACCATCAGTCGTTAAACTGGTCGATTAGCTGCTTCGCGCGCGCCTGGTCGACGCCCATGTTGACGAGGACGTCGACGGCCCCGCGGAGCGCCTTGTCGAGGTAGGCGTCGGCCTCTGCCCCGGCGAGCTCGACAATCTCGACGCCGGACTCGTCAAGAACCTTGCGCTCCTTCGTTCGCAGCTCCTCCGCGAACTCCGGGCCGAACTTCTCTGCGACCTCGACCGCGCGCTGAATCGCCTCCTGCTGCGACGGGGCCAGCTTCTTCCACGCATCCTCGTTGATGTACAAGCCGAGACCATTGCTATAGAAGTTGGGCAGCATAACCGCGCCGACAACCTCCTGGAGCGACAGGTCCATAACGCCCGGTTCCGGCCAGGCGGTACCGTCGACCGTTCCACGCTCGATTGCGTTGTAGATGTCACCCGGAGGCATGTCCACCATCTCTGCGCCGAGCTGGTTCAATAGCCCGTAGTAGACCGCAACGCCGCGAACTCGAAGACCCTCGAAGTCCGCAACCGATCGCACAGGTTCCTTCAGGTAGAGCGCATAGCGCTGGCCCCACGCCAGTCGCCCCAGAAGCCGCTGGTTGAGCTTGTCAACGTGCCACTCGTTGACCTCGTCGTAAAGGCCCTTCTCGCGCCATACTTCCGGACTGAGGTTTGTGAGGCTGATCACCAGGGACTCGGGCAGCGTGTTCGAGTAGTAACTGGCCGTGTTGAGGGCGATGTCGATCGTGCCGTTTGCGAGATTCTCGGCAAGCTCGGTCGGAGCCATCGTCTCCGGACCACCCACAACTTCGATCGAGATCCCACTGTCCTCATCCGCCTCGAGCGCCTCGACGAACTTCATGAAGGGCTCGTAATGGCCCGCGTTTGAGGAATCCCACGCGGTGACCGCACGCAACGTGACCGACTTCACTTCCGAGTCACCTCCGGGCGTGCCCGTCTCCGGCTGGGCCGAACACGACGTGAATACGAGGGCGGCTGCCGCCGCCATACCGAGCAGACGAACCGCTCGCATTACCTGCCTGCTGCTGTGACGCATGAATAGGCCACTCCATCCTCATTAATGGAACTCTTGCTCTTTGCCACTCCGGCCTACCATAACTACCATACCAGTAGGTAGGTTGGCAACGAGTTCTTTGTCCTCGCACAAAGATTTGGCACCATCGTCGAACAAGTCCCGTATGACCTGGCATTTGTGCAACTCCGTTACACTAGATCGGTGGCCGAGAAGAGCGAAGCAAGCAGCGATATCCCCGTGAACGCCACCCTTGAGCTACATACCAGCGACGATCGGCAAACCCTTAAGGCCCGAGTTCTCGACACGCTCGTCGACGAAATCATGCTCGGCACGCTTGCTCCCGGCGACAAGCTCTCAGAAGGGCGGCTTGCGAAAACGTTCGGCGTCAGCAGGATGCCGGTTCGCGAAGCCCTCATTGAACTCAGCCGGAGGGGCATGGTCCGTGTCGTGCCACAGGTGGGAACATTTGTCACGGAACTGTCGACAGCAGAAGTCGTCGCGCAGCTGGAAGTACGAGAAGCACTCGAAGTGCAGGCGGCGCGACTGCTCGCCGAACGCGCGACCGAGCCTGTACTGACCAAACTGCAAACACTGCTGCAAACCATGCAAGACGCCGCGGAGTCAGGTAACGCCCGCACATACGTAGCGCTCGACGAGGCGTTCCACGCCACGATCATGCAGGCCACGCAGAACCCCGCCTTGAACGAGCATTACCGGATCCTCACTCAAGCACTTCACCGGGAATACCTGTCCCTCGTCGTCAGCGCGTCGCATGGCCGGATGAGCCGCTCACTTGCCGAGCATCAACGCGTCATGGAATGCCTGACCGCGGGTGACGTCGAGGCTGCAGAAGCTGCCATGCGCGAGCATGTCGGGCGCGGTCGAGAAGAGTTGAGGCAAGCGCTCGAGGCTCGAGCCGGGGCGAAGCAGTAGAAGGCCGCGGGACGCTGATTCAGGCCTTGCCTGCGCGGGCGGCGAGCGCCGCTTCGAGGTCGGCGAGCGCGTCGGCGACCTGAGCGGCCGTGGATGCCGGCAGCGCGCCGTCGAGGAGGGCTCCCCAGCGCTCGTGGAGGGCGACGAGGTTGTCCGCCGCCTTCCGGGTGGGGTAGAGGCGGATGGAGCGCGCATCAGTCGGGTCGGTCTCGCGGCGGATGAACCCCTTCGTCTCCAGGCTCCGGAGGGCGCGACTGAAGTTGCTGGACGTGAGCAGCGACGCTTCGGCGGCGGCCTTCGCGCTCGCGCCGGGGTTGCGGTCGATGTAGCGCATGACCGAGCTCTCGAGGCTCGTGATGGGCGGGTTCGCATCGGCATCCGCATGCCGGATCTGGCGGGCGATCGCGAGGATCCGGTCGGCGATGTCGAAGGAGACGGTGTCGCTCATATCGGCAACGGTACACTTGACCTCTGATAGTTAACTATTGCTAGGTATTCAATGACGTCACCTGCACGCGCTTCGGCGATCACCCCCCGGCCTCCTCGTCGTCCTCGCGGTCCTGTCCGCGGTCGCGCCGCTCGCCACCG
>CALALQ010000352.1 GCA_937925595.1 uncultured Demequina sp. | reverse complement strand
GAGCGTGCCCGGAACCTTCGAAACCGGTCGCATAGAGGCGGTCCGACTTCTCGATGTAGGGCGGGTCGAGGTACGCAACGAGTTCTCCCGGGTCGTCGACGAACTCGACGGCGATGTCTAGCGTCTCGCGCCAGGTGCCGCCGTGCACGAGTACCAGGCGGCCGGTGTCGGCGAGATGTCCGATCCAGCGGATGCGCTCGGCAAGCCCGTCGACGGGGAATCGGCAGCCGATGGTGTACTCGCTTGCCTGCGCGCGTCCGCCGATAGGGCCGGCGCTGCCATGGAGGATGCCCGAGAAGGTGGTGCGGTTAAGGAAGAGGCACTTGAGCGCGAGCGCGGCGCGATTCGCGTCTAGTGGCAAGCCCAGCTCTGGTTGCCATGCGCGCCAATAATCCCATCGAGAGACGGCCACATCGCCACCGATGGCAAGGTAGCGATCGAACTCGTTGGACATGCGCTCGATGAGTCGCTCGGGCGCGCTGGCGGCCTCGTACCAGAAGGACGAGAGCATGGGATCCGCGTCACCGATGATCGCGCGCTCTACCACGCCGTCCGTTAGCAGTCTCAGCGTCGTCGACGCACCACCCGCGAAAGGCTCGACGAGCGTGACCTGCCCGTGGAGAGCGCGGCGATTGCGCGCGTCTCGGATCAGATCGCCGATGAGGGGCGTCAGCTTGGACTTAGCTCCGGGGTATCGCAATGGCGACAGGTAGCGGGTCGGCGGTGTGCGGGAGGCTGCGTGCTGGCGCGTCCGCGTGGGCGATGGCTGGAGCACGATGCCCTTCCCTTCTCACTTAGCGGGCAAGCCCGAGCTTCTCGCGCGCGACGAGCCGGAGCACGTCCGTGCCGACGCCGATCGGGAAAGCCGCACGCCCGTGCGCGGCCGCGACTGGAATAATGCCATCTTGGTACATCGATGAGCCGGTGCGATCTATGACATCCAGGATCGCGGGGAGCGTCGGATACCCGTCCGGGCCTGGCTGGCCACCGCGAGCATCGTACGCGCTGCCGCTGAAGGGCGGGACGGTGATCACCACGACTCGGCTGTCAAGGCTGCGGTAGATGAACTTCCGACCCCAATAGGTCTCCTTACCGTAGGCGATCGGATCGTTGGTGCTCACCAGCTTCTCGAGGACCTGCCTCCCACAGATGACGACCTCGCCTGGCTGGACGAGATCGTGGCGTGCGAGCGCGCGACCGTAGTCCACGAACGCACCCGACTTCTCGACACCGCAGATGTACGGCGCCTCGCCTGGGGTTGAGTTCGCCATCGCCCGGAAGTAACGCTCGGCCTGCGCGCGCAGCTTCGCCGGCTCGCCGTACATCGCGAGCGGGCCGTCCTGAATGAATAGCGTCCGGGGAAGGAGGAACCGACGCGACCGTTCCCACATGAGGGTCGTGAGTCCGACGAGCACCAGGAGCTCGATCACTGATCGCAGCCGCCCGAGCGACTCCTCGTTCGACTTGTCCTCCTGAACACCTTCATGGATGCGGAGGCTGTCGGTCGGGTAGAGGTCCAGGGTGCATCCCGGGCACTTCATCCCGTCGAACTCGACGGCGAGGTCTTTGACGGAGCAGTCGGGGCAGTTCACCGGTACCGAGTCGGCTGCGCCGCCGGGGACGCCATGCAGGCGGAAAAGCAGCTCAAGGAGACTGTGCTTGAAGCCGTCGACTTCCACGTACTTCTCGCGGAAGATCCGGTTCATTAGTTCGCGCCACGATGTCTTGATGTCGATGCCTTCGCGGGAATAGGCGCCGGCAACGGGAAGGTCGAGGGTGACGAGCGCTGTGGAGACGGCGCGTTCCATTTCGATAGGATCCACGAAGCGCGCTGCCGACTGTTCGGTCATTACGGCCAGGTCGACGAGAGCGGCGGCCGCCTGCGCGAAGCCATAGAGGACGGACGGCATCCCGTCGCGCACCTGCTGCGTGAGGTGGGAGCCGTCGATTGCGATGGCCCAGTCGAGCGATGGTGCTTCACTCGCGCCAGATATCGAGGATTTCTGCACCACGACATCACGGACCCACGTAGCGTCGGCGAGTACGTCGGCCGGCACGAAGAACTCGGCATGATCCGCCATCGCTTGGACGGCCGCTGCACTGTGGCTGAGACGGCCGGCGCGCTCGAAGCTGTCGCCGGCCGCGGTGACGTAGGGCACTCCTAGCTCCCCGCCGCTACAGCCTTGGCCTCGTCAATCAGCGCCTTCGCGTAGCGCTCGATCTGGACGGGCACGATGAACGGAGACGATAGTGTCTTCAGCCGCACGAATCCCCGGTCTTCAGATGCGAGGATCGCGTCGGCATAGGATCCGAAATCGTAGAACTTTCCCAGCTCGTTGAGCTCCTGCCGGTTGTTAAGGTGCGCGACGACCCAGTTCGCAGTGTTCGCTTTGACCTGATGGGCGACGCCGGTCACCTCCTGGGTCGCATACAACATGCCGATCTTCAGCTTTGCTGCCTCCTTCGCGAGACGCACCCACACGTCGGCGTCGTTCTTGTAGCGGTCGGACGCGAATAGGTTGTGTGCCTCTTCGAGCATGACCTGGATGTGCCCGGGCTCCTCGCCGTTTGTGAAGACACCCGTGTGCCGCTCGAGGAGGTGTTCCGTGATCGTCTCGGACATCGTTTGAATCACCTTCTCGCTGCCGATGTGAAGATCGATGATGACGATGCGCCCCTCGAGAAGCTCCTGATATATGCCCTCGGCGACGTCGTCGGTCACGGCGGGATCGTGGAACACGCGCATCGGGATGAGGTTCAGGTAGCCGCGGACCTTTCCCGAACCGGACGACGACTTCCCGGTCGCCATCGCTTCCGTGCTCGTCCAGGGAGTCTCGCGGCCGAAGTCCTTAGCGTTCGCGTCGTCGGACTCGCGGAGTTCGGCGATCTTCAGGACGGCATTCACAACCTGATCGCCGGGGATGCTCACGTATCCGCTCTGCGCCGGGGGGAATGGGTTCGTGCTGATCGCGCTTGCCACCTGATCGGCGAATTCGCGCTTCATACTTACGTTCACGTGGAACCCGCGCGGCGGCTTGAATCCAGCACGCAGCAGCGTCGCGTATAGGCCGAGCCTCCCTCGACTGGCGTGGTTCTTGGAGCCGTAGTCTTGCGAGTCCGACCCTCCTGTGAAGTCGGTGGCGATGAAGTCTTGCACATAACCCGACCCGCTCTGCTGCGAAAGCGTGGCCGCAATCAAACCCTGCGCGGTGTCAATCTGCTTCGGATCAAAGAAGTTGATCGCCAGCGGCTTGACGTGCGCTTCTCCACCGTCAGCGCCGAACTTATAGATGCGCACGTGTTCGGCGCCAAGTCCGGCGACCGCCGACTCGTCTTGCACATTGGCGTTCGCGTACTCGCCCTGAGGGTCAAAGATCAACTGACCGATAGGAGACTTCCCGTCCCGGCGGCGCTGCTCCGACGCGACGAAGGTCTTGGCGATGATGATTTTTGCGGTGTTCGATTTGCCCGAGCGGGTCATGCCGAGAAGGGCTGTCTTGTGGCCGATGAAGTCCTGGATGCGCACGTTGACCGCCGCGTCCGCCTGATTTGCGGCGAGAGCGCGCCGGCGGGTGGCGGAGTACCGGACGACACCCAGCCGCACCTGGTCGCCGGGCTCCGAGTCGGGCTTCAGGTAGCTCGCGATAGCTGACAGGCCCGCACCAGTCGGCTTCAGCACTCGATACGTGCTCGTCGCGTAAAAGTTGTCGACATCGGCGCCAAACACGAGCTGCGTGGTTCCGGCGGCGATGTCTTCGTAAAAGGTGCCGAGCACACGACACTTCAGACCGGTAAACGACGCGCGGTTCAGCGTGAACGGGTCCATGTGGCGGTCAAGAACCACGCTTGGCGACGGGTCCTCAGCGCGGCTGAGCGCATCACGGAGCGACTCCTCACGGACCGCAAGCAGATCGGACTCGAGCGAAAGCGAAGCGGTGCCCTCGACCCTGAGGAGCAGGACCTCGTCGTCGTCACCGGGACGGTCTGCGTCTCGGGCGGTTGCGAGCAGGAAGGAGTGCTGAGGGATCCCGCCCGCATCGAACTTCCACTTGTCATGGGTCAGCACAACGGCCTCGTGGAAGTCGAGTCGATGGATCGCGCCAACCCGAATGGCGCGATCGTCAGCGAGCAGCGTCGACTGCAGAACCGACCCAGCCCCTACGCCGAATGTGATGCTCATGTTCCTCCTGTCGCCTCCCCCCGGAGGACAGCACCTAAAGTAGTGGACCCCATCGACATGTCTCCGCGGCGACGCTCGGCGAATGGTGCGCGCTGTGTGGTCGTCGGGGGACGAAGGCCGCCGGCACGCCAGTGAGTTGAGCACCGTCGCGGGCGCTCCGACAACCAGCGGTCAAGCGCTCCGGCGCGGCGCAGTGTTCGTCATCGAACGGCTGCCAAGCGGAGCGCGCCAGCGCGGAGTCTGCAGGGAGTGAGCGGCGAGAAGGGAGACGCGAACGATCGCTACACTTTCGGCGTCGGAGGGAGGCGCCCCCACCTCAACGCCAGCTAACGACGTCTTCCGCCATCTATCCACATCCGTCGTCGGCCGCGTTGACGGCATGCGATCAGTGTCCGACACTGGCCCGATACTGACCCGCGAACCCGGTCCAGGAGGTCGAGATGGGCAGCATCACCCCGCACGAAACGGTGAATGGCCGCCGCTACCGTGTGCGGTTTCGCAAGCCGGATCGTACCGAGGCCGAGAAGCGTGGCTTCACGACGATGCGCGAGGCGAAGCTCTACCTCTCCATGGTCACGGTGTCGAAGTCGAAGGGTGAGTACATCGACCCGTCCTCGTCACGCGTCCCGGTCCGGATGTTCGCGGACAGCTGGCTGCGATCCAAGCAGCCGCCGATGTCGAAGCCCTCGTACTACATGACGCTCGAACGGGCGTGGAAGAACCACGTCGCGCCGGTGTGGGTCGACAGAGAGATCTCGTCGATCCGACGCTCCGAAGTCCAGGATTGGGTGTCTGACCTTGCGACGCAGAAGTCGCGCACGGTCGTTCTTCGCGCGCTGGGAGTCCTCGCCGGCATCCTCGACGTCGCCATTGACGATCGCCGCCTCGCAAGCAATCCAGCCCGGCACGTGCGTAGTCTTCCTCGCCGCGGGCCGGGCAAGCGTCGGGTCTACCTCACGCATGACCAGGTCGCGACGCTGGCGGCGTGCTCGGCGTATCCGACGCTAAAAACAGACTGTGCCCCTGGAGGGACTCGAACCTAGGAGCGCAGACGGAATCGACTCGAGCGACAGCGCCGACAGCCCCGGCAGAGAGCTACATCCCCGGCGCCATATCCGCGAACCGCGAATAGTGCCCCTGGAACGCGACCGTGATCGTGTCCGTCGGCCCGTTACGGTGCTTCGCCACGATCAGATCGGCCTCACCGGCGCGCGGGGAGTCCTTCTCATAAGCCGCCTCGCGGTGCAGCAGCACCACCATGTCGGCATCCTGCTCGATCGAGCCCGACTCACGCAGATCGGAGAGGGCCGGCTTCTTGTCGGCGCGCTGCTCGGCGCCACGGTTCAGCTGAGACAGGGCGATGACGGGAACCTGCAGCTCCTTCGCCATCAGCTTCAGCGCACGCGA
>CALALQ010000351.1 GCA_937925595.1 uncultured Demequina sp. | reverse complement strand
AGTCGCTCAGCAGGTCCTGAATGTCGAGCAGGCGGCAGGGCGAGCCGTTGATCGCGTACTCGGAGCCGCCGGAGCGGAACAGGGTGCGGGTGATCGTCACTTCCGTGTAGTCGATCGGCAGCGCGCCATCGGAGTTGTCGATCGTGAGCGACACCTCGGCGCGGCCCAGCGGGGCGCGGCCAGCGGTGCCGGCAAAGATCACGTCGGCCATCTGGCCACCACGCAGGGTCTTGGCGCCCTGCTCGCCCATGACCCACGCGAGAGCATCGACCACGTTCGACTTGCCGGAGCCGTTGGGGCCCACCACACACGTGATGCCAGGCTCGAACTCAAGCGTCGTCGCAGAGGCAAAGGACTTGAAGCCCCTGAGCGTCAGCGTCTTGAGATGCACGGTGAAACTCTATGGTCAGGCGGCGTTGGGGTCGAACGGTTCGGACGCGGAGCCCTCGACATCGGGCGAGTGAAGGTCGGAAAGCACCTTGAGTCGACGCGCTCCCCAGTAGTCCATGACCGCGAAGATCAGGCCGGACACCACGAAGGTGAGGTGGATCGCGATCTGCCAGCGCAGTGTGTCGAAGTCATCCTCGCCGTTGCCGATCTGCACGAACTCCTTGAGCAGCAAAATCGCGGAGATCGCCACGAGCGAGCCGATGAGCTTCATCTTGAGGCCGCTGAAGTCGACGTGACCCATCCAGGTGGGCTTGTCGATGTGGTCGTGGGCCACGCTCAGTCGCGACACAAAGTTCTCGTAGCCCGCGAAGATCACGATGAGGATGAGGTTGCCGAGCAGCGCAATGTCGACGAGGTTCAGCAGCGCCACCATGAGCGCATCCGCCTCGGAGTACTTGTCGCCGTCGCCAAGGTGGGACACGACGTTCCACAGCTGCTCAAAGAACTTGAACAGGATGATCGCGAGCGCGGCGACAAGGCCGAAGTACACGGGAGCGAGCAGCCAGCGCGTAGCGAACAGCGCGCTCTCGAGCCTGTGCTCGATCTCCTCTGCCCTGCTGGGCTTCACCGCGTCCTTGTCCGCGCTCATGCGAGCCCCGGGAACCAGATGCCGATCTCACGCTCCGCACTCTCGGGAGAATCCGAGCCGTGCACCAGGTTCTGCAGCACCGCGGTGGGCCACTGCCGGCCAAGGTCGCCGCGGATGGTGCCGGGCGCCGCGGTGGTGGGGTCGGTCGCACCAGCGAGCGAACGGAACCCCTCGATAACCCGCTCGCCCTGCGCAACTATCGCGAGCGTCGGGCCGGAGAGCATGAAATCCACGAGAGGGCCATAGAAGGGCTTGCCAACGTGCTCTGCATAGTGCTCCGCGAGCAGCTCAGGGGTGGCGGTGCGCAGCTCGACGGCGACGAGCGTGTAGCCCTTCGCCTCGACGCGACGAAGAATCTCCCCACTGAGGCCGCGCGCCACTCCGTCAGGCTTGACGAGGATCAGGGTGCGTTCGGTCATGGCATGAGACTACTGGGATTGCGCCGTGTGCCCGACGCTGTGGCTGGCAGTGGCACGATTGTTCCGTGATCACCCTGGACGACTTCGCCACGTACCCAGACTTCCCGCAGCCGGGCATCCTCTTCTACGACATCTCGCCGATCCTCGCGAGCCCAGAGAGGTTCCGTGAGGCGTGCGTGCAGCTCATGCCCGAGCCTGGCGTTCAGGTGGACCTCGTGGCCGGCGTTGACGCTCGCGGCTTCATCTTCGCTCCGGTGGTGGCGCAGACGCTCGGCGTGGGCATGACGATGGTGCGCAAGAAGGGCAAGATGCCAGGCGAGCTGCTCGAGGCTGACGCGACGATCGAATACGGTGCGTCCGAGCTGGTCATGAGTCCCAACGGGATCGACGGCAAGCATGTGCTCGTCATCGACGACGTGCTCGCGACGGGCGGCACGGCCTCCGCGGTGGCGGCGATGCTGCTTGAGGGTGGGGCGGCAAGCGTGCGGTTCTCGTTCCTCATGGAGCTCGAGGCGCTCAAGGGGCGCGAGGCGCTGAGCCACTACGAGGTCGCCTCCGTGGTGAAGGTCTAGGGCCCGGCTAGAACTCGATCGGCCGGCGGCGGAAGCCCGGCGACCAGCGCACGGCGAGAAGCACGAGGGCGCTGATGACGATCGTCGCGAACAGCACTTCGTAGGCGATGTACCCGGCGTTGACGGCCATGTCCACGGGGCTCTGCGAGCGCACCGCCTTGCTGTGCGCGGCGACACCCGCAATCAAGGCGTAACCCGACGCCGTGAGCACGCTCATCTGCAGCACCACCGCGAGCTGCTTCGTATTGGGATGTGCCTGCAGGTAGCGGCTCCACGTGGTGAGGGCGTAGAAGGTCGCGACATTGACGAGCGCGAGCCCGCTGAACAGCAGAGCGACCACGTGCGACGGCGGGTCGAACTCGACTCCCCGCTGCACGGCCTGGGTGGCGCTCAGCGCGATGCGCTCAAAGCCCCAGAAGAGCATGAACAGTCCCCCGATGCCCGTGACGAGCGCGCTGATCATGCGCACGAGCAGTCCGTTCACTCGGTGGCTCCCGGACCGTCGGCCTGCTCCGCCTGTGCGAGCCGTTCGTTGTACTCCGCGCGCTCCCTGTCGATGCGGCCGCCAAGGCGCAGCGCGGTGATCCACAGCAGCACGAACATCGCGCCGATGATCGTGATCGCGGAGTCGATGAAGAAGCCAAGCAGCATCGGCACCTGCAGCACCCAGCCCAGCCACACTCCCCAGCTCTTCTTCTGCTGACCGGCCGCATAGCCGAGCATCACCATGAGCCACAGCCCAAGGCCCCAGATGGCGGCGGGACTCGCGTCGACCGCACCAGCGTTGTACATGCCGTAGACAAAGGTCGCGGCGAACAGTGCTGCCAAGGCCTGCAGGCCGAGCACGGTCTGCGTGAACACGAGCTTCGCCGAGCGCGGCGGGCGCTGGGTTGGCTGCTCCTGGGCTGGCTGCTCCTGAGCCTCCCGCGCCTGCACTGGCTGGTCCTCCCCCGCCTGATCCCGCGCGGTCTCCTCGCTCATCGCGCCCTCCCCGCGCCCTTGCGCTTGTCTGCGCCCAGCAGGACGCGCGCCTCGGCAACGAGAATCACGGAACCCACGACGAGCACGCCGGCGCCCATGTCGTGGTCCCGCTCGGCGATCGCGGTCGCCTCATCGATCGCGTCCGGCAGCTTCGCCGCGACGCTCACCCTGTCCTCGCCAAAGATGCCCGACGCTGCCGTGGCCAGGTCCTCAGCGGACAGTGTGCGGGGCGAGCCGACCTCGGTGATCACCACATGATCCAGGATGGGCTCGAGCCCGCCGAGAATGCCTTCAGCGTCCTTGTCGGCGAGGATGCCGACCACTCCCACGAGCTTCTCGAAGGCGAACGCCTCCTCGAGCGCGCCCACAAGGGCGTCGACTCCGTGAGGGTTGTGCGCCGCATCCACAAGGATCAGCGGCGAAGTGCGCACTGCCTCGAGCCTGCCGGGAGAGGTGACCCCACCGAACCCGGCCTCCACGGTGGCGGCGTCGAGAGCGCGAGGCTCCCCACCGTCGGCGAGCAGCGCTTCGACGGCCGCGAGCGCGAGCGCCGCATTGTGTGCCTGGTGCTCTCCATAGAGGGGAACGAAGACGTCGACGTAAGTGGCGGCGGGGGTGCGCAGGGACAGCAGCTGGCCGCCGACGCCGGGCTGCCGGTCAACGACCTCGAAGCCTTCGCCCTCCCAGTGAATGGTGGCGTTGTGCTCCGCGGCGGCCGCGGCGATGGGGCCGATCGCGCTTTCGGACTGGCTGGCCACCACGACGGCCGCGCCATCCTTGATGATGCCCGCCTTCTCCGCGGCGATGTCCGCGATCGTGTCACCCAGCCACGTCGCATGATCGAGGGCGACGGGACCGATCACGGCGACATCACCGTCGGCGACATTGGTGGAATCCCAGCCACCGCCCATGCCGACCTCGATGATCGCGACGTCAACCGGAGCGTCGGCGAAAGCGGCGAAGGCGAGGACGGTGAAGACCTCGAAGAACGACAGTCGCGGGCCGCCCGCCTCGACCGACTTCGCGTCGACGAGGGAGATGATGGGGGCCACGTCGAGCCACAGCTGGACGAACGCCTCTTGGGAGATGGGCTCGCCGTCGATCTGGATGCGCTCTCGCACGGTGGTGAGGTGCGGCGAGGTGAACAGGCCCGTGCGCAGGCCGTGCTCGCGAACGAGCGACTCGACCATGCGAGCGGTCGAGGTCTTGCCGTTGGTCCCGGTCACGTGAACCACGCGATACGCGTGCTGCGGGTCACCTAGCAGGGCGCATACGTCGCGAACCCTGTCGAGCGTGGGCTCGAAGTCGTGTTCGGGGTTGCGAGCGATGATCGAGGCGTAGATCTCGCGTTCCGCCTCGTCAAGGCTGAGTCCGCCGAGGTCGCTGGTCATGACGGCAAGTCTCCCACGTTGTAGTGAATGAGGAATGTCACTCCTAGGGTCCGATTTGTCTCACTTGGTCTAGTGTTCACCCATGTCTTCGATGACCATGACTGCTCAAAACTGGCGTCGAGCGAGCCTGGCAATGGCGGCAGCGCTCGCTCTCGCTCTTGGCGCCGCCGTGAACGCCTCCACTGCTGACGCCGCAACGGCGCAGACTGGAGCGCTGGGTCTCGCCGTCGCGACCGCCCCCGTGAAGACCAAGGTGGTGGGCACCGGCACCCCGGCCTCGTGCACAGAGAAGAAGCTGTATGCCGCGGTCCGCACCGGCGGCAAGATCAAGTTCAACTGCGGCCCCAATCCCGTGACGATCAAGATCACCAAGACGCTGCGCACGTGCAACACGCACAACTGCAAGCACCCATGGCAGGGCGGCAAGGCCCTCACCGTCATGACGCTCGACGGCGGCAACAAGGTCACTCTCGATGGCGGCGGCAAGGTGGGCATCTTCTATGCGAACTCCTGCGAGCAGACGTTCGGATGGCTGTCCAGCAGTTGCCAGAACGACAAGACGCTCACCATCACGTTCAAGAACATCAAGTTTGTCAACGGCAACGCGACAAAGGGCGTGCCCAAGAAGGCGAGCGTTGGCGGCGGCGGCGGGGGCGGCGCAATCGCGATGCGCGGCAACAAGCTTGTGGTCAGCAACGTCACCTTCAAGTCCAACAAGTGCGTCAAGGCACACTCCGACGCTGGTGGCGGCGCCATCCGCGTGGTGGGCGTGAAGTCCGTGAAGATCAAGAACAGCACGTTCACGTCCAACAAGTGCGCGAACGGCGGAGCGATCTCCTCGCTGCAGTCGCCCATGACGATCACCGACTCGAAGATCACCTCGAACACCGCAACCGGCACGGGCGCCTCAAGCGGCAAGGGCGGCAACGGTGGCGGCGTGTACTTCGACGGCACCAACCAGAACGTCACGATCTCCGGCACCACGATCTCCAAGAACAAGGTGGGCGCTGGCGGCTCCGGCGTGTTCTACGTGAGCAACAACAAGACGGGAACGCTCACGTTCACGAGCTCCAAGGTGACGTCGAACACCGGCGAGAAGTTCTGGACCGGCAAACGCAAGGACCTGTTCTTCATCGGCAAGAAGCTCGTCGTCACCAAGTCGACGATCAATTAGCGCTGCGCAGGTGTCGCCGGGCAGGTGTCGCCGGGCAGGTGTCGCCGGGCGGCAGACCGCGCCTGCTAGCGGTACAGCCCTGTTGAGAGGTACCTGTCGCCCCTATCCGGGGCGATGAACAGCACCACCGCTTCCGGCTGCTCGGCGGCAATGTCGAGCGCGATCGCGGCGGCCCCACCGGAGCTGGGCCCCACCATGAGTCCCTCGACGCGTGCGAGCTCTCGCGCGGTGTCGATGGCGCGCTGGGCGGTGACGGTGCGCACCTCGGCCACATGGGTGGGGTCGAAGACGGCCGGCAGGTACTCAGCGGGCCACGCCCGAAGGCCCGGCACCGACTCCCCCGGTGCGGGCTGCACGCCGATCACCTTCACACCGGGAGCGATCTCGGCGAGCGAGCGCGAGACCCCGGTCAACGTGCCCGTAGTGCCCATGGTGCACACGACATGGGTCACACGGCCACCGGTCTGCTCCCAGATCTCCCGCGCCGTGAAGACCATGTGCGCCAAGGGATTCGCGGGATTGGCGAACTGATCGAGCTGGACGGCGCCGGTCTGGGCGACCAGAGCGTCGGCCCTGTCCCTTGCCCCCTCCATGCCGTCCGCCTCAGGGGTGAGTACGATGCGCGCGCCAAAGGCGGCCATGCAATCGAGCCGCTCCTGGGAGGTGCCGTCGGGGATGACGATCGTCAAGCGGTAGCCGAGCGCCGCCGCGGCCGCCGCGAGCGCGATGCCCGTGTTGCCGCTCGTCGCCTCCACGAGCTCGTCGCCGGGTGTGATGCGGCCCGACGCTGCGGCGTCCAGGATCATCGAGAAGGCCGCGCGGTCCTTGACGGACCCCGCTGGATTCGCTCCCTCAAGTTTGGCGAGGACGGTGGCACCTGGCGCGGGGAGGCGTCGCAGACACACCACCGGGGTTCCGCCGATGATGTCTTCGAGATAGGGGAACTCGCCCGCCGTCACAATGTCGTGAGTCTAGTTCCGGGAACTCAGGTGGCCCGACGACGCTGACACGGAGCGCCTCCGTGGGGGACTACTCTGTCCGCAATGAGGAAGGGGAGTTCCTTGAAGCGACTGGTCGGCATCGCCGCTGGTATTGCGCTAGTTGCTGCCGTGGCTGGATGTCGAGGTGACGGCTCGGAGACCCCCCCCGCCGCGA
>CALALQ010000350.1 GCA_937925595.1 uncultured Demequina sp. | reverse complement strand
GAGCCGGTGCTCCGCGAGGAGGTCTACGTCGAGACGCTCGAGACGATGCGGCTCTTCCTCGATGTTCCGAAGATGTCATTCGTCATCGCTGCTGATGAGGACCGCGTTGCCGACGCGATCGCGACACGGTTCTCGCGTCGTGGTGTTGCGCCTGAGCACGCGGAGCAGTCGGAAGAACCCGCCCGCCTCTACTTGCACAAGATCGTTCAGACGGCAATCGGCCTTCCTTCTCTTAGTGCGTTCGACACGCAGGCGTACCTGCTGCTTCTGCAGCTTCAGGCACGACCGGAGTGGTCAATTCACTCGGACGCAGTGATCGCGCGTTGCGACGAGGTTCGCGGTTCGGGCGGCGAGATTGATGACGTGAACAAGGTTGACGGGTTCGAATTCGCCGACGAGCTCGCGTTCGCGGTACGGATCACTCCACTTCTGCACGAGAAGATGCACGGGAATCCACGGCGTATCAAGCGGTTCTTGAACGACCTTCGCGTTCGGCAGATGATCGCTAGCCGGCGGGGGATTCAGCTGGATCCGCCCGTCATCGCCAAGCTGATGGTTCTCGAGGTCATCCTGCCCGCGGACTTCCAGAGATTGTTGAAATGGCAGGCTGCCGGCTCGCTCGAAGCACGACTCGAGCAGATGAAGACCAAGCTCGAACCCGGCGCATCCGGACGGGACAGGGACGATGAGGAGCTCGGGGAGGATGAGACGGGTTCCGATTCAGGCTCCGATTTCTCTTCCGCGATGCTCGCGTGGGCTCGGCTGCGGCCTGACCTTCCTTCCGCAGACAAACTCGGCCCTTACCTGACGCTCGCTGCGACCTTCCATGGGGCAGTCTTCACGGACGAGCGGTTGCCGGTGCACCTCCGCGAACTGGGTCGCGACCTGCTCGCGAAGGGTAAAAAGCTACAGCCAGGACCCATCAAGGCTCTGAGGACCGGGGATGCCGCTGACCTGCTCTCTTATCTCGGGCGCGCGCTGCGAGAGCAGCCGGAACGACAGGGTGAGGCGGTCAGCTCCCTCCTTCTGATTCACCGAGCCCATCCTGACCTGGCGCTCGAAGCAGCTTCTGCGCTCAAGGCTCTTCCGCCCAAGGATGTTCAGCCCAGAACCCCCTTGCTCTTGGCGAACGGAGACGCGGCCGAATTGTTCGCTGTTGTCGCAACATGGCAGGAGGTGAGCAGCGGCCCCGTGAAACGCGCTGTTGCCAACGCCCTCAAACAGCAGGCAGGGCACTGATGGGGACAAGCGGGGCTTGGGGCGGGACCAACAGCGCAGACGGGCAACAGCTTCGAGACAACTTGGCTCGTTCGAACATGTCGTCAAGCGGAAGTCCAGACCCGATTGCTGACCCGACGCTCCTTCGTCCGGCGGTACGTCTTCTTGATACGACCAGGTCCCCCGGAAAGCAGAAGGGCGCCACGAGCCAGGGCGCCCGAAGGACTCGCATAGGTCGTGGGGGTGCCTCGAGCGGAGGAGGAGCACAGAGATCGAATGCCCGAACGGCGCGCTCGGCAGCACGTGCGCTCACCGGCGCCATCGCATACCGCGGTGGAGACCGCGCGGCACTCCGACGATTGGGCCTCGACTTCGATGAGTCGTTGGACTTGATGATCCACTGGAAGTCGTTCGGCGCATCGTAGATGCGGCGTGCGGTGTATCCGAAAGCACCATCGATGATCACGAGCGCCGTCTCCTGGTGGCGCGCCTCGGGCTGATGGTGTTGGAGCTGCCGGAGGGCGTCGACCCGGATATCACCGACCTTGTCCGCGCATCCGTTGCAACCTTCACCGCCGAGGTTGTGCTCAGTGAATCCGGTGGTTTGCTGGCGGATCCAAGTAGCGGTGTCAACGAAGACGAGATCCGGGCTTCCGCGGACGCCCTTGCGGCGAGGCTGCAGTTCCCGCGCATCGGTCCGTCGGAGTCGGACCTCCAGGAGGCGATCGAGTCCGCGTTGGATCAGCTTCGGGAGATTTTCGGGGATGAGAATGATTGATTTCCGGCTGAGGCTCGGGGCCTCAGCAGATACCGCCGCCGAACCTGGCACCTTCTACTGGTCGAGCGACGAACGATCGTCCTTTCGGACCAGCCTCTCGCCCACCCTGGGTGTGCTTGGTCCTGTTCGAGTCGAGAACGTCGACCTCGTGAGAATCGCTGCGGCCGTGTATGCGGCGGATAGGTCGTCTGTGCGCACTGTCGGACGCGCGAACTGGCGAGCGCGGGATCTCTCTGTGGACGTCGATGTGGCGCTCCCAGACGTGTGGCGCCAACAGAGTCAGAGCCTCGCGGCGTTAGTGAACTTTCTGAGCGGTGATCGCTGGAACTTCACATTTTCCCAGGCTCCTGAACTTCCTGACACTCAGCAAATGCGAGCGCGAGCCGCGTCTCGGGTGGTGCTGCTCAGCGGCGGCGCCGACTCGGCGGTTGGGGCGTTGAAGTCGCGCGAGACCCTGACCAGCGACCAGCACCACGTCTTGGTGTCGCATTCCAGTGCCTCGACCGTCGTGCCTGTTCAAGAAGCCATCGCGACGCGCGCCGAGTCAGCGATTCCCGGCCCGTCCCAGGATCACGAGATCATTCAGTTTGCGCGAAAGAGGACGAACTACTCCGGGCGGCGGTACGGAGAGGAAAGGAGCACCCGCACCCGCTCGTTGCTGTTCCTAGCGCTCGGACTCGCTGTCGCTTCCATCGATGAAGTGGATTTGTGGATCCCGGAAAACGGCTTCGCATCGATCAACCCGCCTCTCGGTCCGGATCGCCGGGGCAGCCTCTCCACGCGGACCACTCACCCTGCGTTCCTCGGGCAGCTATCTGCCCTTGCCGACGCAGCGGGTGCGCACGCCACCATCGTCAATCCGTTCGCTGGCGTGACGAAAGGTGAAATGTTCACTTGGGCGAGAGAGCGCCTCGGTGGGAAGGCTGCATCGGAGTTCCTCTCCGCGTCTCACTCCTGTTCCCACACTGATCAACGTTTCCACGGCGTGAAAGGGGTGACGGGTTGCGGGGTGTGCTTCGGATGCGTCCTGCGGCGTGCAGCGTTCAAAGCGAGCGATATTCAGGACGCGTCTGCATACGCTGAGCACGGACGGGACGCCGACCTGGACAGCTGGCTCGAGTCCAAGTCGGTGGAAGCCGCGGTACGAGAGTTTGTGCGGTCCGGTGTGAGTCGAGCGGAGATCGCTGCGTCAGGCCTCCCGTACAGCTATTCTCTGAGGGAAGCGCACGATCTCGTGGTTCGAGGCATCAGCGAGCTGAGAGACTACATCGGATGATGTTGCCACCTCCGCTTGACGCCCACGCACATATTCGTGTCGACGTGAGCGCAGCCGACATCCGATCTCTGAACGCTGTTGTGCTCGCCTCTACTCGCTCGCTTGATGAAGCTGAGCGTGCGATGTCGCGCCAAGACGCAGCGGCCGTATGGGGCGTTGGCTGCCATCCTGGGCTCGCCAAGGCGCAACAGGGGTTCGATGAGCTGAGGTTTCGAGAGCTGCTGAGCAGGACAGCTCTGATCAGCGAGGTCGGATTGGACGGCGCGTCTCGAGTTCCCATGTCGACTCAGCGTGAGTCCTTTCGCAGTATCCTCGCGATCGGATCGGAGATGAGCCGAATCGCGAGCGTGCACAGTTACAAAGCCCAGAACGATGTGCTGGACGTCATCGAAGAGACCGCGGCGACGGGCGTCGTGCTTCATTGGTGGCTAGGGGACCAAGCTCAGAC
>CALALQ010000349.1 GCA_937925595.1 uncultured Demequina sp. | reverse complement strand
GACCGGATCGCCCTTGTCTTACCCGCCCGCCGTAGACTGCGGGCAGTTCCTTCTCCATGCATGTACTTCCCAATCAGGGGTCTTGTTCGGTTGGAACCAGGTGGGGGGCCGAGCCTCTAACCTCGGATCCCCCACCGCCACATCACGGATGTGGCTCTATCTCACGCTCCTCCTCTCGATCTCAATTTCCTGTGGAGCAGGTCATCGTGCCGCCGGTATCGGCGTTCCAGCAGAGCTTCCCGCCGGGAGGCGCGTGACCAATTCCGCCGCCACCGGACAGCACGCTCGAGGAACTGTCGCTCTCCTCGCCCCGGCTCGGGCTCGAGTCTGGAACGCCGGACGTGCCAGTCCATGACCGTTGAGTGGTCTGGGCCTGGCGGGACGCTTCCTCGGACGCCTGCTGTGCGGCTTGTTCAGCAGCTTGTTGCGAGGCTTGTTCGGCTGCGATTACGGCATCCTGGGATGCCTTCGCTGCAGCCACCGCTGACACGTATGCAGATACCAGCTCCGCGGTTACCGACGTCACAGGGCGATCGGCTCCCGTCTTCCGGGCCCCGAGAGCGGCGACCGCATCCGCAAGGCTTTGCTTTTCCGCGTTACCCGCTCGCTCAAAAGAGATGGTCCGGCCCTTTTCGGATGCGGAGTCGACTAGCTGGTCTACCGCGTCTTCCGCCGCGGATACCGCGGTCCGGGCGGTCTCGCTCGAGCGGTTCAAATCCTCAGTCGAGGACGCAACCTTCGCCGTGTACTCGATCACCGTCGCGCGCGCGGCGGTCAGGTCCTCCGTCGACGCGGAATCTGGTAGGCGCAGCCATTCGCCCCCCACGGGGAGGTCTGGCGGCGTGGGTGCGACGCTCGCAGTCGCTGCCGATATCGCTGTCGTGGCGGCATCTCGGACCGCAGGATCGAGGATCAAATCCGCGGGCGTCGCGTCAACAAGATTCTGCAGGGCCTCGCACTCGACAGAACCAGTCTGCTGCTCGGTCTGCAACGCGACCAACGCATTTGCTCCCGCCTCCGTCGCAGACACTGCCCTCTCGACAGCCGTGCGATAGTCACTCAGCGCAGCTGAATGCTCTGCGCCCGCGACCGCCATTGGTATGGACACTGTTGCGGTCAGCAGAGTCGCCGCTAGGGCGCCGCTCACCCACCACTGCCGTCGGTTCAAAGCGGACCACCTCTCAACTTTCAGATCTCCCACAGGGGTTCTTCTTCTGCATGGGTTCACAGGCGCGCACCTATCACCGCCTCGCGGCAGTGCCCGCCGCCCTTGGGCGTGTGCTCCCTTGCGGTCCATCCGTTCGAGTAGGACCGTCGAGTTAACCTACACTATTACATAGTAGGTTGGTTGAAGTGTCTGAGGGCGCGGGATCGGGCAGGATGGTTTCTTATGCCCGCCTTCCCCGCGACCCCTCTCGGAGAGCGCGGGGAGACTGCGATCGATATTCTCGGGAACCGCATCCGTGTAGCGATCATCGGATGCCTGCGGAAGAAGGGGCCTTCGCTCCGTGGTGATATCGCCGCAGAACTTGGATTGCCCTCGGGGTCCGTGTCCAACCAGCTCGCTGTGCTCGTCAAGGCTGGTGTGATCGCCACCGACCCGCCGGAGGGTCAGATTCGCCCCGGCGGGCGAGTGCTCTACTCCGTCGTCACCGACCGCGTCGAGGATCTCTACAAGGCGCTGGGCGAAGCCCTTCAGATCGGGTAACACTCGCCAGTCCCCGACGCCACAAGTGCCAAATTTGGAAGCGGTCACGCCGGCGAACGTAGCAGCTACCAAATTTGGAAGCAAACGCGAGAGATCGGACAGCGTCTCTATAGGCTTGCGTTGAAATCAGCGCAGCCTTCGGGGGGGAGCAGCCGGGGGAAGATCAGACACACCTTCCAGCAGTCCGTCGTCAAGATCTTCTCCGCTCGACTCGACGCAGAGATGTCCAAGCTGGGGTGGTCGGCCCCGTTGCTGAGCCAAGCCACGGGGATTCGCCAACAGACAGTCCGCCGCCTCCGCCATGGAGAGCGTGAGGTCACGGCGTCTGAGCTGCATCTCATCTGTGAGGCCTTGGGTTGGGATGCGACTATGGTGCTCCGCGAGACGATCGCCCAAGCCACTGAACTGGAGAGAATTGATGCGGCAGAGGGGCATGAGCTCGATCGCCGCCTCGACACCCTCCTCTGATACACCTGCGTCCTGGTCTCTTCCTGCCGCTCGCCTCCTTTCTACGGCCGTGGGTCCCGCGGCGGCCGCGTCGGTTCTCCTCCTCGAGTCGGGGGTTGTCTATGGCGCGCCATGGGCGGGCCTCCTCGCACTCCTATTCGCGGCTGCGTTGCCCGCTGGTGGCCTGATCGCCCTCTCGCGCATGGGCGTTATTCAGGATCGTCATGTGAGTGTCCAGAGGGAGCGCTTCGGGGTTTTTGGGGGCATTGTCTTGTCGCTGGCCACCTGCATAGCGCTCCTGGCGCTGCTCAGGGCTCCCGTCGAAGTCATCGCGATACTGCTCGCGGCTATCGCCGGCTTGGGCCTGGCCGCGCTTCTGAACATCTTTCTGAAACTGTCGATCCACCTCGCCGTAGCAACATTCGTGGTGGGGATGCAGGTCGCGTTCTTCGGCGAACCGGGCTGGATCACCGCGGTGATCCTTCCCGCCCTCGCCTGGTCGCGAGTGCGACTCAAGGCTCACACCTGGCCACAGGTGATTGTGGGCTCACTCGCAGGTGTGCTGATACTCGGCCTCTATTTGGAGGCGGGAAAGTACCTCTGACGTTCTAGCGCGGCGCCGGCCCACCGGACCAACAGCGCCGAAGAGAAGAGGATGATCGCGGTATAAATCATTCCCCCCACCAGATCGTCATTCGTAAACAGCTTGAAGACAACCACCGTCCCCGCGAGAGCTGACAGCGCAAATCCTCCAGCCATCATCCCCGAGGCCATTCTGTGTGTCATGGGCCGTTGTCCGTAGCCGGCCGCCCGAGCCATAGGTACGACGAGGACGGCTGACGCCCACACCAGATATGCGTAGCTGCTCGAGACAAAGGCCCCTCGGAGACCAGCGGAGCCCACGTTCAACCGAGTCGTCGGCCCAAGCGTGGCGATGAATAACACCACCATGGCCGAAGCGCAGAGCAACAGCACGCAGATGCCTGGCCACCCGCTCACGAGTTGAGCGCTCTTCCTGCTGCTCACTGCCCACGCTAGCGATCCGGTGATCAGGTACGCGGCGGGAAGAAGAGCCAGGTGCGCGATCAGGTAGAAGAGGTTTATCCCGCCTAGCGCTCTGTCGACCGCTAGGTAGACAGACGGGATGCTTTCGAACAGGGCAACACATACGAGTGCTCCTGCGATCACCAACCTCCACTTTCGCGGATCGGTCGCTCTGCCTGCGCGGATCGCTAAGTAGAGGGTTGCCAGTGCCGTCAAGACGAGCGCGACTAGGTTCATCGCGCCGTCGCTGACGGGGAGTATTGGCGATGTACGCGGGGCCAGCATGCGCGCCCACTGTCCCCCGTTCCCTTTGCGCCTGTTGCGCCCCGGGCTCGTCTCGACATGGAAGCGAAAGTAGCTCGGCATCTGCGTGCGCGTTGTGCGGTGGGCGTCCGCGCTTCACATGATGTGGGCCTGTTCACCCGCCAGTTCGGCTGTTGTCCCACATGCGGGGGACACGGGGTCTCCCCCGCTTTTCACCCCGGTCGTCCCCCGTGTTTCCGGGCTGGCGCGCTGGCCTGGAGAGGTCTTGAACCGCGTGCACGATTGCCGGACGCTCCGAGGGACGCGTAGGCGGCGTGTTCTGTCGCGAAGCTGACTGCTTGCGCGCTGGTCCTGGTGATTTTTCGGGACGTTAACGCGTCGTGGCGGCGTGTCACGGGAGCATCAATACGTATGCGCATCCAAGATTGCGCCATGGGTACAACACGAAGCCGGGAGTATGGCGTCCGCGTAGCGGACATGCCGCTGCTGCAGGGCCGCGTTCCTGAGCGAGCCCTCGACGCTTACCGAACCGCCGCTCGCGAGAGCGGTGTGTCGATGAGCTACTACCTCGAAGCACTGGCCACAGTCCTCGAGGAGAAGGGCGGTCTGCCGCTCGTGCCTAAGCCCGTCGCGGCGACCCCGCCGCTCGACCTCGAGTCTTTGGAGGCCAGCACGGCAGCCGCATAAATGAAGAGGGCCCGCCGTTGCCGGCGGGCCCCTCAAGATTCAAAGCTACGAGTCCGCGTCGCCAAACTCCGACTCGAAGCTGATGCACCGCAACCGGGTGGAACCCGGCCCTTCGCGTACCCTCCCAAACTTCGAGAGGACGTGGTCATAGTAACCCGTCGACCCTGGAAATCGGTAGACCACACACCGATTCACTCGCGCGTGTCGCAGCATCCGGCTGCCGCAGCGTGGGAGCTCACGCGCGCCATCTCCCCGCGCGGGTACGTGAACGCGATGAAGGCGGAAGCGGACGGCGTCGTCCGCTCCAATTCCTACCCCCGCAAACATGGCATCCGAGAGCACCTGCCACCGGACCAGCCGTGGACAATCAACCTCGCGGATGACACCGGCATGTTCTGGTTCGCCGTGTTCGACCTCGACATGAAGACCGACGCTCAGCGCGCCGCGGCGCCGGAAGAGCTCGGCGTGCTCATCCGCATCCTCCGCCACGCGGAGATCCGGCACGTGGTCTGCAAGTCCAGCCCCGGCCCGCAGGGAGGCTTCCACGTGTGGGTCCCCCTCGCCGGCGTCCCGCTGACGATGATGCAGCAGCTCGCGGACGCCGCCAAAGCCGTCCTGCCCGTCTCCCTCGACCACGGCCTGCTCAAAAACGCGCGGACCGGCGCCATCCGACCGCCCCTCTCCCCCCACGCTCGAGGCGGCACTTCCGAGGTCATGCCCGGCGCCGGGGATCTCGACATCCTCCGCACCCCCGCCGTCACCGCGGCTCACCTTGAGCGCGTCATCGACGCCTTCCGTCAGCTGCGCCCCACACCGGACCCCACCCGTCAGGCCCCTACCGGGCCCGTGAACCCCGCCCACCGCGCCCACCGCGAGCTCCCCGCCTGGGGTGCTGCTCACATGGCCACCGTGGGCGGCGGCGCCGACCCCTCCCGCACCGGATACCTATGCCTTCTCGCTGCCGCTGTCGCCGGGTGGAGCCTCGTCGACGTCGAGCATGCCGCCCGCACCGCCCCCGGCATGGAGCATTACCGCACCCGCAACAACCCCACCGGCGGCCGCCGCACCCCGCGCGTTCCCGCCGAAGCCGCCTCACGCCTGCGCCGGCAGTGGGAGAAGGCCCAAGAACGCGCCACGACGTACCGCTACGCGCCCCAGGAGCGCCCCGAACGCGACCTCAGCGAGCTGCAGGGCATCGTGGCCACCATCGAGCGAATGCTGACCGCCTTCCGCGTCTCCCCCGGCCGGTGGACCCACACCGAACACGACCTGCACGACTCCACCGTCCTCACCGCGATCGCCTGGCTCTCCCTCCGCTCCGGCGCCCGCGACGTCGCCGCCCCCCTGCGCTCCATCGCCACCCTCACCGGCATCCCGTCGACGACCGTCGACCGCTCCCTCCGCCGGCTACGAACCGCCGGATGGATCACCCGCGTCCGCGAGGCCGACGGAGCGGACGGAGCCGTCTGGCGGGTGTCAGAGAAGTTCTCCACACCTGACGTACACGTCGGGCCACTTCACGACATGACCGCCCGCCCCCCGGCCCAGCTCTTCGACGTCAGAGCGACCCTGCTCACGGACCTCGAAGACCGCCTCGAGGCTGGTCGCCACGACATTTTCACCCGCGGAGGCCTCGGCCCCACTGCCCGGCGGGTCTACGAAGCGCTCACTCGAGAAGGCCACAACGATCAGCAGATCAGCGATCGCGCGGGTATGCCCTCCTCCCGCACACGCGCTGCCTTGGCACGTCTGAAACGTCACGCGCTGGCCACGCTCACGCGCGACGGCTGGCGTCGCCGAGTGCACGACCACCGCGACCGTCTCGCGCGCGCCTTCGGCCTCGCCGGCGTGCTGCGCCGACGAGAACAGCAGTACGGCCACGAGCGCGAGCAATGGGCCTGGTGGAACGCCGAACTCATCCGCCGAGCTGGTAAGCCCACACGCCGCAAAACCGCCGCCACCCCACGACCGGTCATGTTTCACCTCACCGACGCGCGAGGCGGCCCCGACATGTGGCCCGAGTACCCCCGAGACGCAGACGGCCTCGCCAACCACCTCGAGGCCATGCGCTACGTCCGTGCCGGCGCCCTGCAGCGACTCCGTGACCTCGAGCTGGCGGCCTGACCGTAGGACCGTCGTCTGCTTACAGCAGCGGAGCCCACTCACGGGCAAGGCGCCGAGCGCTGGCAATGTCGAGCTCGAAGACCACGGCACCGCCCTCCGCCGGGGCAAAACGCATCCGCACCCCCATCTCGTCCTGGACAGGTTCGACGACGTACTCGAGGTACTCAAAGTCTCCGACGCTCCCCATCTTGAGAACCAGCGGTGTCGGCGCCGGCGCCGGCAGGGAAATCTTGTGATCGCTCATGCCAGCATCAGGCCACATTTCCGTCGGCCTCGTCCGAAACTATCCACAGCGCCAGAATCCGCCTGGGTCGGTCAGGTCCCGCGCCCCCTCCCCCGCCGTGGTCTGTGACTGTCCCCGGCAGCTTGAGCAGTCAGCGGCGCGGGTGTCGCCCACAATGGGCACGGCTGAGCTCCCGCCCGGCTCAC
>CALALQ010000348.1 GCA_937925595.1 uncultured Demequina sp. | reverse complement strand
GTCGCTTGCTTGTCCGAGTTGGAGCAAGAGCACATCGCGACTCTTCTGGAATTCCTGGACCGAGGCGCTGAGCGCTGCGGCCAACTCCTTGCCCGGCTCGGTGTGCAGTTCGGGCACGATGGGGAACTCGACAGCCTCGATTGACTCGATGATGTCCCGGACCTCATCGGTTGCGCCCACCAACGCCCGGTTGTCAGAGATGGTCTCATTCGCCGCAGTGACCTTGTCCTTGTCCTCCTGGTTATCGAGCGCACCGAGTTTGCGGATGACTTCCTGGAGCGCGTCGTTGACCCGCTTGCGTCCGGCGACCTTCCGCTCGGCCTCGAGACGTTCGAGCACGGCTTGGTGGTAGTTCCGGCGAGCCTCCTCGACCGACTCCTCGAACGCTGCGCCACGCATGCCAGTTATGTCGACGCCCTCGGTCTGCAGATCGGCAGCAACCTTGTCGTCTTCCAGCGCCTCATCCACTAGCGCCAGCATGTTGGCGCTCGAACTCTCGCCGTCGATACGGTCGCCACTCGTCCTCTCGAACAGTTCTTTCTGTGTGACGACACGGACGTTGATGACCGACTGCTCAGACGTGGTGCCGTCGTCAAGGGTCCAGGTCGCCTCACCCTCCTCGCCGCTAATGGCCTCGACGAACGAACTGGTGATGGTCGCTTCGGCGAACACCTGCTCCTGATAGCGCTGGGATTCTTCTTCCACCACTGCAGGCAGGTGAGACTCCTCGCCGTACAGTGCGCGAAGCCCCTGAATGATCGTGCTCTTGCCTGAACCACGACTGCCGATGATGACGTTGATGCGCGGATCGAAGTCCAACTCCAGCGCTTCGGCCGACGTGGACAAGTTGTCGAGCCGGATCGACTTCACGTAAGCGTGCTTGATCTCATTCGGGTCACCTTGGAGCCGCTCATCCCAGTCGCAGAGAATACGGGCGCCGTGGTCCAGGAAGGCCTGGCGGAGGCAAGCCAGCGTCGGCTCATGCATGCGGATCCAAGTGAAGCGCGAGCCAACCTTCTCGGGTCGGTAGGCGTCCGACGTGGAGACGTAGGGCATCCGCACGACAGCGGGGAAGTTGTCGAGCTGCCTCAGCCGGAACCTGTCGTTCCACCCATCGTCGCCTGACGGCTGGCCCGGGTCGACTGCAGAAATCCCATCGCTATGGAGCGCCCGCCACTTGATGGTCGCCTCCTTGATCGAATCGCCGCTGGCGATGCCGTTGTCCCCCAGGATGTGGGGCGCGATCGCCAAGGTGTCCTCGGGCAGGGCGGCGAGGATGTCGAACAACGACTTATGGCTTGGCATGTGCAACTTGGTGATCGGGTCGAACGCCGGGTGGTCCTTCGTGAAGTCGGCAGCCGTCGTCCACTGGTGCGCGAGTGCGGCAATGTCGGCATCGGGATCTCCGATCAGGAGCAGGTGCACGCCATCGGCACCCGTGCCAGTGCTGACCTCCATACCGGGGAACATCACGAGGCCTTGCTTGCGCGCCTCTTCGCCAATCTCGGCAAGCATCGACGTTGCATTGTGATCCGTGACCGCGAAGACCTCGATGCCAGCCTCCTTGATGAGTTGCACATAGGCGGTGACCGCCTTCGCGCGCTGAGCCGGATTGGTCAAGTCGGCGTTCGGCAACGCAAAGCCACCAGCGGGGCTGGCAATCTGCAGATCCGTCTTGTACCAGCGCGACATGGTGGCGATATCTCCTCAATTACTGCCGTGCATTATGAACTGCCCCCGCCAGCCTGTAAAGGGAACGATAGAGGCAACCTCAGATACCGCCCGCGCAGCGGAGGAGTGCCGCCAGCGATTGGCCGTCGTGACGTAACCCAGTCCAGCGCCGCCTGGAGGACATGCGCCGCACGTTTCGGCTATTGCCAGGCCATGGCAAGCGGAGTATAAGTCAGTAGTGAATGGCCGCATCTAGTTTCAAACCGACCTTCCAACCCGCACCCTTTGGGGGCCCGCCCGTGACCCTTGCTCGCACTTGGCTGATCACGCTGTGGATCGCGCTGCCGATCATTTACATCGGTCTGCCGATCTTGATCTTGCTTGGGGTCATCCCATGGGACATGAAGTTCGTGGCGCTCACGGTGGGCGGTGGTGTCGTCTACGCACTGTTCCGACTGGCCGGCTACACCAACGCCGAGATCGGCGTGACGGCGCGCGGCGCCGGAAAGTCTCTGCTCCGCGTTGCACCGCTGACCGTCCTCCTGGTCGCCGCCGCCGTGGTGCTGTACGCGATCGGGTACAGCCGCATTGATCCGTCCGAGGACTGGCTGTTCTACCTCTTCTACATCTTCATCTCCTGCCCGATTCAGGAATTCCTGTACCGGGGCGCACTGTCTGCCTTCGGGAGAACGTTGAAGCTTCCGACGTGGGCAATCTTGCTGATGACCTCGGTGCTGTACGCCTACGTCCACGTCATCTACCTCGACTGGCTGACCGTCGCCGCGACCTTCTTGATCGGGCTGTATTGGTTCTGGGCGTACAACGGAGCCCGCACGTTGATCGGCGTGAGCGTCAGTCACGCGATCCTCGGAGTCGTCACCATCGCCGCCGGACTTATCGACTAGAGCATGCGTCCACGACTTGCGATCGTCGTGATCGCAGCCGTGGTCGGGGTGGTCACCCTCCTTCGCGCCAAGCGCGAGGAACCGCGGGCTCCCGAGGCGCCACAAGTGCGACGCCCCATCCGCAACGAGGGCGACTTTCGGGCGATCTTCCTCCTGATCGTCTCGCTCCTCCACGGGACGTTGTTCTTCATCCTCGGTGAACGCCTCGTTGAGCTCTTCAAGGCTTACTCGCTCGAGCACCTCTCGCTCCTGGTCTTGTTCTTCTCCCTGTTCTTCCGCATCCTCCAGACGCACCTCCTGGCCGCCCTCAAGTACGACACCGCTTGGAGGATCAAGCCATACGACTTCGTTTTCGTCTTCTTCACGGCCCTCGTGGAGTACCTCGTCTTCATGCACGAGTCGATCGCCCCGTCGCGAGATTGGTTCCTCAGGTCGGTGCTCGTGATCTTCGCGACGTTCGGCGTTGTTGGGTACTCGCTGACGTATGCCAGTACGCGAACGTCGATAGCCGATCCGGACGATCGACGCAGGGAGCGCATCGTTCAGGGGACGAATATCACCGTCGTCGCGCTGATGGGCGCGCTCTGCCTAGTCGACCTGTTGTGGCGACCCTTCCCGGAGTTCTTTGTGATCGTGAACTTCGTCGTGTCCGCAGTGCTGTGGCTGAATGTATGGATCTCCATCCGCCTCAGCAAGGTGGTTCTGTAAACGCGAAGACCACTACTGACCTGAAGGCTTCACTGCGAACTGCTTAGGATCAGGGGGCGGGTTCGCCTTATAGGCGGCGAAGCGCCGCGCCAGCCGGGCGGCGAACTCGGTGTACTCGGTCAGCGTCAGCGCCATGACGGCGTTGAGCGCGGCGTTGATCCGGTACTCGTCGTTGGTCACCTCAGGCTGGTAGTCGATGCAGTAACTCTCGATCACGTCCGCGAAGTAGGCGATGGCGTGGCCCTCGGGCTTCTTGCGGAAGGTGTCGACTGAGGCGTAACCGAGCCGCTTCGCCGCGACCTCGCGGAGCACCGAGGGCCGAGCGCCGCGTCGGCCCGGCTCGAGCCCGAGGATGATCCCGACCGCGGTGCCCTGTGCCCCTTCCGCTCGCTTGGTCCACGCCTCGTGCAGCAGCTTCTCAATGCGATCAGCTGTCCCGACTCCGTAGATATCGAGCGCCAACTGGCTGAGGGTGGGCAGTTCGGCGAAGTGCTGCGCCAGGCGGTGCAGGCCGAACTTGCGGACGACCTTGATCTCCGCGACGAGGCGGTCGTGAAGGGGCGGTTCCGACATGCCCACATACTGCCCGGAACTTGCCCAGATTGGACCCTGAACTCGTAGACGGTTCTTTGATGCCCTTGAAGTCAGGGGTGAAGGTCATCCCAATACGAGCCAAAAGGGGTTCAAACGTGAACGAACTGGAGCGCTGGGCTAGCTGTAGTGCCCAGCCAGGTTGTTTGAGATGCGGCTGATGGGTGG
>CALALQ010000347.1 GCA_937925595.1 uncultured Demequina sp. | reverse complement strand
ACGACAGCCAGAAGGCGGCTGCGGCGATGAATACGGTCCCAGCCACCGCCGTCCACACGGCGATCCGCCCGCGCGGCTGTTGCGTGCTGCCGGGGATCACGAGAGCACCTGACCCGATGAAGGCTGAGCTGCATGGCTGGGCACGGAACTGGCGGTGGGCGCGGACGGTGCGCCCCTCGCTACGCGGTGCGCCGAGCGGATCGTCGTCTCGATCTCCGGCGCGGGCAAGCCTGCGCGCTCGGCAGCCGGCCCCAGCGCGGCACGCACGCGGTCGGGCGGGATACCCGCCTCGATGAGTCGACACGAGGCCCAGAACAGGCCGCGGTTGCGCTCGCCCTCGCCGCGCATCCCGACCCAGCGGGCGATCCGCTCCACGTCAACGCCGTCCGTTCGCTCGACAGGGATGGCGGGCATCGGGCGCGCCGGTCGCGGATCGAGGAACTGCCGCAGCGCGCGGGCATCGACGGGAACCGCGTCGCCTCGCCCGGAGCCGATGAGGGCATACGCACTCGGCCCCGCATCGGTGGTGATGATCGAGGGCGGCACGATGACGTAGCCGCCCGATCCCCGGAAGTCGATACCAGCACGCGCCACCTGCCAGGACGGCTGCACCAGCTCGGGATCGGCCGGGTAGTAGGCATGGACTCCGCCCGAGGGCGTGCGGATGAACGCGGCCCAGCGATCCGTCAGCCCCTCGCGCCGGGCCAGCTCGAACGCGGCGAAGCCGCGGATCGCCCCGTGCACGTCGACATCCACGACCTCCAGCCCGGAGATCTGGCCCGTCGGCATCCCGATGTTGGCGCGCGGCCACCGCGCCCACCAGCGAGCGACCTGGCGCGGTTCGGTGCTCGCCTCGTGGAATCCCCGCTTGGTCAGCGGGCGCTTGCCTCCTGTGACGCAGGGAAAGACGGGGATGCCTGCCTCGGCGTAGCGATACGCTGCGGCGCTCGGCGACAGCCCGGTGAGCGAGGCGAGCAGTGCGGCGGCATCCAGCGGCTGGCGCTTTCCGCGCGAAGCTTCCGGCATCGTCATCTCGGCACCTCCTCTGGCCTGGTCGTGAACCGTGGGGCTCTTGTCGATCAGGTGCGCCGGGGTTCCCAAGAGACGGTCGCCGTCCGATGGGCAACGCAGTCAGGCTGCGGGGTCGCGCTGTGCTCATGGAATCGGCGTCTCCTCCCGCTCACCGGGAAGCCGCGTTGAGCATGCTCAAAACTCTCCCGAGATTCCGTTCTAACACCGCATGTTGAGCATGCGCAACGGTTGATTTGTGCATGCTCAACGGGTAGATTGAGCATGCACAACTACCCTTGGGCCTGAGCTACGTCGATGCCTTGGCCCTCCCGAAGGGAAAGGGGGGTCAGCGACGATGACTGAAGACGAAAGTCAGGCTGCGGCTGACGACCTCGCCAAACGCCTGCGACTTCTGATGGATGTCGCTGTCGCCGAGTCCGGCTCCGAACCGACCTACTCGCAGATCGCGGAGTATCTGAGACAACGTGGCATCAGCCTGTCTCGATCACGATGGACGTACATGGTCAACGGCCACCGATACGTCCAAGACACCGCAATCTTCGAGGGACTCGCGGACTTCTTCGACGTTGATGCTGCCTTTCTTGCGGGGGAGAGCGGCGTGGCAACCCCGGAGAAGGTCTCCGCCCAGCTCGACCTCGTGCGTTCGATGCGTGCAGCAAAGGTGAAGTCCTACGCTGCTCGCACACTCGGCGACATCTCGCCGAAGGCGCTCCAAGCCATCAGCAAGTTCCTGGACGAGGAAATGATGCGAACACCCGAGCACTGACGGGTGTCGCGCACCACGGAGCCGAGGCCAGTAGTTGCTCGGCCGAGAGGGGGTAAACGTGAACACCGAAGAGACCGTAACGGCCGCCGTCTCCGATCTGCGGCTCGGCAGCAGATTCACGCTTGCGCACCTTCTCCAGGCCATACAGGAACGACGCCATCGTAGGCTCCGCGTCGTCGAACTCGCCGACCTCGACACCCGCGACGGCATCTGTGCGCTCTGGCTGGTCACCGACACCGAGGACTTCGTGCTCCACGCACGCAGCGACTCTGCACTGCACCGCCAGCAGTTCGTCCTACACGAGTTGGCCCACATGATCCTCGGTCACACGGAGGGCGACGATTGCACAGCCGGGGACGTCTTGCTGCCCAACATCCCTCCTCACACGCGCGGACGCCTGCTCAAGCGACAGGACATTGACAGTGAGACGGAGATCGCCGCCGAGTCGCTCGCAGATCGGCTGGCCGCGGGCATCCGAGGATCGGTGTTCGCCGAGTCCCGCTACTCGGAGATTTTCGGGTGATCCAGGCGCTCGTCGCGACGCTCATGTGGGCGCTCGTGGCGAGCCTGCTCATCTTCCGCCGCAAACGGGCGGATCGAAGCATCACCTACGCTTCCTTCACGATTGCGGTCGCGATGACCCTGAACGTCGACGCCATCTACCTCGCCACCGATCCACTTCTTGGCGGGACGAACGTCACGACCCTCGTTTCGGATGGGCTGCTGATGACCGGGATCTTCTTTCTCGGTCGAGGCGTAATGAAGGCCGACGAGTACCGCCCCAGGCTCGTGCGGGTCGCCGTGGGCATCCCGGTGCTCCTCACCTCGCTTCTTGCGATCACCACGACGTTCGTGTTCATCGACCGAGGCACGACCACGACTCGGTTCATGATCGACCTTGGCGCGCAACCCGCAGCAGCGGCCTACTCGATCATCAACTTCAGCTACTTCTTCCTCGTCATCACGACGATGATGATCCTCGCCGCGCGGCAATATCTGCGAAGCTCCGGCATCCAGCGTCTCCCCGCGGCTCTGCTGAGCCTGGGATCGGCGTTCGGCGGCGCACTGTGCCTGGCCGTGCTCATCATGGATGTCGCACACGTCACAGGACATCTCGATCTCATGCGCGCCGTCCAACCCGCCTACGAACCGCTCTCCCTACTCGCGTTCCTTTTCCTATGCGCGGGCTTCGCCGCGCAGCCTGCCGTCCGCCGCGCACAGCACGACATGCGCCGGAAGCGCACCGTCGGCCTCGCGACACAGTTGGAGCCTCTCTGGAAGCGGGCGTCCCTCGTGCGGCCTGGGCTGAGCCAAGCAGACCCGCTCGCTGCGAGCGCGGATGACCTGGAGAGCCGTCTACACCGAGAGATCGTTGAGATCCGCGACGCGATGATCGACCCGCGCGTCACCTTCGACATCAGCGCAGCCGAGCGCGCCCTGCTGAATCGCGCCGAGAGCCACCTCCTCGGACTCGACACGAGAGCGACACGGACCACCGCTTCGCCAGGAAGCCGGGTCGACCAGGGCGGCAGTTCGTGATGCGACGGGTCGCGCTAGGTGCCGGACTCGTTGCGGCAGGCGCGTTGGGTGTCGGCTGGGTGATCGCGCGGCGGCTGACAGCCCCCAGCACGCGGCGATACGACGTGACCGTCCGCGAGGTTGAGCGCGACGGCGACGGCCCTCTCATCGTGCTCGACCGAACTCGCCAGACCGCAGCCGAAGGCGCGTACAACCTCTGGTTCGAGAACGGAGGCTGGGCGCAACTCTCCGAAGACGTGCTCGACGTTGGACCGACTCTGATCGCGCGACGGGTGACGAGCACGGCATCGGGGCTCACTCTCAGGGCTGGCGATCACGTCTCCTGGAGCGGCATCTACTACGCGACCCCGAACGACGCCAGCCTTCACGCACACGACATCACCATCGACACCCCGGCGGGGCTTGCCCCCGCCTGGCGCATCGACGGCGACGGTGCCAAGTCGACGTGGGCGATTCACATACATGGCCTCGGCAGCGTCCGAGCCGGAACACTTCGCGGCGTGCTCGCCGCGACCGAGCGCGGCTACACCTCGCTCGTCATCAGCTACCGAGCCGACGGCGAAGGCCCGGGAGTCGGCAACAGTCGCTCAATGCTCGGCTTCACCGAGGCCGAGGACGCCGCAGCAGCTATCGAGTACGCAATGCGGCACGGAGCCCGACAGGTCGTGCTGTTCGGATGGTCGATGGGCGCGGCCATCGCGCTCCAGCTCGCTCACCACCCGTCGTATCGACGCAGCATCGCCGGTCTCGTGCTCGACTCGCCCGTGCTCGACTGGACCGAGGTTATCAAGGCGAACTGCACCCGCAGCGGACTCCCCGCAGCCGCGGGCAGCCTCGCGATCCCGTGGCTGACGCTCCGCCCGCTGGCCCGGATGGTTAGCCTGCCCGACCGCATCCCGCTCCGATGCTTCGACTGGACGGTTCGTGCCGAGGAACTCACCGCACCCACGCTCATCCTTCACGGCACGCACGACGACTCCGTACCGATACGGCTCTCACAAGCACTCCGAGATGCTCGGCCTGGCCTTGTTTCGCTGGAGACCTTCGAGGCCGGACATACGCTTTCGTGGAACTCTGACCCCGATCGATGGCGGAGCGCAGTGATCGCCTGGCTCACCGCGCACGTTCCGCCTCCCAATTGTTTAGGTGACTTGGGTATCTAATGCCGCTATAAGCAACCTCCACCAGGAATAACCGGTGAAACCCGGCTCAAGCTTGTTCCGAGATCGATAGGGTGAGAGGAGTGGGCAGGAGGCGGAGGGAGATCCGATGGTGGAACCTTGGATGTCTGCTGACGGCGTAGCGATCCATCTCGGCGTCACGAAGGACACCGTGTACGCGTGGATTGCTGAGAAGGGGATGCCCGCGCACAAGATCGGTCGCCTTTGGAAGTTCCAGGCCAGCGAGATCGACGAGTGGGTACGCAACGGCGGGGCGGCGCAGCCGAGCAAGGACGACGCCAAGTGACCGGCGACGAAGTGTCAGTGGCTACGCCTACCGTATGCGGGGCGTTCGATGGGAGCGTGCAGAAGGAGGCTCTCGTTGACTGACGCGCAATCGACGTTCCTGTTCGATGTGATCAGAGTCGGCGCCGTCGTTACCGGTCTCGCCGGGCCTGATCCGGTGAAGATCGTCGCTGTCGAGCGCCTCACTGACGACTCGGCGAACGTCGCGTATCGAACCGACGCCGGACTCGGCGAGAAGATCGTCTTCGCGAACGCCATCTCGCAGGTGCGTGAGGTCGTCCCTGGCCAGGTGTTCAGCTTCGATGCGGATCCCAACTCGTTCCTCCTAGCCGCAGAGGCGCGCCGTA